>DATMMV010000192.1:0-35378 GCA_035569635.1 Bacteroidia bacterium | reverse complement strand
ATGCGGTAGGTTGAGTAATAGTAACTGTGTTTGTTGAGAGACAATTATTTTTATCTACAACAGATACAGTATAAGTTCCTGCAGGTAAACCCGAAGCTGTATTTGCTCCCGCAACTCCGCTGGTTGTACTGACTACTACACCGCTTGAATTTGTCCATGTATAGGTATAAGGGCTTTGTGTTCCAACAGGTGTTGCAGTTGCTGTTCCATCGCTGCCACCATTGCAGGAAACGGGTGTTGAAGACATAGTTGGCGGGCAACAAGTTCCTATAGCATGAAAAATAGTTGGAGGATCGCCCGAACAACCCGTATTTGACCATACGCCTGATTCTCCGTCACCGCTTGTATTTATTATAACCGACAAGTCAGAACCCGGGTTGCAGGCAGCCGCAGTTGTTATACTGAAACAGAAATTCCAGTTAGCGGCTGATATTGCACCGGAACAATTATCACCGAAATTATCGCCCGGATTTGCATTCATACAAATACAACTGGCGCCTGATGAAGTTTCAAAATAAAATCCTGCCGGCCAATGTACTCCTGTGGCTGATGATGTACATCCCCCGGGATAATAAGACCAAACGCCGCTACCTGAACATGGAGGAGGAGGAGTGGTGGTTAAAGAACCTAAATTCCATCCGGATCCGAACGCGAGCTGTACTCCATGAAGCCAATTCGTATTAACCTGCGTATAACTGTTTACCTTAAAGCAAAAATTAACTGTAGTACCCGGTGGGTAAGCGCCGTTTGTAGGTGGCGGAGTTACCGTTAAATTAGTTGCACCTAAACAAGCATTACAATCAATAGAGTTGCTTAAATTTAAATTAAAATTCCCACCGGCTCCGGCAGAGTTTCCTGAAACCTGGATATAATAAGTTGTGCCGGGTACCATCTGATTAACTGTAAGTGTTGCTGCACCGCCTGCAGTTCCTACAGCACATCCGCCGATGCCTCCGCCCAAAGCAGCGCACGTACCTGAATATAAAGCTATATTCGGATTAACAACGCTTCCGGAGACAATTACATTAAGTTGATAGCCTGATGCTACAAATGTGTACCATACATCATTGGCCGGGGCAGCCATAGTTGTACTTGTACCGGTGCATCCTGTACCTTGATAGGTATAAGGGTTTGCGGCTGTTGCTCCGTTCAGAGTACCTCCTACATTTATGGAAGTACCCGCCCCACTCGGACAAGCAGCAGGTGTGGGTAAAGAGCCTATCGGCTGTGCTGTTGAGCAATTATCATTAGCAGGTTGCGCAAGCGCAAGCGAAGAACAAAAAAATAAAAATGCTAAGTGGTAAATTTTTTTCATTAGTGTAGTGGTAAAATTATTTTTTCATTTCACTGAATACCTTCGCGGTTAAATGGCCGTTTGGCAAGATGCCGAATACCGGAAGTTTTCCTGTTCCATGTGTAACAGGGTAATTGTTTATGTTAAGTATTTCGCCCTTTACAAATAATTCTTTGGCTGAATATAATTCTACCTCAAAACCATTCTCAAATTCCAGGTGCACGCGTTTATCTCGCAGGCGATACTGTTCCATATCCGCTGCCTCAATGGATTTTGTATAAAATGCCGTTTTTTCGGGCAATTTATTATTCAGAATTACAAAACTATTTGCAAGAGTTTTAGTTTGCGCGCTGAGATTTACCTGCGTAAATACCAGAACAATCATAATAAAAAACGTTTTTAAAAGTGGTTTCATTTCGTGCAAGATTTTAAATCATATAAATTTACTAAAAGCTTTTTTAAGATTAAAATAACATTTTTAACAGATACAAACAATTCGACAAAACCGTAAAAATCACTTCTGAAAATGGCGGGTAAGATTAATTGTTTAACCGATTTAGGTACAGGGGAAAGGATAAACGGTAAGAGCTGGTAAAAAGAAATTTGAAGGTTTAGAAAATCATTTTCATCGCAAATTAAATAAGACTTGTCACTTATGTTATACGATGATTTTTAAAGAACGGGTATTTATTTTACAAGCGTAAGCGTACCTTTAAACTGATGTGCTTCGTTTTTGGAAGTCCTTAATTCAATACGCCAGATGTAAACATCTTCTTTAATAGTTTCCAATCCGTTGTTTGTTGACTTTCCGTCCCAGCCCTTATTAATA
The DNA here is from genome assembly GCA_035569635.1 of Bacteroidia bacterium. Classification (GTDB taxonomy): domain Bacteria; phylum Bacteroidota; class Bacteroidia; order B-17B0; family Aurantibacillaceae; genus PALSA-968. The sequence goes on along the minus strand of DATMMV010000192.1, from coordinate 33,255 downwards.
TCGTCTGAGAAGAAAACCTGAATGCCGCGATAATCATATATATATAATTTATACTCTTTCAATTCTTCAGCTGATTTCGGTACAAAGAAATCATTCAGTCCGTCGCCGTTAGGTGTAAAAGCGCTCGGCACATAAATAATGTTCTCCTGAATTTCCGCATTCGTTCCTGGAACGTCCGGTTTTTTCGGATTTACTTCAGTTGTATTGTTTTGTGCAATATTGTTGTCTTTCTTCGCAGAATTATCTGAAACCAAATTATTATTAGAAGGGATTGTATTATTTTTAGAAATACCATTGTCTTTAGTATGATTTGCATCATTCACAATGGAAGTGTATTTCTGTACCGACTGATTCTGATTTTTAGAATCGTTTTCGGTTGTATTTTTCTCGGCAACAATTATTTTTTCAGGCTGTTGTACTTCTGCATTTTTATTCACATCGCTTTCTTTCCTGTTTGAAACATAAGAGCTATTTTCTTTGTTTTCATTTTTGATGGAAGAAACCTGGGTGTTGTTTGCAGATTGCGGTATGGTTTCTTCTGCAAGCCCATTATTATTTGATGTTATGCTGTTACCTGTTTTAATTCCGGGTTGTGATTTAACTATTGAATTGCCCGCAGTTTGCGGAGTGTAATAATGGTAAGCAACAAATACGCAAATCGTAGCTACCAAAGCGACTACCGAAAAGCGAAGATTGCGGATAGTTTTTTCTTTTGCCAGGGCAATTTTTTGCTGCAGTTTTCCGTCAATCGAATTCCAAACTTTGTCTGAGGGAGAAAACTCGTAGTTTTCTATTGTGTCCCTGAACAAATCATCTATTTTATGTAAATCTTCTCTCATTTGCTTGCTGTCTTTTTTTCTACATATAAAGTATCAATTCCTTTTTTAAGCCATTCCCTGGCGTCTGATAAATTTGATTTTGAAGTCCCTTCACTGATTCCGAGCATGTCGGCTATTTCTTTATGTTTTAATCCTTCAAAAACGTATAAATTAAAAACCATCTGATAAACCGGAGGCAATTTTTGTACCAGGTTAAGAAGTTCTTTTGCGTTTAATTTACTTAACACGTCTTCTTGTGTATCCATTTGTACAGAATCGTGCGCATCGTTTAAATTAAATTCAGAGAACTGGATATTTTTTTTGCGAAACTTTTCAAGAGCCACATTTACCATTACCTTACGTATCCAACCTTCAAAAGAACCTATGCCTTTAAATGAACCTAATTTCTCAAACACACGCATGAAACCTTCGTTAAGCGTATCTTCCGCGTCTTCAAGGTTTTTACTGTATCTGTAACAAACGGACATCATTTTTTTTGCAAAGAGACTGTATAATTTGTTTTGAGCTGACCGGTCATTATCAAGGCATTTCTTTATAAGCTCTGATTCCTGATCTTGCACAAAAAATTGTTTCTCGTCCTGTTTTGATATAGATGACATTGATTAAAAAATGGTTGGGTGTTGTATAAAATACTTTAAGTCTCTAAAATGCAATTTTCGTTAAACGTGTTATTATCAATAAGTTAAATTTAGTGAAAATTCCGCAACCGGCAAAAGAACAAGATACTTTTATTTTGAACAGAACCGGGCAAAAGGAGACTAAAATTAAAATCCCTCCATCCAATTACAGAAGAAGTTGTTTTTTGTAGTCGAGTACCGGAATCGAATGATATTATTAAATAACTTTAAACCAATATATTACAAATTCATTTTTATAATGATGAATCAAAAGTGCAACACATTAACCCAAATTGCTTTTATTAACATAATTTCGATTTCAAATTTGATGACTTCCCGGTTTTTGAACCGAATGCTAAAAGGCCCGAACCAGGTAAAAGGTTGTACACTTATATAAATTCTTTTTTGATAATTTAAGTATAAATCGAAAACCCTTTTATAGTGATGATGAAATTTTTTGATTATTTATATGACTCAGGTACAAAGGAGGCATAATAAGATAATTCTAAGCGAAAATAACAGAATTGTTCACCTTCTCATTTTTGTTTTTAATTACAGGTCAGTAAACCTTTTGTCAAAACCGGCTTTTGGAAAAAAGTGCAGGTATAATTTTTTTTATATCTTTAATTGATGGGAAAAAAATTGTTGATCTCTTTATTCATTTCTTTCCGTTTTTTTTGTTTTACCCAGAATGGGGCAATTGACTCCTTACAAGGTGTTTTAAAAACCGCTAAAGAGGATTCTGATAAAGTAAACACTCTTAACAAACTATCGGAAAAATTATGGAGAACGGGAAGTTATGATACAGCTATGCACTACGCGCATATAGCATCCGATCTTTCGCGGGTTTTAAATTTCAGGAAGGGAATGGCGAAAGCCATTAATATTATAGGTGCAATTTATCAGAATAAAGGCAATTATCCTGAAGCCCTCAAAAATCATTTTGAAGCGTTAAAAATCAGAGAAGAAATTGATGATAAGAAAGGTATTGCGGGTTCTTATAATAACATAGCCACTATTTATTATTTTCAGGAAAATTTTACCGAAGCCTTAAAAAATTATTATTCCGCTTTAAAGATAAATGAGCAAATAGAAAACAAACCATGGCTGGCCAATAATTACAATAATATAGGGGCTGTTTACAATAGTCAGCATAATTATTCCGAAGCCTTAAAAAATTATTTTTTTGCATTAAAGATAAGAGAGGAGATTGGCGATAAAGCCGGCCTGGCCTCTTCTTATAATAACATTGGTAATATTTATTATTACCAGGATAACTATAAGGAAGCTTTGCAAAATCAATTAATCTCTTTAAAGATAAATGAAGCCATGAATGACAAACAGGGAATGGCTAACTCGCTTGTATGTATAAGCGCGACTTACAACAAATCAAAAAAATACAAAGAAGCAGAAACATATGGTAATAAAGGTTTAACCCTGGCCAAAGAAATTGAAGAACTGTATCTTATCAAATATGGTTATGAGCAACTCAGCGCGATTTATGAAAACACCGGAAGGTACAAAGACGCTTTAGGATATTATAAGGCCTTTATTAAAGCGCGCGATAGCCTGAATAATGAAGAAAGTACAAAAAAAAGCATGCGTCTTCAAATGAATTATGAGTTTGATAAAAAAGAAGAAGCCGCTAAATTGGAACAGGATAAAAAGGAGGCGATTGCCGATACAGAACGTGAAAAACAAAAACAAATTATATTAACCGTATGTTTCATTTTATTCTTAGTGTTGGTATTTGCGGTATTTGCTTACCGCAGTTTTTTACAAAAACGAAAAGCGAATATTGAAATAACAGAGCAAAAAGAAATTATTGAGGAAAAGCAAAAGGAGATTTTAGATTCAATACATTACGCTAAACGGATACAGGTTGCTTTGCTTGCTTCTGAAAAATATATTGAAAGACATTTAAACAGGTTGATGAAGAAAAATTAAATGAAAGTGCCCGTAAGATATATTTTGTTTTGTTTGTTTATTTCTGCTTTTTGTGTTTGCCCCGCACAAAACAAAAAAACTGATTCCCTGCGGGCAATATATAACAACAAAGCACAGGCAGATACCAACCGTTTAAAAGCAATAAGTGCTCTTGTGTCTTATTACAGAGAAAGCAATCCGGATACGGCAATTATATTAGGCAAACAACAACTTCAACTTTCTAACTCTCTTCCTTCGGAAAGGGGGCGTGCCTGGGCCGCTCAAACTCTTATCAATTTAGGCGTATCATTTTTCAGAAAAGATAATTACGAAAAAGCTTTGGGTTATTATTTAGAGTCTTTAAAAATTTATGAAGAACTTAAGAATAAATCAGGAATCGGAGATTGCTACAATAATATAGGGAATATTTACAAAATGCAATCTAATTATCCCAAAGCTCTGGAGTATCACTTCAAATCGTTGAAAATAAAAGAAGAAACTCAGGACAAAAAGCGTATCGGAAGATGTTACAGTAATATCGGCCTTGTATATAAGGACCAATCTAATTATCCGAAGGCTTTGGAATATTATTTAAAGGCTTTAAAAATTTGTGAGGAAATCGGAGATACAGAAGGGGTTGGAACTTGTTATAATAATATCGGACTTGTTTATGACAATGAATCCAATTATCCTAAAGCATTGGAGTATCATTTAAAAAATTTAAAAATTGTTCAAAAAACAGGTAATAAAAGAGAGTTAGGAAATTCTTACATGAACATCGGAGTGATTTATCATAAACAATCTGAATACGGAAAAGCATTAGAATATTATTTCAGGTGTGAAAAGATATATAAAGAAATAGGTGATGAAAAGGGAATGGGAAGTTGTTACACGAATATCGGGGTTGTTTATAAAGACCAGTTAAACTATAGCGGAGCGATAGAGTATTACTTAAAAGATTTAAAAATATGCGAAGAGGCCGGAGATAAACAAGGCGCAGGAATTTGTTATGGCAATATAGCTATTGCGTACAATAATTTATCGAATTTTAAAGAGGCTGTACGATTTAGTAATTCAGAATTACAAATAAGTAAAGAAATAGGGGATATTGACGGAGAACGGGAATCTTACCAAAATTTATCTGATATTTATTACAAAACAGGCAAATATAAAGAAGCTTATGAAAGTCATGTTAAATTTAAAACATTAACTGACAGTATTTTTAATGCCGAAAACAGTAAGCAATTGGGAGATATGAAAACCAATTTTGAGGTAGAGAAAAAAGAAGCCGAACTGAAAATAAAAGCGGAGGCGCAGCAAGCGGTCAGCGCGGAAGAAAAAAAGAAACAACAAATAATTATTTATGCTGTGGCCGGAGTGTTAATATTGGTGATGGTTTTCTCCTTCTTTCTGTTCAATCGTTTCCGCATCACTGAAAAGCAGAAAAAAGTGATCGAGGAACAGAAAGTGCTTGTTGACATAGCCTATGCAGATTTACATGAAAAGAATAAGGAAGTGATGGATAGTATATACTATGCACGCAGAATACAACGCAGTATGCTTACTTCTGAAAAGTATATAGAAAGACATTTAAGCAGATTAATGCATAAAAATTAATTTTGACATTGGTGACGGGCTTGTTTTTGCGGCAGGTGTTTCATCTGAATTTTGAATTTATTTACGGTAATGCCAAAGCGGGATTTTTATTTATACAACATTATTTGCACCGTCCATACTTAGCTGTTTCCATTCAAATAATAGTTTATAAATGTGTTTAAGGATCGAATAATTTTAGGTATTAAAATCAATAAGCATGAAATCTACATTGGTTATCTCATTATTTCTTTTCGGAATTATTTGCAAAGCACAGGAACTGGCCCGGCGCCCGTTATTGGGGATTCAAATGGAGCAAATAACTGAAGATGTAAAACGGATAATGGAACTGTCCTCCCTTAAAGGCGTTTTAATAAAAGGGGTTATATCCAATACTACTGCAACGCAAGCCGGTTTTAAGAAAGGTGATGTGTTGCTGAAAATAAATGGTAAAGAGGTTAACACAACTACAGAAACAATGAAATTAATTTCCACATATAAAGGCGGCGATGAATTTACCTACGAAATTATCAGGGATAAAAAAATTATACAGGGTAAATCTGTCTTTAAAGCACTGCCTTTTGAAGAGTATACTGATATAGATATGCAATATACAGCCACTGAAACAGTGAACGGTATTCAACGAATAATTTTAAGTAAACCGAAAAATAAAGTAAAAGTGCCCGCTATTGTTTTTATAGGAGGGATTGGTTGCTATTCACTGGATACACCATTAGATACGAATAAGAGCGAAACAAAATTACTTAACACACTTACAAGGGCTGGTTACGTCTGCATACGCGCGGAAAAACCCGGAGTGGGAGATAATATGAATTGTAAACCCTGCAACGAGATAAGTTTCAACGAAGAATTAAATGGCTACGTGAATGTAATAAAGGCAATTAAAAAATATGATTATGTGGATTCTAATCAGATTTATATTATTGGCCACAGCATGGGTGGAGTAATGGCACCCCTGATAGCCAAACAGAGTAACATTAAAGGTATTATCGCTTATGGTACAATTGGTTCTAACTTTATTGAATATCTTGCTAAAACACGGCGTACAATCGGTGAAGCGTATAAATGGAACCCCGATGAAACAGACGCCTATATTAAAGAATATTGCGAGTGCGCTTTTTATTATTTTGTAGAGAAAATGACCACTTCAGAGGCAGCCGCAAAAAAAGAAACCTGTAAGGATTATCTTTCAATCTTTGATTATCGTTCCAGGAAATATAATAATGAGTTGTACGAATTAAATATTCCCGGAGCATGGAAATCATTTGCCGGAAAGGCATTGCTTATGTGGGGCGAGAGCGATTACATATCTTCTAAAGAAGACCATCAGATAATCACTCAAACAATAAACACTTATCATCCGGGTAATGCGGAATTTGTAACTGTGAAAGCTACAGAACACGGAATGAAAGACGCTATAACCTTTCAGCAGGCACAAACTGCCCCGGGTAGTTACAATCCTGTTGTAGCCGCTCAGATTTTGCAATGGTTGGCACAATCCTGAATAAATATTTTATGAAAAATAAAAATTATTTGCATTCCGTAATTTTTCTTGTCCTTATTATCTTTTGCAATACACAGGCACAAATAATTACTTTTAATAAACTTTGTACGGATTTTATTAAAGGATACAATGAACTTGACATTCCTGCAACCGATTTGGATTATAAAGTCAATTTCTCCGGTATTAAAAGCAAAGATGAACTTCATAAACAGGAGACCTTTTTTCTTAATTATTCCAAACAACTTTCAAAGCTCGATATAAGAAAATTGGGTGTTGAAGAAAAACTGCGTTACCACCAGATTAACTACGAGGTAAACATAAACCTTGAACGTATTCTTTTGGAGAAAAAGTGGAATTTGGATGGCAGGAAAACGCCCGATAACGGGTTATATCAATTAAGCAACTATAAAGACTGGTATGCTTATTATATTAAACATTTTACCAGCGTAAATATAACGCCTGAAGAAGTTTTTGAAATGGGAGAAAGTGAAGTGAAAAAAATACAAACAGAAATAAAGAAAATTCAGACCTCCTTGGGCTATATTGATGAAGATAGTTTTTTCAAATACTTACAAAGCGATACTTTTTATTTGAGCGACAAGGAGCAGATTTTAAACGCATACGCCCAGATAGATCAAACCGTAAGGAAGAATCTTTATAAATTATTTCCTCAAATTGATATACCTCAAATTGGTGTAATGGAGTGGCCCGATGCAACGGCAAGCACTCCTCCGGGTATGTATTTGGATAAGGCAAACAACCCCTATGGAAAAGATATTTTTCAATACAACTTTTACAGGCAAAAGCATAACACGCGCGCAATGGAATGGTTATATATGCACGAAGCTATACCCGGGCATCATTTGCAGTTTGTGATGAGAAATACCAATTCCGATAGTTCAATATTAAGAAATAATTTTTTCTATTTTGGTAATGCCGAAGGTTGGGCTTGTTACGTTGAAGATTATGGTAAAGAAATGGGTTTGTATCAGAATAATTATAGCTATTTAGGTAAGTGGCAATGGGATTTGGTGCGCTCAGCACGTTTAGTAATGGAAGTTGGTATACATTATTACGGGTGGAGCAGAGAAAAAGCCATGCAATATTGGAAAGATAACATTAAAGGACAGGATGAAATTGCGGATCGCGAAATCACGCGCATTACTAATTGGGCGGGACAGGCTCTGTGTTATAAAGCAGGCGCGCTTACAATGAAAAAAATAGTTAAACAAAAACTGAAGCAGGGGAATTCAATAATTGAAGCGCATCAGTTTCTTTTATTGCACAGTGATTTTCCACTGGAGGTTTTATTAAATTGGGCTTAGATAAGAGAACTACAATCAATTCTTTTTTTTAAATATCATTTTTCGGAAATCATTTGTAATACGCGTCCCACAATTTGTTTCTGAATTTATTTGTCGGGTCAAGTTGTTTCTTAAGCGTAAAGAATTTGTCGGAAGTCGGGTAGGCTTTAAAAAATTGTTCTTGTGTTGCATAGATTTGATAAGGCAGATAATAAGTGCCGTTGCATGAAATTGCCGCGTCAATAAGTTGTTGTGTCCAATTTTTAACAAGGTCTTTGTTTTTTTGTTTGATACCTTGTTTGTAATAAAGTACAAACGCGAAGACTTCCGTTTTTGCCCAGGCCAACAAAGAACCCGGATCTTCTTTTGCATGTCTGATGGATATGTTCATTACATTTACTTTGTTCTTTCTCAGAATGTCCGTCATTAACGGATAAAAAGAATCAAATTGATCAACGGGAACAAAATACTCCTGAAGAACATAGGTTGATTTCTTCCTCGATTTTGGTTCCAGTTCAAGAACATCATAACTTGCCTCATAATTTCTCCACTCAACAGGTTTGCCCTTGTATAATAAAGGGTCAATTACATGTTGACGCAACCATTTACCTGATGGAAATCCGGAAATTACTTTAAAAGCAAATTTGTTGAATTTATATTTTTTACTATTTGGTTTTAACCTGTAGTTTACCGTGACATCTTTTTTCGTTTCCCTGTAAGATATTTCTCTTATTTTTTTATACCCGTTCGGATAAATATCTGCATTATGAAAAATAATAGTAGAGTCGCTTCTTATATTGTCAACAAAGAACCGGCGATATTCTTTAATTGAAAGAACTTTGTCGGTTCGTTCAACTTTAATGTTATCAGTTAACATTAGTGTAGCCTGGGTAATTACACCCAATCCGCCGTAACCGCCTATTGCACCAAAAAAAATTTCTTTATTTTCCGTTGGGCTTGCTGTAACCAGATCTCCGTTAGCCAACACAATTTTTATTTGTTTTACCGATAAAATAATCGGACCCTGCCCGATGTATCTGCCATGAACATTTACACTTAACGAACCTCCAACGGTGAAATTGGCATAAGTCTGCATAATCCGAACGGACAGATTATGCGAATCGATAAATTCCTGAATTTTCCGCCAGGTTATACCGGTTTGAACTGTGATTTCTTTTTCAGATTTTGAGAAATGCAAAACGCTGTCAAAACCTCTCATGTCTATTTGTAACGCCTGTTCGGTGGCTGTCTGACCGCCCATGCTGTAACGCCCGCCTCCAATTGAGATAGGCCCGTTATGAGTTTTTACAGCATTAATTATTTCTTCGGTTGTTGTAGGAGAAAAGATTGCACTTACCTTAATCGGATTTAATTGTGTGATATCATTAACAATTTTCGATGTGTCTTGTCCGACAAGGTGAACACAGAAGAGATTTAGAAATAAAATAATAACAAAACAACGTCTTAATGTGTATACCCTGTTGTTCATTTTGTTCGTAATTTTCGGAAATTAATAATCAGGCTCCTTTTTTTAATTTCATCAAAAATTCTTCTTTGTTTTTTTTCGCTATTTCTGCGACCGATCCATTATTCATTTCTGCAAAAAGGCCATTATTGCTGATGAACTTTACCACTTTTTTTAAGTTAATTACATGTGAATTATGACATCGGTAAAACAAAGTTGGGTCTAAGAATTTTTCATACTCCTTCATGCTTTTTGAGGCTAAATGTTTAACACCGTTGTCTAAATAAATCGTCGTATAACTTCCTGAAGCCTCAAGTCTTACAATATCTTTTGGTTTTATGAAGATAATCCCATCTTTAACTGACAATTCAATTGTATTTGGATAGATAACAGAACTCTTATTTACTTTTCCGGTAACACGATTTAAACAATTTTTTAAATCTTCCACGTCAATCGGTTTTAACAGATAATCAAAAGCTCCCTTTCTCAGTGCTTCAATTGCATATTCTTTATGTGCTGTCGTAAAGATTATTTTTACCTCTATTTCCTTTATTTGTTCCAATACGTCGAAACCGTTATATCCCGGCATTTGAACATCTAGAAAAACAACATCCGGCTTTTCTTGTAGGATAAGTTTTACGGCCTCTAAGGCGTTGTTGGCTGTTTTTACAATGCTCACATCCTTACAATGTGCGGTTATCAAAAATTCGAGATTCTTGATAGACTTACTTTCGTCGTCAACTATAATTGCTTTTATCATATTATTAAAATAGTAAAGGTGTTCTAATAATTACTGTAGTGCCTGCTGATTCGCCATCTTCGGATATTTTATCTATAATTTTTACTTCCAGACTAATGTCGAGCGACTTACTTAAAATGTCAAGCCTGTTTTGAGTAATTTCCATACCAAGAGACTTCTTTTTTATTTCATTTTTTTTGAAAGCAGCAGCAGTTTTTCTCCCAATCCCATTATCATCAATTTCGATAATTAAATTTTGGCTCTTTGTATAAACATTAATGAGTAATTTTTTTTCTCCCTTTTTCAGGAGTAAACCGTGCCAAATGGCATTTTCAACATAAGGTTGTAGTATGAGTGAAGGTATTTTTATTTTTTCTTGTGTAGTACCTGAAGATACATTTATCTCATAACTAAAGGAATCATCAAAGCGTAACGATTCTATTTCAATATAAAAACGAAGCGTCTCTATTTCTTCTTCAAGGGAAATAAGCTCATGCATACTTTGCTCCAGCACGTTCCTTACCAGTTTTGAAAACTTTACCAAATATTTATTAGCTAAAAATGGTTCGTTAGATAAAATGTAATGTTGTATAGAATTTATGGCATTAAAAATAAAGTGGGGATTCATCTGACTTCTAAGAGCCTGCATTTCCATCTGACCCAATTGCTCCTGCAAATCTGATTTTTCTTTACTTCTTTTTCTTATAAGTGAGATTCTCCATCTAAAAATGACCGACATGAGGATTATCATTGATACAGATATTGTTGTAATAAACCACCAGGTTTTCCAAAAGGGGGAAGAAATAGTGAAATATAAATTGAGTCTTTTAGAACTAGGGATTCTATCATTATTAATGGCGTAAATGATCAGATGATAATCTCCGGGCGGGAGAGTTGTATATTCAATTTCACTATTTTTAGTTATTTTCCAATTATCGTCAATCCCTTCCATTTTGTACAGACATACAATGTCGTTGCTTAACCGGTAATTGATAGCCGTAAAAGAAATTTTTATGAAATTTTGATCGTGTTTTAAAGAGAAAATTGTGTCGGAACTCCGAAGCGTATTATTTATTAAGACGGAATTCAGATAAATATCCGGAGGAGTTTGGTTAAGAAACTCTTTAGTGATTGGAAATTCGATCAAACCTTTGTCGCATGCCACATAAACTTTTTTATCATCTGTGCTTATCGCATTCACAATATTACCGGGTAAACCATCTCGTTCATTTATGTTTTTAATTTTTAATTTTGAATCAATGCGTAAAACACCTTTATTGGTGCTGATCCATATGTTATTATGCGCGTCCTTAGTAACATGCTTGATAGAGTATCCTTTTATGTCAACCAACAACCGATTAATCGCATTCAATGCATCATCTACAATAAGTATTCCGTCTGATTTATAAATAATTAAATTTTTGCCCGGGCTTAAATTTACTATTGAAATGATACTTTTGTTTTCAATAGTTACAGGTGTTGAGAGTAATTTGTTTTTTACGAAATTATACTTTATCAACCCTCTTTCCGTTCCAAGCCAGAGTATACTATCATTTGCCACGTAAATGCTGTTTATTTTTGCCTTAAAACCGGTTTGGATTTCAATATCCCCCGTTCGGCTGTTTAATTTAAATAAGTATGCTTGTTTTGATACCCAAATATTATCCTTATGGCAACTACTGCTGGCATTTATTCCTTGCAAAGTTGGAATATAATTTATTTTCCAATTTATCGCATTTAGTAAAAAACTGTTTCTGCCGAAAAATAAATATCTGCTTTTGCTTATAGGCACAATGCTTTTTATCTGATTGACCATATCTTGCCGCGTATTGCAGTTTAGAGTTTTAATTATTTCTCCGTGTTGTCTTATAAACAGGCTCCCCTTTGCATCTATGCAGAAAATATTTTTTTTAAAAGTATCGCAAAAAACATAAGCTATATTATCGCTTAAACCAGTGGTGCTGTTTCCAAGCATTACATCTCTGTGCGGAATGTAATATATCCCGTCATTTAAGGTGGTAATCCAATAGGCCCCTTCATGATCCTGCATAACTCTGCCAACGGATTTGCCTTTTAAATAAATTTCAGGATGCAAAAAGGTGGAATCGGAATTTTTATAAAAGAAAAGACCGCCATCTATAGTACTAACCCAGTAATTATGATGTCTATCCTTTAATGCTGAAAGAACAGAATAATTCAAAGAAATCTTTTTTTTAATAATCCCATCTTTATACTCTCCAACGACATTGTCGGCACTTACCAGAAAACTATGGTCATATTGTTTATAGCATGAAACCCTGTGCCCATTGAAAAATCCGGAAGAGTCCGTCATTTTGGCTATCGACTGGTTATTTTTTAGAAAGACCATACTTCTTGCTTCTTTTTGCAAAAAGAGACTTGTAGACCCCGTTATGAGGCCTCCCTTTTCTATTTCTATAGAAAAAAATTCATCCTTTTCTGTCGGTCTGATCAAGCGAATATTTTCTTTTTTATAAGGGGGTACGATTTTAATATAATCATCAGACCGAAAGTATGAAATATAAATTATGTTCTTTTTATCTAAATAAATACATGCGGGGATTTCCATTTTTTTTAATTGAGATAATGTATCGTTGCACGGTATAATATGTACGCTGTCTTTTTCGATAAAAGCCAATTTATTACTGTAAGTATTGAACCAGGCCCGATTTTTATCATCTTCACAAAAAAGAAAAACAACATTATCAGGCAGCCCGTTTTCCGTTGTAAAATTCTTGTAATTTTTTCCGTCAAAGCGCCAAATACCTCCATCTGTGGTAAACCATAAATAATGTTTGCTGTCTTCAAACACACTGTAAATATCATGAGCCTGTATGCCATTAGGGTGTTGTATTTTGCGCATAAAAATTTGTTGAGCTTTACCTGTGGTATTACAGAGAATAGAAAGAAAAATAAAGGCAAAAACTCGCTTCATGATGGTAGCGAAAAGTACTACCAATTATTTACATACCCAATTTTTTGAAATTCCCTGGCAGGTATAAATTAATAATGCCCTACAAAGCAAACCTGATTAAAAAATGGAGAAGGAGCTTAAAGAAATAATGGAAGAAATAGTTAACAGAAAGGGATTGTTGAGTTCAGCAGCGAGAATGTATCTTAATGATGAAGAGAATGCACGGCAATTTGTTCTGGAAATTAAGGAACAGGTGCCTTTAATCAAAACGCATAAAATGTGGGACGAAGAATTAATAAAGCATATAGAAGTTTTTTGCGATGGAATTTAATTAATTTCTTGTTGGCGTTGGATAACATAACCTTTTTGCCATTTAAGTAAGAAAAGTCTTTACTTCTCATTACCCCTTCCACAAACTGAAATGCACATTTTACAAAATAAAGGTGCAAACCTACAAATTGTCGCTTGACGGCTATAGTATTTAGTGTGATATTGTCGATAAATTATTTTGATTTGAAAAAATTGTGTTTAATACTTTTCGCACTGGTTTCTATTGACAACATCGGATATTCGCAACCACCAATAATATAATAGGTATAATAAATAATACATTGTAGAATTAAATCAATTTATATGAAAACAATTTTGCTTATCTCAGACCTCCTCTCTATAGTGAAGAAAAAAGCAGTTTTTATTTTTCTAATTTTTACTGCCTCAAATCTGTGCGCCCAAACAGTTCCCGGATTTTATTATTGTAGTCAAAATGTGGACATTTGGACAGAAGGCTTTCGGGCAACTGATAATAATGCAGGTTATGGCTTTTATAAAGCCGACATTCAAGAATTAAATAATTTAAATATCCCAATCCCCCCTCTTTACACTTACACTTATACCGCAGCTCAGGGTGTTGCCGGCGGGCCAGCTCTTGGTAGTTTAGCCGGATTAAAAGTGGATAAAAAATACCAAATAACTTTTTCTGTAAAAAACCTTATTGGAGATCCTTGGTCTGCTCCGGGGCCCGTGTGCTCATTTAATACCGTCAATAAAAGACAATTTCTTTATTGCGGCAGTGCCAACGTGAATATTAACGCAGACGGAACAGAAGCTTCAGATAACAACGTCAGTTATCAGTACTACAGGTTTGAGTTTTCACAGGACGCTACTTTTTCTGAACACGCTGTAATAGGCTCTCCGCTGTCAAACAAATATTCTATTGAATTAAACCCTTCCAATAAAAGCACTTTGGTTGCTCCTGCCCTTGACAATATAATGGGCCTACAATATTTACACAGCTATTATGCCCGGGTAAAAGTAAAAGAGGGCTTGCCTGATCCATGGTCCCTTCCCGGACCGGTATGTACTTTTACCACCTATTGCCCGGGTACACCCATAACGCCTAAATATTACTGGCAAATGGAGCCCTCTCAGAAATGCACGACAATGTGCAATACATCTGGTAACGATGATTTTATTGATGCCATAAGAAGCCAGGAATTAATTGCATATCCTAGTATTAGCATGGCCCCTGGTCAGGTAGGTTTTGCTAAACAGCAAAACCTTTTTTCTTCATCTGCTTCATACGGATATTGTACGGTAAGTGGAACCAATTGTGTAAATTATGTACATGATTATAGTAACCCCATTACTTCAACCAATGGTACATCAAGTACAACCTTAACAAAGGGTCTCACTTTTGAGTATCTTATAAAACCGGATCAAAATAAAAGTTGGACAACGTTTCTTGTAAATTGCGGATCAAATAGTTTAGGTGGTACATTACCCTATTTTTATATTTCACCATATGGCGTTGCGTTTAATTTGTATGATAACACCAATAACTTACTAGGAGCTATTAGCACTCAATTTGGGCTTTTCCCTGGTTTCTTTTCGAGTAACTATCTCGTAGATGGGAATTGGCATCACCTGGCTTTTGTTTATAATGGAACCAATGCAAGAATGCAAGTGTGGATTGACGGAAAATTATCTCCATATCTTGATATACCCACTACTACTACCGGTTCGGGACAGGTGTATTTTCCTAACGACTTTGCTTTTGGAACCACAGTAGCTTCTACCAATTTTGAGGGGGCCTGGGATGAATTTGCTGCCTATAATGTCGCATTACCACCTGAAATGATTTATCAGCATTATCAGGATATGCTTAAAGGAAACCATTACAATTACTGTACTAACTATACCCTTGCAGATCTTCCGGCTCAGCCACAACCTGTTTGCCTCCCTCTAAGTTCAAATAATTTTGCTCCAACCGGTATATTGCAGGAAGTACAGTTAAAATCTTTCCCCCTTCCCCGGTATCACCGGAATAATGGATTAAAGCCCAATTTCCCCTGGGCCGATATCAGGTTTTTATCGCTTGCTCCCACTACTACAACTCCTTTCCCTTCCTTTAATAATGCAAGAGCCCTGGATATTAACCTGGAACGGGCAAAAAAATGGAACTATTACCTGGAATTGCTGACGCCTTCTTTCGCTGCCAACAATGCCGGGGTAGCAGGCAGTATGGCCGATTCACTTGTGAAGCAGGCCAATGCTAATCCAAATTTCCCAAGCTCTACCATAATTTACAGAAACTGGAATACAGCTCCGGCAAGCGTTAATGCATCTAATCCGACATCAAGTACAAGCGCAACCACGCTTAATGGAATGAATGCCTGGGGTGATAGTGTAGCCTCAAATAATGTTTATATGAATCTTGTAAAATATATGTCTCGCCCGTTACAAATAATAAATGAAGATGATGAAAGTTTTGTGGCTACAGTATTTGATGGGGCACCCTGGATGCTGCCTACAAACACCTGTGGGCAGATCCAATATAAACTGGACAGCGCTTACGTCAAAGGCCTGTTGAATATGAGTAATTATCCATCATTTACCAACGTTATTCAAAACACACAATACTCCAAATACCGCGAAACGGGATTTAATCCACATGAGTTCCCTGATTGGAAATACACCCGAAATAATACAGCCTGGAAACATTCTACCATCGATATTTATCCCCAAACCCCTAAATTCTGGTATACGGGAGGGCTTAGCGGCGGCAATGGGTTTTATCAGTATGAAAAAGGGCGCGCTAATGAAATAACTTTGGGAGATAACTTAAGCTCTCCTTTTGTTTCTGCAGGCTGGAGTGTAAATGAAGCGGCAAACCTGAGGCCAGCCCAGTATTTAGGGCTTTTAAAAGCGATAGGTATTTTAGGAGCTGAATTTTATTACGTAGGCTATTTTAATGAATGTCAGTCGAAATGTAAAACAGTATTTGATAATGGTACTTCTGATGTATGTACCGCCACTACCTGCGCGTGGCCCAATGCTACCTACTCGTATACTCCTCGCGGAACCCAATATGTTATAGACCCGGGAGGCCCCAACGACCCGGCCGGCTATATTTACCAGATAGCCATGCCTTCCTACGCCCAGGCGATCACCTCCAGGTACGAACATATATTGAGGAACAGCTTTTTGACGCAGGGCATAAATGCTGTTTATTACAATACCACACAGTTCAGCTATACACTGGGGAATAAATTGGTTTTTGCAAGGCAATATACTCCCAACAATAACCTGTTTATCATTTATGGGTCTATTATGCAGTATAATAATTGTACAGGTATTGAACCCGACGAAGAAATACAAAACATAAATCTAAGCGGGTATTCAGGTCCGCCTGCCGATGAGCTGACATTTAAGATCAGAAGGCAGGGAAGCACGTATGTATACGACCGAAGAACCCCGGGTAATTTTATTTTTTATCAACTGGACCGTTGGCATGAAAACACGTACCCCTATTACTGGAACAAAAACTTCAATATTGAAGCGGAGTTATATGATAATAACAATAATATAAGCAATAATTATATGTCTCTTAAAACCGAGGTTCCTGTAGGTGCAATTTTTGGCGATTACACTAATTTTACTACATATATTCACTATCCTACGGGTTCAAATAAAAAATCCGAATATGATTTTGAACCAAGGAATCCAACAGCTAACGGAACAAAAACCTATTATGTATGGCTACGGGCAAGAGCCACGGCAACTGCCCCGGGCGGGTTGTCTAAAATAAATGTGACTATAAGTGTACCGGGGTTTCCCCTTATTAAAAAGACCATGCCCTGTATTGACAATACCGGATTTAAATGGTATAGTTTTGCTGTGGCCCTGAATGTGGTTGGCGCTTCCCCAAGCACATTTACCTTCACTGCGAAAGAAAACAAAGTAAATAAAATTACTTTTACAGGCAATATAGATGTTGAGTTTGACCAGTTCATTTTAAGCGAAGTACCAACCCCTTCTGATATAAATCCCCTTGAAATTGCAGCTACCTGTGCGAGTTCAAATCGCACGGAATATGAGCTAAACAAAGAAGATCAATCTCAAAAGATAAGTACACTTATCTATCCGAATCCTAATGGTGGCGAATTCGCTCTAATGATTGATAACACTTCAGAAGAAAACCCGGTAATTGAGACTATTGAGATATTTGATACCCAGGGGCAATTAATTTATAAAAACACCGAAGTTAAAAGTAATGATAAAGGAATTAAAATACATGTTCCTGGTATAAATGATGGTGTTTATATATTAGTTGTAAAAATAAATGGGCAAACTATCCGTCATAAAGTGATTATAGTTAATTAATCTTAGTCAATTTGGGTGGCCTTGGCATTATTATTTCTATTAAGGATTCATCTCTATATCAGATAATATAGTATTCAGGCCAAAGTTCACTATGGAATTTCTTTATGGGTATAAATTAATAATACTCCGCAAAGCAAACCTTATGTATTAACGGGTATAAAAGCTAATAAATAAAAAATTAGTTATTCTTCGCTGACAAATTATTCTATTCACGGCAAACACGAGTGTACGCGTGCACCTAATTATTGTGTGAGCAGGTACAAGAACATACTGTGATAACGTCCGTCAAAACGCAAAACGGCTTTGGAAGAGTTCTGTGTCGGCCGGGAAGCATCATTGATGAACGCGATATAATACGATAGTACGCCCTGACTGAAAAATGGTGGTTTTTAGAATCATTTTCATATCTATACGGTAGGTTGTATCCTTTAATGTGCCGTATTCTTTGGTTGCAATAGAGTTGACACCGTCTGTTTTTCCGGTCAGCCATTTAGTAATTTTAAATTTTCTTTGCCCCACCCACATTTTGTTTTCAAAAAGGCTGTAGTCAACCTCTCCGGTGCCATCACCTTCATTATTACCTTTAGTAGAATAGTGACCTAATCCGTCGGATGTAATGATAAGCCATGTATTTACACTATCTGAATTACCCACCCAAGTGCCAACCAGGGCCGGGTCATATTTCAGGGCCTTCTTTTTTATACATGAATAGCATGATAAAAAAAGTATGGCGAAAAACATAATCGTTAATTTTTTCATTTTAATTGGTTTTAACGGTGTGTTTTTAATTGGTAACGTTATAAACGTCGATTAATTTGCTGTACATTTTGTCGCTTTTTTTCTTCAGTATTTTATTAGTTATAGGCAATGAAATCGTTGTAAACATACTGGTAAAAAAATTCACATATGTTTTAGTATTGTCTCTCCCCCGCCTTATATCGTTAATCAAATCTATTCCGGAAACGAGGCTGCCGATACCACCACCGATAGTCGTGGGAAAGGATGTTATTTTAATGATTTTTTGTACTGTTTTTGTAGCTTTTGCTGCTTTTAGAGGAATTGTGACAGCGGGGTTATTTGATTTGGCTAACATCCTGTTCACCTCCTTTTGACTTGCCTTTTGCCCGTTAATAAAGTATTTACCATTTGCCATTTCAATTTTGTTCTTTTGACTTTGCGAATTTGAATTGGTTGAAGTACTTGTGCCTGACTGGTTGTTATCAGTTGATTGATTTTGATCAGTTTTTTTTGTTATATATTCTATCGTCCCATTGCTGAAGATAATCAAACGAATTTCACTCTTCAGTTCGGTAAATGTGGCGCCGTCGGGCATATTGGCTTTTTTATAGGAGATGGCATTTGTGCCTATTTCCAATACTTTTGCCATTATAGTATCGCCGTTAGTTTTGATGACTTTATCCTGTGCGCCGGCGGTTAAACAGATAAATAGTAAAAGGATACAGAGGGTAGAAATACGACTCATTCTTGGTTGTTAAATTAAGTGTTCAGTAAAGATAAAAATAATAATAAACCTCATTTCTGCGCTACTTTAAAGTCTGAATGAAAAATATAATTTTTTAAGTTAATAATATCACTGGGTTTGATAGTCCACGTTTACGAACCCTGGCTATACAGTATAATGGTTTTATCGTATTTTTTCTTCTGTATCTTTTTAAGGATGGCATTGGTAATGGGCAGGCTGATAGTGCCCAGAAAACTTAAACCCGCATTGAGGTATGATTTAAAAGATACAGGTCCCGTCTTCATCTGGTCGGCAATTGTTTTAAAGGTATTAAACGAGGCAAAGCCGCCGCCAAGGGTACTGGGATAGGAAGTGATCCTGCTGATTATACTTATTGTGCGCATTAACTTGGCGCTCTTTAAATTCATTTGCACCATGGGATTGGGTGATTGGGCCAGGATGCTGTTAAGCTGCTTGGTTGTAATAAGCCTGCTGGTATCTATACGCCACATGCCTCCTATGCGCTCTATGATGCTCGGCTGGAATGCACTGTTGGTATTGGCGGCAGGCTTGTATAGTTTGTAGTTTTTGGCCGTGCTGATATCGTTTACCTGAATCTTCTTGCCGGACTCATCTACAATATAAAGCACCTTACTGGCATTTATATTATACTTGCGGAAATACTTTTTGTAGGTGATCTCGTCGTTGCCGATCTTTTTTACATTGCCCCATATTATTTTTCCCTTGCGGGTAATGATCTGGTCGCCGCCCTGTATTTGCGCACGGGCATGGGATATTGTAAGGAGTACTATAAACAAGTACATAAAAGAAAGTGATTTTTTCATATGATTTTTGATTTATAATGTATGAGCAAATTTCCGAAACTAAAAGGAAACGATATTACCCCAATTGGAGGATATTATGAAAATACCCTTTTTGGGGCAGGAACCAAAGGATCAGAAATTCAGAAAGGTTAAGTAGAATGTATGTATTTTCTTTGCTGAGACGTTTTTTACCGGGCAATTGTATTTGCGTGGTATCGGGCTGTTGCAGATCATGGGATTTGTGAATTAATAAATATGATTATATTTGAGTGAAGCACTTCTGCATTCGGTGATGAAAAAGGTATATTCAGCGATATTATTAGCTCTGTTATTTAAGACTGGAATTTGTCAGATAAAAATCGACTCTTTACGGGCGGTATACCACAACAAATCCGAGATTGATACAAATAGACTGAAGGCCCTATATAATATTGCCTGGAGTTATAATAGAAATAATCCGGATACAGCTATTTTATTGGCCGAACAGCAAATAAAATTTGCTAACGGCATTCCTGATGGAAAGGGAAAAAAATGGCTTGCTAAAGGCTTCATCACTATAGGCGTATCACTCATGAATAAAGGAGATTACCCCAAAGCAATCGAATATTATTTTAAAGGATTAAAAACAAGTAAAGAGATAGGAGATAAAAAGGGTATAGGAAATTGCTACAATAATATTGGAATTGCATACTACAATCAAGGAAATCTGTCAAAAGCATTAGAATATTATGTTAAAGTTTCGCAGATACGCGAAGAAACCGGAGATAAAAAAGGGATGGGTTCCTGTTACAATAATATTGGAGTTGTTTACCAGTACCAATCTAATTTTCCAAAAGCGTTGGAGTATTACCTGAAAACTTTAAAAATTGTTGAGGAGATCGGTGATAAACAAAGTATAACAGCCGCTTACACTAACATTGGGAATATTTACCAGTATCAATCTAATTTTCCCAAAGCATTGGAATACTTTTTTAAAGCATTAAAAGTAAATGAAGAAACGGGAGATAAAAAAACCATTAGTGCGTGTTATAATAATATTGGTTTGGTTTACTACAAGCAAATTAAAATTTCAAAAGCGTTGGAATATTATTTAAAATCTTTGAGAATATGCGAAGAAACCGGAGATAAAAAAGGCTTAGGGGCATGTTATACGAGTGTAGGTATCGTTTACTCGGCACAATTTAATTATAAGGAGGCATTAAAGTGTCATTTAAAATCTTTGCAGATAACACGTGAAATTGGTGATAAGCTGGGTATTGGCCTTAGCTATATTAATTTAAGCCTTGTGTACAACAGCTTATCGGATTTTAGACATGCAATACAGTATGGCGATTCTGCTGTGCAAATAAGTAAAGAGGTTGGTGAGATAGAAAGGGAACGTTTGGCTTACGAAAGTTTGGCTAAAGCATACAGCAAGACCGGTAGGTATAAGAAAGCCTATGAAAATCATGTAAAATTTAAACAGCTTACTGACAGTGTTTTTAATACAGAAAACAGCAGGCAACTTGGCGATCTTAAAACGCAGTATGAAGTAGAAAAGAAAGAAGCTGAACTAAAAATAAAAGCTGAAGAGCAAAAAGCAGAGCAGGATAAAAGGGATCTCATCCAGCAGGAAAAAATAAAAAGGCAGAAAATAATTAATTGGTCGGTTATAGGTTTACTTGTACTTACTCTTTTGTCTTCCTTTCTGCTATTTAATCGCATTCGTTTAAAACAAAAAAATAAAAACCAGCAATTAATTAATGAAAAACAAAAGGAATTGGCTGTGGCTGTTATGGATACTCAGGAACAGGAAAGAAAACGCATTGCTGAAGATTTGCACGATAGTTTAGGGCATTTGCTTTCAACAGTTAAGTTTAATCTGCAAACTTTACCGGAAGGGCAGAAACAATATGTTGAAAATTCTTTGCAGTTGCTTAAACAGGCTTCCGAAGAACTACAGAACATTACTTTTAATTTAATGCCACGTACTCTTGAAGAAGAAGGTTTGGCGGCGGCTTTAAATGAATTAGCTTCTAAAGTTAGTCATTCAGGTTCTGTAAAAGTTCAAGTTCAGATACATAATATGGAACGTTTTGATTTGGAAAAACAGTCTCAATTCAATATTTATCGTATCGTGCAGGAAGCAGTGAATAATATATTAAAACATGCAGAAGCCAAAGAAATTAATATACAATTGATAGGGCAGGCGACTCATTTTACTATTATGATAGAGGATGATGGAAAAGGGTTTGATACAGGAACGCAAAAAAATGGGAGAGGGTTGAAAAATATTGTTACCCGATCATTATGGCTGAAGGGGAATATCAACATTGATTCTACACCAGGACATGGAACAACCATCACAACTGAAATACCGGTATAAATGAAGATAAAGATCATAATAGCCGATGACCATCCTGTGTTTATTAATGGGATGAGGGCTTTATTAAATGAAGTACCCGGTTTTGAAGTTATTGCCGACGCAGAAAATGGTAACGCTTTGGTGGAAATGGTCGCGCTTCATAAGCCCGATATAGTTTTAACAGATATACAAATGCCGGTAAAAGATGGCATTGATGCTACTAAAGAAATTTGTAAACGTTTTCCAGAAGTAAAGATCATTGCCATAACAATGCTTAACGAAAGTGTTTTTATTAAAAAGATGCTTGCGGCTGGGGCATGGGGTTATGTGCTCAAAACTATTAGTAAGGAAGAATTAATTAGAGTTATGGAAAAAGTGGTAGCAGGAGAAAAGCATTTTAGTATTGAAGTAGTAAATCAATTATTGAATAATTTTAGTAATAAAACTTCTGTTCCACATCCGGCAGATACATTAACCAAAAGAGAAAAGGAAGTACTTATCTTAATTGCTCAGGGGTTAACAGATAAAGAAATAGCTGATACAATTTTTTTGAGTCCGCTTACTGTTATTACCCATCGTAAAAACATTCTCAGTAAACTTGACCTGAAAAATAAAGTAGAAATAACGAGATTTGCAATGGAGAATAATTTAATTGCATAAACCATTCGTTCTATTTGTCATACTTGTTTTATAAATAATGAAAGCATTTCACGAGCCCAACTAACCTTTTTCTACAAAACACGCTTGGCGGGAGGGAGTATTGTAAATGGGTTAAATACAATGTGAGTAATGTGCGGCATTTCGAATAAAGAATAACTAAAGATTATCACTCTAAAAATTTATTAAAAGAACATTTACTTTTTTGATGATATGGTTTGTTGTTACTGAAGGAAAGAATCTAAGTGAAAATGAATCGTTTCTCATGGCGATTTTTTCCATTTTTAATGGAAAGTTCATGGAACACGGATTCGATTCCTGCATAATAGAGTAGAACCAAAAAGGCACTCTTTTGCATTTTTTGCAAAAACTATTGTTTAGAAGGACACATGTGGTCTCCGTAAGTACAAAAAACACAACAATCGCCTTCTTTAGGATGTAATACTTCACCGCATTTTTGACAAGTGTATTTGATGACACATACATCAGTAGGAAGCGTTTCTGTTTTTTTGAATCCGCACTTTGGGCAAGTGATTTCTGATGTTAAAGCTAATTCCGTTTTAGCAACCAAGCTGTCTGTTTTTTCTTTTTTAGAACAAGAGTCTTTAACAACTTCAGCGTTTAACAATTCTTTTTTCTTTTGCAGCGGTTCATTACATTGAGTAAAAAATAAGAAAGTAAGTGCGCCGGGGAAAAATGTCAGTAATAATCGCATTCTGTTTTTCATATTAAAATTGTGTTTAATTATTTTATTTTAAATCTGATTCCTCCGTAAAGCATCCTTCCGTAAATCGGCCCCCAAACCATAGAAGCATCAAAATAAGAACTAAAAGGGTTATTTGCAGAAACAATAGGATTTAATTGTCTTGTGTTTAAAGCATTTTCAACCCCGATGTAAATATCGAAAGATTTTAGAATTCCTGTTTTATAAGTTATTTGCCCGTTCATAATAAAGTAAGCAGGTGAATAATCGGCACGCCTGTATTCAATAGGATTACTGTTTGTATTTGGCAAACGTTTTGCGCCATGCCATTGCGTAGTATAATCAAATTGCCAATGCTGATTTTTTGTTTCGTAGGATAGATTAATAAACGCCCTGTTCTTTGATACTAAATATTTCGACAACAAACCCGTTGTGTATTGTGTACGTGTATCTATATATCGGTAAGCAAGACGTACATTCAGACGTTTGCGAACCTCCCAGCTAAATTCAGTCTGTAAAGTGTTTGAAAAAGATTGCCCTTTTAGATTATAAATCAAAACCTGCTGTGGGTTAGCGTCCATGTCTATCACAACCTGATTGGTAAAATCAGTTCTATAAGCATCTAAAGCAATTTGTGCTTCCCGATAATTGAGTTTGAATTTGTGTAAAAAATTTAATCCATAGTTCCACGCGATTTCAGGATCAAGACCATAAGGCATATTGAAGTTTGACGGAATAATAATAAAATCTCTTGACGAAGCCATCAAAGCGGAATTCTCGGCAAATACATTAGCGGTTTTCAAGGCACGCCCTGCAGAAGCGCGTATAATTGTATTGTTATCCTTAAAAGCATAGCGAAGATGTAAGCGAGGAGTAAAAAACAAGCCATAGTAATTATGGTAATCCGCCCGTAAACCTGCTACTGCGTTAAAACTTGTGAGATAAGAATAAGCATACTCTCCGAATACTCCGGGCACAGATTCTATTCTGCTGAAATTGTAAAGTTTGTAAGTTTCAGAAACATTATCCCATAGATAGCTCGCACCTGTTTTGTATTTGTGATTGGTGTTGCCTAAGATTCCCTGAAAAATATAATTGGCATAAAAAGTTTGTTGCAAGCCTTTGTAATTATTTATTCCATAATAATTATCCTGTTTATGTTGTATAAAACTAAGTTGAAGTCCCGTACTCGTTTCAAGCTTGTTCCTGAATACAAATCCGTTCTTTGCAGATGCCTCATAACGTTCTGTGCTTATACCAAGTCCGTAAACGGAATCTGAGTTTCTGTTTGTCTTTTCATTAAATGCCATTTGTCCCCCGGTTCTGTTATCTAAAATATAACTCCCGCCAAATTGACCTTCAAATCCTTTGCGTGTATTATACTGCCATTTATTAGCTACGTTGTATTGTTTGCCGGTAGGTATATCAAGAAAGCCATCATTGTTAAAATCCTGTTTAAGCGGATTGAAACTTGTATGCAATAACAATACAGTACTCCACACATCTGTAAGTTTCCTTGCTGCATTAAGATTATACTCATTGCGGCCATTTGCGTTGACGTAAGTATTAAAAAATAACTTCTCGCTGTTATCAGGCTTTTGTAACTCGGTATTTATCTGTCCCGTAAAACTTTCGTAGCCGTTTATTACCGAACCCGCTCCTTTACTTAATTGTATAGATTGTATCCATGTTCCGGGAATAAAACTAAGTCCGTAGATACTTGCCAGGCCACGCAGGTAAGGCATATTTTC
Source organism: Bacteroidia bacterium (assembly GCA_035569635.1). Taxonomy (GTDB): domain Bacteria; phylum Bacteroidota; class Bacteroidia; order B-17B0; family Aurantibacillaceae; genus PALSA-968. The sequence goes on along the minus strand of DATMMV010000192.1, from coordinate 7,912 downwards.
TTTGGTTATTAATGCGTATTGTCCGGATAGCCCGAGCATTTGTATTTGCTTTGTACCGGTGACGGCATCGGCAAAGTTTACATCAACGGAAGGATTGGTTTCAAAACTCTCGGATAAATTGCAACAGGCAGCTTTTGCCAGTTCTCTTTGTCCGAGAGTTTCTGTTTTTATAGGATTCATAAAAGAAAATTCAGATCCCTTTCCTTGATATACTACTACAACTTCTTTTAGTGTTTTGGCATTTGAAAGAAGAAAATCAGCATGGGTTTGAGTAGTATCAATAGTTGCTGTATCATTTTCAAAACCTACAAAGGATATAATAAGTTTGTTACTTATCGTAGTTTTTTGCAATGTGTATTTTCCATTTTCATCGGAATTTGTTCCTATGGTTGCGTGCAGCCAAAACAAGGTAGCACCTGTTAAAACAGAAGTATCTCCTTTTTCAGTTATTTCAAAAACTTTTCCCGTTAAGGTATTTTGAGAGAAAATATTTTTCGAAAACACGCAGATAAAACAAAAAAAGAAAATATATTTTACCTTCTTCATTTTTCGCACTTTGTATCCCGGTATTTGCAACATTTGGGAAGTTTGTTGTAAACTGTTTCGGGCGCTTTCTCGCCGTCAACATCATGTCCGGCGTTTAAGATGGCTTTTTTTATTTCTGCCTCCGAAACTTTATCAACCCGGTATGTTACTTCCAGTGTTTTCGTTTTTACATCCCACTTTGCCAGTTTTACTCCTTTAATGTCTGCGGCGTTCTCTATACGGTTTTTGCACTGTTCGCAATTACCCGAAACCTTAAAGGTCACCGTTTTTACTTCTTTTCGTTTTTCCTGTGCATAGGAAATAACGGATATTAATATCAATATGATTGATGCTATCTTTTTCATCGTGAAAAAATTAAATGTGAACCGATAGAAATGGTTAACCGCTGATCAGCGATACAAAGAAAAAAATATCAAATAATAAACACTCCGTTTTTGAGATATAGGGGTGGGGAATGGTAATCGCATTCTGATTGATAAAAAGAAGAAGTAAAATCACGGCTTGTATAACCGGACTCATTTAATGAAAACGGGCTGGCAATAAATATTGAGGCTGTTATTTCAGGTTTAACGTGCGATATATTTTGTGAAAGAATAAAATCATTTTTATACTGAACTATTGTGTGTTCATTTCTGCAACAGTTATCGGAATCTTCTTCTGTATCTCCACAACAACATTTTGCTTTTGTAAAATAAGTTGATGAAGAAAGTTTATTATTACAGTAATGTGCATTATGGAATACTCCTACTATCGAAAACAGAATGTTAAAGACAAGAATTAGGGATATTATTTTTTGAAATGCTTTCATGTCTTGTGCAAAGTTAGGTTATTATTTTATTGTTACTTTATAAAAAATAAAAAACCGTAAATACTTATTTTTTAAGTATTTACGGCTTATGTTTTGTAGCTACAACAAGTAAAAAGTCGATCTTATAGATTTGCAGACAAGAATAAAAGCCTTATTTGAATTAAGAAACTTTATTAGTGTACTATGTCGATTCTACTCTGATTAACTGTTATTTCAAGATAACTAATTTCTTATTTAAAATACCCTCACTGCCTGCAATGATTATGTTATAAACGCCTTCGTTTAAATTTGTGACGTAAATTTTTGTTTTTTCACTAAACTCACCTATGGTTTATGGTATGGTTGGGGTTATTTTTTTAAGGAAAAACATATCCAACGTTTATTCCCCCAGTAATACTTGGTAGCATTTTTCCTTGTTTAATATATGCATAATAATACTGTACTTCTCCCGTATCCGCTGTTCCCGGAGGAGAATATGAATATTCTTTTGAATTTATTGTAAGACCAAGACCGAAATAACCCTCTATTGTTATTTTTTTATTGACAACAAACTGGCAACCAACGTTTAAAAAAGCCCCCAGCCCGACCACTTTCAAGGTAGTTAAATAAGAGTTGACCGTAGTGATGCCAGTCATAGGGCCAATATTTGTTCTTCCATAAACATCTACCACACTATTTTTATACAAATAACAGCTAAAAAAAGGCAAAATGAGTGTAAAATTACGGAAGCGGAAAAACAGCGATAATTCAACATCCCTTGTGTTAGATATCTACCACGACGGTCAAAGAACTTATGAATTTTTAAAACACCTTAAACTTAGCAAGGCCAACAATCCTATTGACAGGCAAAGAAACAAGGAATGTCTAAAGTTGGCCGAACAAATAAGGAATAAGAGAGAGCAACAATTACAAAGTGAGGACTACGAAATTACACCCGCATTCAAAAAGAGTATTGATTTCACTCAATTCTTTGAAAATTACTTAAAGCGTTATTTGAAAAAGGATAAACGAGTAATTGTAGCCAGTTACCATAAATTTTTAGAGTTTATGAAAGAAGAAGGGATAAAATCACTTACCACAAAGCAGATCACTGAATCTCTCGCCGAAAAATTCAAAGATTATTTGGAAGAAAATCTTAATGGCGTAACACCAGCCAATTATTTTAAGAAATTCAAAAAAGTATTAAGTCAAGGGGTGACCGACAAAGTGCTTTCAAGTAATCCTGCCCAAAATTTAACGGCCAAAAGAAACGACACAATAAAAAAAGATATATTGACAATTCCTGAAATTCGTTTACTTGCACAAGCGAAGTGTTCAAATGATGAAGTTAAACGAGCTTTTTTATTTTCCTGCCTCTCTGGTTTAAGATTTTGTGATGTTAAAAGTTTGACCTGGTATAATATTAATAAAGAAGTGTTAAAAATTACGCAACAAAAAACAGGCAAGAATGTTATTATTAATCTAAATAATGATGCTATGCAAATTCTTGGAAAGCCGTTAAAATCAGATGTAAAAGTATTTAACTTGCCTTCTCATACGGGCTGCCTTAAAATTTTAAAAAAATGGTGTGAAAATGCAGTTATTACAAAAAAGATAACATGGCATTGTGCCAGACATTCATTTGCTACTAACTTGGTTCAATATGGCAGTGATGTAAATACGGCCAGTTCCTTACTTGGTCATAGTTCACTCGCATATACACAGCAATATTTAAGGATTGTAGAATCGTTAAAGGAAAGAGCGGTTTCAAATTTACCTTCACTTGAATTATCAACCCTATCCAAATAATTCCGCAACTATGGCAAAGAATCAGGAGCAAAATTACAAACTAAAAAGCTTGATTCCCTATTGGTCACGTTGGAATTGGGCAGATATAATACATAAAAGGAATACAAAGCAAGGGTATTTGCATAAACAAGATTTAACCTCCGTATTTTCTAATGCCTATATTCAAATTGAAATGAAGGTTATACCTATGTTTGAGAGATCAGGGCAAGCGGATTTTGAAGGGCTAGAGAATGAAATCTTTGAATTTAGAAAACACTTTAAAGTGGAAGGAAGAGTTTCTGAAATTGTTTATTATGACGATTTAATTCTATTACTAATTCAAAAACTTAAAACCTCATCAAAAAATTTGAATCAAGAGAAAAAAATTGGTTTCAAATTAGAACAACAAAAATTTGAAAAAATCGGCGATCTCTTTAGTGTACTTAAAGATAAAAAATTGGTTGCCTCAAAAACTACATTACTTCGATTTAAAAAAGTATTTAAAGGAGATGAAATAAAAAATAAAATTCAATGGGTTGGAAGTATTACAGCACTACACCATTTTATTAAAGGTATAACACTAAAAAATCAAAAGGGTAAATGGAAAACTGCTTGCAATTGCTTTTATAAAGATGGTTATGAGCTTAACTATATCAGTTTTTGTTACTCTATTGTTACTTGGAGGAAACTAAAAAGCCGTAAGTACTTATTTTTTAAGTATTTACGGCTTATGTTTGGTAGCCCGTACGAGACTATTTTAAAAATTATATCCAAGTTTATATAAGTAAACATAACTTACATAAACACCTGTATTTACAGGTGTTTCAAGGTATTTTGTCCTAAATTAAATAAAATGAAATTTATTAGGAAAACCAAATTTTCGTATGTATATTCGTATGTAAATTATTATATGAAAAACATAAACTTTCATCTTGAAAAACGCAAGGATAAACTGTCGGGAGAGCTGATAAGTTATAATGTGCCTATATTTTTGGATTTTAATTTTAATGGTAAGCGCCTTCAATACTATACTGGTCTAAGGATTGATGCCAACAAATGGGATGATGGTTTGGAAAGAACTAAAGAAGGGAAAGTAAGCCGTTTTAGAATCCATCCCGGGAGGGCGAAAAAAAATACATCCGGTGCATCGGATATAAATTCACAATTAAATGCGATAATAGCCAAGATAAACGAAATCTACGAAACCGCTAAGGCCTTGAAAATTCCTATTACCGTTGAATACCTCCGCAACGAACTGAAAGATGACCCATCGAAAAAAAGAAGTGTAAATGTGTTCACAGCCTTTGAACAATTTATCGTGGAGCGTGAAACCAAAGATGCAGAAACCACTTTAAAAAAATATAAAAGTACCCGTAACCATTTTGAAAAATATTGCGGCAAAAAGAAAAACTTAGAGTTTCAAGATTTAAACATAGGATTTTTAGAAAAATTTAAAATTTATCTGATTAACGAGGCGGATCATACGCACAATACCGTTGTAAAATATATCAAAACATTAAAGGCTTTCATAAAATGGGCAGATGATCGGAATTATAATCCTAACGCGGATTATAGAAAATTGAAAATAGAAGGGGAAAAAGTACCCGCTATTATTTTTCTTACATGGAAGGAACTGATACATCTGTATAACCTGAAAATTAAAGGTGAAACACTAAGACAGGTTAGAGATGTGTTTTGTTTCGGTTGTTTTACAGGGCAACGTTATAGTGACATTGCTAATTTAAAGCCCCAGCATATCGTAGATAAAATATGGATTAATGCGCCGATAAAATCACATAAGGCGCAACCTTTATATATTCCTCTTACAGACTTCGCTTTGACTATTTTAGAGCGTTATAAGGATTTACCAAGTGGTAAAGCTCTTCCTATCATCTCGAACCAAAAAATGAACGAATATTTAAAAGATTTGGGTGAGCTGGCGAAGATTGATACGCCTGTTACCATATACAGGTTTAAAGGAGCTAAGCGAATAGAAACGACGATCCCAAAATGGAAGATAATGACTACACACATTATGCGTAAAACTTTCGTAAGTAATGCGCTTTCTTTCGGTATGCAAACTGCCACTATAAAAGAGTTCACTGGGCATAAAACAGACAAGGATTTTAACCGTTATTTAGCCGTTATAACGGAAGATAAAATTAAAGCTATGGATGTTTTTAATAAGGCGAAATAAAATTTATCCGTAGGGAACAAGATATAATATAGTATTATTCCTCATTGTAATAAAAAACGTCAACAAACTGTTGACCCTTTTTCTAATAGTTCATGTGCTTCACAGTAATGTAATAAAATAAAAAGCAAAGCAAGTAAAGTTCCTTCTGAATGAAAAAACTGGTTATGTCCATGAAGTGAAATATTTCGGTAAGAATTCAATCTACCTTGCAATAAATGAAATTCTAAAAATTCTTTTCCATATCCCATATTCTCTGACTGCTCTTTAAAATGATTGTCAATCAAATGAAGCTCTCTGCTCACCCTAAAATTTGATTTCTTTACTTTTAAATACGCAGGGCCAATAGACATTGTATTAAACCTCTGGTTATTTTCCCCTTCAATTTTATTCGTCGGATATACTTTATAGCCTAATTTATGCTTTAAAAAAAATTCAATTGCAGTAAACATGTAAGTTGTTCCAATAATGCAATCTTCAAACATCTTATCGCTCATAATCATCTCAATTGCTCTTTTATGAAGCCCTGTGCGAGAACGGTCTGCAAAATCAATCTTGTATTCCTTCAGGAAATTATTAATTAGCCAATCTACATCTACTGGCAAATATATACCGGTGTTAACTGCAACAGATCTTCTAATTAGCATACTGGATAAATGGATTTTAACTTCTAAAGAAAGTTTTTCAAATTCAAGAAAGTTTTCCAGCATAGCCATCCCATCATAAATAACTGCTGGGTTTTCTTCAAAATCAAACTCTTCAATAAGTTGAGTGTATTTTTCCATTGCTATCATTTTGATGTTAAGTCAATTTTTTTTTCAGGAAACCATTTACCTAACAAATACCTCCATACCTCCACACATTCAATTTTTGATGCAGAAGCAAATATTTTTTCACTTGAATTAATCAACTCAACAAGAGCTTTTAAAAAATTCTCTTTTTGTTCTTTGTTTAAATCATCAACAACATTGTCATTTGGTAATACTGGCATTTCACATTTCCACTCCGATTTTAAATGCTTATAAATTTGATGAGCAGTTTTAATAAAAGCTAAATCCTCCCTTGCATCTTCTTTATAAAACTGAATAGCCCAAATTGTAAAGGCTAAACCACTCGGCATTTTTTGCCCTTTTCTTTTTTTATAGGTTGCGGCCCATGCCTTGAAGTATTTGATTAATCTTTTCTTCTGAGTATTATCTTTAGTTTGCTTTTTTACCCATTCTGTAAACAATCTCGAATCTGATGGCTCCCATTCATTTGTAGTTCCAACACCGAGATAGTATTTATTTGTTATTGCGTCACGATAGTATATTGGAATATCGATATGAAATTGGTTAGCATAGTAGATTCGAACACATTTGTTTTTCCTCATTGCTTTTTGACTGGTGTGTCCATCAAATAATTTTACAATGTTAGTTTGAATAGTTCTTGGAGTAATTGACGGTTTCCCATCAAAATATAATCCTAAATCTACATCACAAGTATCTTCCGGATTTCTCACAATAGTTTCATGTTTATATGAGCCTTGAATGAAAAAACCCAAAAAGGAAACAGATCCCTTCTTTGCAAAAAAATCTCTTATTTTTTTCTCGATTACTCTCCGAACTACAATGAGTTTACCGTGCTTACTGTTTGGAATACTTGCAGCAACATCGAATTTTAAAAATTCTTCACTACAATTTGATTCAGACGTTACTTTAAATTTAGGCTCGCCGTTGTCTGAAAAACTTGAGATTAGTGCCCCAATTCCTACGCCCCCCAATAGTAATGCTAATAATGGTAACATATTTTAATTTTTAAGCTGCAATTTTAATTCCTTTATGCGGTACAAATGGGTGCAACCATCTACCGGTTAACTTCCATAATTCATAAAAAACAAACCATTCGTGTGTCCAAGGTATTATAGTATTAAACAAATGTGTATCCGAAGTCCAGTATAAATCAGACTTATGGTATAAACACAGTGAATTATCCGAAGGATACATGTGTATATCATCATTATATACTATTAGCGGACTTGTTACTGTAACAACCGGCTTAGTCGAAGGATCATATTTTATTCTATAATTATAAACCACACAACCTTCTGCCGGCTGGCAGCTTCCGTAACAATATAAAACATTGCCTTTAATTTCGCATTTCAGAAAACTGTAGTGTTTTAAAAGCAAGGCCTTTTCGCGGGCCACAACTGCAAAATAATTTATGCCGGGTTTATTATGAAATTTCATCACCTCCAAAATTTTTATGAGGTAAATGCCCCACGCCTGATTTATCCTGAATATCTCCGGCATTATTTATTTTCGCTTTCCCCGCCAATATAGTTGCGGCTGTTTCAGCAAGAGATTTGGCGCGTTGGTCAACATCGGCATCTTCACCTTCAGGAAAATAACCGCCCAAATGTTTTTTCCAAAGCTTACTGGCCTTTAACTGATTCTTTTCAGTTTCAATTGCGGTTGTTCCATCTGTGATTAAATCATCAATGGCTTGGAAAAAGAAATCTTTATCTCCGTCATAATCGGCAAGTAAATCGTCGTATGGAGTAGTAGGCATCGAGCATGTCCAATAAGCTTTAAGATTAGCCTTCATTTGCTTTAAGG
>DATMMV010000191.1:0-34525 GCA_035569635.1 Bacteroidia bacterium | reverse complement strand
TACAAAAAAAACAGCTCCTGTCTTAAGAGCTGTTTTGGTATATTGTAATAAGGGGTTATTATTATTTAACCACGGAAACAGTACCCTTGTATTCGTGTTTTTTCCCGGTAAAATCCTGGAACTTCACTTTCCAGACATAGACATCTTCCTGGACAATATCCCCGTTCTTGCCCTGCACGCGGCCATCCCATACCTTTTCCATATCACCGGTATAGAAAATCATGTTGCCCCAGCGGTCAAACACCCAAAGATTGTAAGTTGTGTTATCGATACCGATACCGGTTCCCTTAAAGCCTTCATTAACACCATCGCCGTTCGGAGAGAAAGCGTTGGGGATATAAAACGTCCAGTTCGGTTTAATTTCAACAGGCTTGGTAATGGAATCTTTGCAACCGTAGCTGTTCTGTACCCACTGTGTTACATAATATACATACGGGTCGCTGTACTCATAAGTATGTACCGGGTTTTGAACACCGGTATAATTGTTGGCCTGGTTTTGTAAGAACACATCACCCAGGTACCAGGTTAACCCGTTTTGCCCGCTTGCACCCTGGCTCTGGTCAAAGAAATAAACCGTAGGATTCATGATATCCGGTTCAGGATCCTGTGGCCCCCAGGAGAAGCCCGGTAAGGGATGCGGATAAACTGTAACACAGGGTGAGGAGTGAGCAGTGGATACACAGCCGCTGTCGGTTGATACAACCAGGCTCACCGCGTATACCGCATTTTGTACAGCAGAGGAGTTACCGTAAGTTACAGTACCCGGTGTCTGACTGTTTGATGTTGCCGTGTTGCCGAAGTTCCAGCTCCAGCTGTTAATGTGTGCGGGAGCAGTAACACTTGAGGCATCCGCAAAATTAGTTACCGTTAAGACAGGACAACCCTGACCTCCTCCGGTGTAATTAGCAACAGGAATATAGTTGATATAAACCGGCTCTGTAACAGTTGCAACGCAACCTTTATCGGAAGTTACTGTTTCTGTTATACTATGCGTTCCTGCAGGCTGAATTATATACTGAGGATTTTGCGCGTTTGAGAAAGGTGCAACTACGGCATCCAGGTTCCATGCCCACTGTGCAATAAATCCGCTGCCAACACCTGAATGGTCGGTAAAGCTCATGGGAGAACCAACACAAATTAAATGTGACGCGCTGAAAGCGGCAACCGGGTTGGGATCAACAGTAATTGTAAACGGAATCGGAATCGCAGGACAACCGTTTAAGCTGGCTGATACTGTAATCGTTCCTGTTTGCGAAGTTGTGCCGGCGTTTACCGAAGTAAAGGCAGGAAGGGGGCTACCCACACCTCCATTGGTTAAACCAATGGAAGGATTGGAGTTTGACCAACCGAAAGACGGGTTACCGCCACCGGGCAATACGCTGAAGTTAATAGCCGCGATGTTTACATTCGGACATTTCTCAACATTTGCTACCGGGTTGATTACAGGTGTGGGATAAATGGCAAGGGTATAAGTACCGGGAGGCCCCACGCAACCGTTTAATGTCGGGGTAACTGTTACCACACTTGTAATATTTGCAAGAGTGCTGTTGGACGAAGCCGTAAATGAGGGGGGTATACCTGTTCCGTTGGCACCCAAACCAACTGCTGTGTTACTGTTTACCCAGTTAAAGGTCATGGCAGGATCGTTAGGGTTCATTGTATAAGTGGGAGCGGGCACGTTTTGTCCGGGGCAGGTAAGAGGAGGCGATGTTAAGGTAACGCTTGGTTGCGGGGCAACGGTAAGTGTAAATGTAACAGCAGGGCCAACGCAACCGTTTAATGTTGGTACAGCTGTAACAACTCCTTGTATGGATACAGGAGAGCCTCCGCTGGTCGCAGTGAAAGGAGTAATGTTTCCTGCTCCGTTAGCGCCTAAGCCGATAGCCGTATTATTGTTTGTCCAACCCACCGTAGCGCCGGCCGGTACGGATACAAAAGGCTGTACCACCATTTGTGCCTGGTCGCAAACTCCTACGTTGGCAACAGGGTTTAAGACAGGAACAGGTTTAACGGTTGTATTATTGGTAACTGTAGCCACACAGCCGTTGGTTGTGGTAACAGTGAGGGTTACTGCATAAGTGCCGGCGGCGGAATATGTATTGGCAGGCGAAGCGCTTGTGGAGGTATTGCCGTCACCGAATGACCAGTTATAAGTTGAACCCGCGGGGGTTGATGTATTTGTAAATGAGGTGGGTGTACCAAAACATACCGGCGAAGAAGTAAATGCCGGTACAGGCAGCGGGTTAACGGTTAGTACTCCCGTTGTCGTTGCGGTACAAGTACCGATGGTTCCAATAACTGTATAAGTACTGGTTGCGCCGGGATTAGCTGTTACCAATGAACCCGTCGTTGCACCAACTATGCTCGAACCCGTCCATGTATATGTCGTGGCTCCGCTTACCGTCAACGTCCCCGTTGAACCAACACATATACTCGTCGGGGATACTGTTATTGTGGGATTTGTAACAACCGTAACTGTTGTGGTGGCACTTACAGTACAGCCTGATGCTGTAGCACCCGTTACAGTATAAGTTGTAGTTACTGCCGGATTAACAGTAAGATTCGCGCCGGTAGCACCTGTATTCCAGGTATATGTAGATGCGCCACTTGCGGTTACAGTTACAGGGCCAGAACCTCCACACATTGTGGAATTTGTAACCGTTACAGTAGGATTCGGATTTACAGTAACATTAACGGTACTTGTTGCGACACATCCTCCCGCGTTTACAGTACTTGATACAACAAAAGTACCGGACAGAGTATAGGTATGTGTTGGCGAAATTTGATTAACAACAACTGCCGAGCCATCTCCGAAATTCCAACTGAAAGAACCTCCGCCTCCTGTTGTATTATTTATTACTGTAGGATTACCTAAACAAACCGGGGGAGCGCTAAAAGTTGGTGGCGGAGCAACCGGAACAGTTATGTTGGATACAGCCGTAGCTGTACAATTATGAACCGAAGATGCAGTAACCGTATATGCAGTACTCGAATTAACAGTTGCAATTGTGGTACTATCATTTGTAACACTTAAACCTCCCGGCGGAGACCATGTATAAGTTAAAGCTCCGGCACCGCCGCTACTTGTGGCATTTAAAGTAACCGTATTGGAAGGGCATATTGTTGCACTGTTGGCAGTAATGGTGGGAACAGGAAAAAAAGATATCGTTGTATCAATAGTATACGTGCAACCCATTTGATTTGTTACCGTAAGCGAATAAGTTCCGGATTGATTAGCAGTAATGGTTTGCGTAGTGGCTCCACTAACAATGCCGGGCCCGCTCCAGGAATAAGTTCCGCCATAACCATTGGGTGGACCGGTTATTGTTTGCGTAAGTCCCGCACAAACCGGACCACTCGGAACAACTAATTGCAAAGGGCCACAGGAACAATCAATATATGCGTAACAAAAGTGCCCGCCCAGATAACAACCTGCCGCTGTAAATTTAACAGTGATGTTTTGCCCTATGTAGGGTTGTAAATTTAAAGTGTTTTTAGTCCAGGGCACATAAAGAACGCTATTGCCTAATTTATCAACTTGACCGGATGCAAGAAAGCCGGGAGGTACAATTCCGGATCCTGTAGTATCGGTTTCAACAAAATAACTGAGGCAAGGAATTAAAGTACCGCTTTGGTTATAAACCTGTACTCTAAAATAATTACATGAGTCTCCGTGATGCGGTGCATCCGCCATAACAACAGCATAATTATAAGAAAACAAACAATTAGCCGCAGTAACGGGAAAGGTTTGTTGTATGCTCTCGCCATTGGAACAAGGTTGAAAACTGGTAAGGCTGCTTGAATTAGGATCGTTCGAGGTACATGTAGTTATGTTGGGTGGATAGGGAGGACCTAAATAGGGATAAATAAAAGAGCTTGAATTATATTCGTCACACCCGATATTAAGAAGCTCTCCCCCAAGCCTGCATGCCCAGGTTCCACCACCGGGGTCAACCATGGGGAAACCACCGTATGGATCTACACCTCCATTTACTAAAGTATGGAAAGAACAAGATGTTTCAGCTGAATTGGCACCTAAAGTAGTGATTGCGGGACTTGTAATTACAAGAGGAGCATTTGTATTGGGATTATAACCAATTCCACCCGTCCAGCCGGCAAAATTGCCGTTTTCAAAATCTAAATTATTACAAACCCCCGCCAATACCGGACTTATGTGGGTTCTGTATGCTGAGGCGTTAATCTCACCAGGCATTTTAGAAATGTTGTATTTCTTTTTTACAAATGATATTTCTCTTAAATATATATAATGCACTAATTCACTATACATATTCTGTTTTGGCAGCGCTTCGCGTATAATTGCATCCAGATCAAATCCCGCAAGGGAATCTCCCTTAAAAAATTTGCAGGACTGCTTTAATTTATCCGTAGATATTAGTTTTGACCCATTCTTAAACGATACCTGATTTTGAGAACTGGCAAGGTTCGAAATCAAAAGAATAAAGACAGAAACTAATAATAAAAAATTTAATTTTCTCATTATTAAGTGGTTATTTTCTTTCGAACCCGAAATTATAGACTTTTGACCGAATATTTGCCAAAAAATGATAAAGGGTATTTTAAATAGGATAATTGGTTCAGAAGCAATTTTGCCTGATTGAATAATACAAAGCAATTTTAAAGGAAAAACGAATCAAATGTTAAATTTGAAAAATCTCATACTGAGCGGCTGCTAACACTTTTGTGTGTTATACACGTGTTTGCGGGAATAGAATAATTTTTCGGTGAAGTATAACTAATTTTTTATTTATGACGCGGCCTGTTGTTTTGATGCCTCACTCAAGCTAACTTAAAATTTCAGATTAAGTCCGAGATTCAGATACGCCACACCATATCCGAGCTCACCAAAAATTCCAACTTTATCCGTAAAGCGGTACCTGCATCCCGCAAAACCGGACCAGATAAAGCCTCCATAAGAAGGACTTGAATAAGCTACATGATTGGTGCAGGGGTCGGTAGTTGAGTATTTGTATTTTGCAATATCATCACCGAGCATAAGACCTGCGTACAAATCGACTTTATCGTTTTTTACAAATTTTTCAAAATGATAAGCCCCTCTTAATCCAATAATATAAAACGACCAGGAGTAAGTATCGGTATAATCGTAATAATTTCCGTAAGCGTTCCCGTTCCCATTCCCCGCCGGGCACCAATCTCTCCCAATATATCTCCAGGTAGCACCAGCATAACCCAAATATCCTCCTATGCTAATAGCATCAGTTATCCCATATTCTAAAGAGGCGCTGATGGGCGGAAACATACTAGCTGTACCTGAACCTACAAAAGTATTCCCAAGGCCAAAACCTATATTAAGATCTACTTGTTGCTTTTGAAAAGACTGAGCATTCATTTTTCCCACAAATACAACGAAAATGAGAAAAGTTAACCTAACTATTTTACTCTTCATATGTCTTTCTTTCTTTTAGTTTTGCAAATATACCGAATTTCCTTTCTTATTATAGATTCATGTTTTCTGGCTTTATCTATACAAAAGAGTACCTTTTGAATTGCTAATAAATTTAGCATATATTTGCTAAAAAAATCACTATCTTGCAGGTGCCTTATATTTCTTTAGTTTATTGCCGATGAACAGAACCGTTGTACATATGGACTTAGATACTTTCTTCGTATCGGTAGAGCGTCTAAACAATAGTTCTTTAGCAGATAAACCTGTTTTAATAGGAGGTACGAGCGATAGAGGAGTTGTTGCTTCATGCAGTTACGAAGCAAGGCAATTTGGTATTCACTCTGCTATGCCCATGAAAATGGCAAGGCAATTATGCCCCCATGCAATCATTATAAGAGGTGATCACGAGCAATACACCAAGCTCTCCAATACAGTTACCGATATTATACAGGAAAATGTACCACTGTATGAAAAAACATCTATTGATGAATTTTATATAGACCTGACCGGTATGGATAAATTTTTTGGCTGTTATAAAGCAGCTACGGAACTACGGCAAAAAATCACTAAAGAAACAGGCCTACCGATTTCATTTGCTATGTCAAGCAATAAAACCGTTGCCAAGATCGGTACCGGCGAAGCAAAACCCGGACAAAAAGAAATACCCTTTGGAACAGAGAAAGGTTTTTTAGCCCCTTTATCCATCCGGAAAATCCCGATGGTAGGTGATAAAACCTATCAGTTATTACGGAGCATGGGTATAGAAAAAGTACAAACTGTTCAGGAAATGCCGATGGAACTCATGGAACAAGTGTTAGGTCAAAATGGAATAGTAATATGGAAAAAGGCCAACGGTATTGATAACAATCCTGTTGAACAATATAATGAAAGAAAATCCCTTTCTACAGAATGTACGTTTGAGAAGGACACTATTGATGTAAAAAATTTGCAATCCATATTTGTCAGTATGACCGAGAAACTTGCGTATCAATTGCGTGCCGAAGAAAAATTAACATCGTGTGTAACGGTTAAAATACGCTATTCAGATTTTAATACATATACGATGCAGGCACGCATTCCCTACACATCATTAGACTATGTATTGCGAAATAAAGTAAAAGAACTGTTTGATAAACTTTTTCAGAAACGTATGCTTATCCGTTTGATAGGAGTTCGTTTCAGTCATTTGGTACAAGGCACTTACCAGTTTGATATGTTTGATGATACTGCTGAACAGTTACAACTTTATCAGGCAATGGATAAGCTTAGAAAACGTTTTGGAATAGAAGCTGTACAAAGTGCTGCCGGTATGGATGTTAAGAAAAGAGATTTTAACCCCTTTAACGGCAGAAAAACACTGACTTAAAAAATACTTTAAAAAATTATGCTGCTCAATTGTCATACCTATTACAGTTTTGGCTACGGAACACTATCCATAGAAGAACTGCTGAATGAAGTGGTATTGAAGGGATATACATCATTTGTACTGTCAGATATTAATAATACTTCCGCTTGTATAGAAACGGTACGTTTAGCAAATGAGAAAAATATCAAACCCATTATAGGAATTGATTTCAGGAACGGAATTAAACAACAATACGTCGGGATAGCAAAAAACAATGAAGGTTTTAAAGAACTGAATGAGTATTTATCCGAACACTTACACCAAACAAAAAAAATTGATTCAGTTGCTCCTGAATTTTCTAACGCATATATTATTTATCCTTTTCAGACTTATACAGGTTGGGCTTTACGTGAAAATGAATTTATAGGTGTATCCATCAAAGATTTTTTGCGATTACCTTTTTCTCCTATAAAAAATCAAACAGATAAATTAGTTATACTGCAAGCCGCAACCTTCATCAACAAAAAACATTTTAACGCACATCGTTTACTGAGAGCCATTGATAAAAATACGTTGCTTAGTAAATTATCAAAAGATCAGCAGGCAAGCCCCGATGAAGTAATGCTCAGCTATAACGATATACGTTTGGCTTACGTAGCCTATCCTTATATGCTAAGCAATACAGAACGTATTCTGAATGATTGCAGTATAACTTTTGAATACGGAAAACTCACCAATAAAAACCTGAGCCATTATACCGATAGCATACAAGGTGATATTGAATTGCTACGCACAGAATGTATGGCAGGATTAAATTATCGGTATAAAAACCCATCTGCCGAAGTATTGGAGCGGGTAGAAAAAGAATTGGATGTAATCGGACAATTAAATTTTGCATCTTACTTTTTAATTAATTGGGATATTATAAAGTATGCCCAACACAAAAATTATTATTACGTAGGCAGAGGCAGCGGAGCCAACAGCATTGTTGCTTACTTACTTCGCATTACGGATGTTGACCCGATAGAACTCGATTTGTATTTTGAACGCTTCATCAATATACATCGGAGCAATGCCCCCGATTTTGATATAGATTTTTCCTGGACAGACCGGGATGATATAACCCGTTATATTTTCGACACCTTCGGACATGAAAGAACTGCTTTGCTTGCAACCTATTCCACCTATCAAAAAGATGCAGTTATACGGGAACTTGGAAAAGTCTTCGGATTGCCTGCTAATGAAATCAACAAACTGCAATCGGTACAAAATATAAACGATACGGATGAGATAGGAAAATTAGTTTTACGTTACAGCGATTTGATAAAAGGGTTTCCCGGCCATTTAAGTATTCATGCAAGCGGAATTATCATTTCACAAGAACCTGTCAGCACCTATACGGCAACAAGCCTTCCGCCTAAGGGTTATCCTACTACACATTTTTCCATGTTAGAGGCAGAAGATATTGGTTTATATAAATTCGATATTTTAAGCCAGCGTGGCCTCGGCAAAATAAAAGACGCGCTTACCTTAATACAAAAGAACAAAGCAATTGATATAGATATACACGACATTAAAAAATTCACCACGGATGAAGAAGTAAAAAAGATTTTGAGCGTTGGAAAATGTATCGGCTGTTTTTATGTAGAATCCCCCGCCATGCGTATGCTTTTGGCTAAATTGAAAGCAGATGACTATTTACGATTGGTAGCGGCAAGTTCCATTATTCGCCCGGGGGTTTCTAAAAGCGGCATGATGCGTGAGTATATTTTACGTTTCAGAAATGAAGCCATAAGAGAGAAAGCACAGAAAGAAATTCCTGAACTGTACGAACTTCTGAAAGAAACCTATGGTGTAATGGTCTATCAGGAAGACGTAATCAAGATCGCTCACTTCTTTGCCGGTTTAACATTAGCGGAAGCCGATTATTTACGCAGGGGTATGTCGTGGAAATTCAAACAACGTAATGAGTTTTTTAAAGTGAGAGAAAAGTTCTTTTCTAATTGCTGGCAAAAAGGATATACAGAAAAAACTATAACGGATATTTGGAATCAGATAGAGAGCTTCGCCAATTTTGCTTTTTCAAAAGGACATTCGGCAAGCTATGCTGTTGAAAGTTATCAAGCCTTGTACCTAAAGGCATATTTTCCGTTAGAGTATATGGTGGCGACACTCAACAATGGTGGTGGATTTTACCGAACAGAGTTATATATACATGAAGCTCGTATGCACGGAGCTAAAATAGTTCCTCCCTGTGTAAACAACAGTTTTTCACTCTGTGATATTGAAGGAGAAACTATTTATTTAGGCTTGGGTATGATTAATGAACTGGAGCATGACATCGTACAAAAAATAATTATAGAGCGTGAACGCAGTGGTTTATTTGAAAACCTGTATGATTTTGTAAAACGTATTCCGATTGCTATTGAGCAATTACATTTATTGATACGTACAGGGGCTTTCCGGTTTACAGAAAAGAATAAAAAGGAATTGCTTTGGGAAGCTCACTCGCTTATTCATCCGACAAAAAAAGTTGTATCGGGTATGGAATTATTTGATGTACGACCAAAAAAATATAAACTTCCTGTACTTACTGATACATGGATGGATGACGCATTTGATGAGATTGAGCTCTTGGGATTTTCACTTCGTTCTCCTTTTGATTTGCTCCAGGATGAACTGCCATCCAAACTAACGGCAAGGGAATTGCGCCAATATATCGGTAAAACGGTTGAGATAGTGGGTTACCTGGTAAATATAAAAACTACATTCACATCAAAAGGTGAGCGTATGCACTTCGGAACTTTTTTAGATATAGAAGGCCGGTGGATTGATACAGCGCATTTTCCTCCATCCGCTAAAGAATATTCATTTAATGGGCCCGGTTGCTACAAACTAACTGGAAAGGTTACGGAGGAATTTGACTTTACTGCTATCGAAATACATCAAATGCAAAGATTACCGATAGTAAATAGAGATTGAAGTAATTAAATTAGACCTTAAATTAAGAATTTCTGTTGTGGGCTTTTAATACGCAATTTAACATCCGATAGAAAAAATATTACATTTATCCCTTACTTATATAATTTATATCATGAAAATATCTTGGTTTTTTACCGTCTTTATGATTTTAATTAATTTATTTATAAAATCTCAGACTATTGAGGAAAAACGTGAAAATGCAGCTTATTTTAAAAATGGCGATTTTATTTACATCTATAACATGCAAAACAACAAAACTATTAATATAATAAAATACGATTTGGGCCTTAAGGTTGTAAAAAGTTTCACGAAAAATTATGAAAAAAAAGTTTGTAAATCCGACGGAAATAATTTGTATTCAATAACGCTCTTTGATTCTACTATTAACATAAAAGTGCAATTTGCAAAATGGAAACATAGCTGTGGACTGAATACAATCCTTGATTTCAATTTAAATGAACTTAAAACGGATGAATGGGCAGAACCATATCAGGTGACCGGATGGAAATATATTTGGGGCGAAGTACCTGCTACTTCAAGCTATAATCCGATAAACGAAAGCGTATATGAAAAGGACGTAAAAAATAAATTAGCTATAAGCGAAGTGGGTCCTCTACTATCATTTTATAATGATAGAGATAGCTCTTCTTTCCAGGTGGCAAATTATGGAGTAACGAATGGAAAAAAGAAATACGCTGGTTTTTATTTGTTAAAATATATGAATAAAAATGATAAAGTGGCATATTTGAATAAATATCCTTTTTTTGATTTTAAGGAAGCGCAGGATGATTACGGAACCTATATGGAATTTTATCCCGATTATGTTGTCAGAGAAGGTCAAAATTATTTAATCCCATTTGCACAAAAAATAAGTGAAGTTACCAGGCATACTTGGGTAAGTAAAAATGGACATAAGGAAGTTACTTTTTCAGGGAAATACCAAATAGCCGGAGTTGGAGTTCTTGAAGTTAATTCAGGAGATATGAGCCTGAAAATATTTAAATATGACAGAGGGAAAATTAAAAAAACTCTGCGTTACGAATTCGTAAGTGGCTTTAAGGGGAAAGACATAAATAATTTTTCTATTCTCACAAAAAATTTCCCCAGCGTTGATGATAAATTGGGATTAAAACCAAACCAACAATACATATACACTAAGGATGGTGAAAAATTAGACGATAGCGGAAAGCACCTGCAGATTTTATTACTGGATTCTAAATCCTATATAAAATTTGATTTTGATAAAAGCAGCTATAAAATGACTAAAGTTTTTCTTTAATACTACACATAAGCTGACCCTAAATATTATTAAAGGATGTAGATAAAGTTGAGGCTAAACCGAGTACAGAACCAATACCAAAGTGATGAAAAAATATAAAAGTTTTGCCGTACTAGTATTTATCCTTTTTTGTGGTTGAGAACTTAATCAATTCTTAAAGATGGCTTGGACCAAGTAAGGACAGAAAGCCCCCCCATTCAAGTTTGAATTTGCCAGCGAACTTTTACCAACTTGGATTAATTGATAAAAAAGAATATCTTTGAAGCTCAAACTATAAAAACATAAAAATGAAAAAAATCTACTTAACACTAGGATTAAGCGCTCTATTGCTTTCTGTTAATGCACAACATGTTGCCAGAAAGCTTAATAAAGCTACGGAATTAATAACATTTGCCATGGATAAACAAGGTAGTAACCAGGTTACAACTACAACTTGTTCTACTCTTACTACCATTGGTTCATCAGACACGCTTACGCTTTACACAGTTCCTTCATCAACAGCAATGCCAGACGGAGGTTATGTTGCTGGAAATAATGGTTACGGTGATGCTTGTAAAGCTACTTTTTTACCAGGTGCACTTGTACCTGTGGGCGGACAAATAACAGGTGTTATAGTATCTTTTTATCAAAAAAGTGCAACTATTGGAACGCATGGAACAGGAACAATAAGTGTTGACATCTTAAATGGAGATACTACTGCTGGTCCAACAGGAGCTGCTGTTGCTACTGTTACGGCATCTTTAGCTACTATTTCAACTATGACTGCAACAAATAGCCAAATTACTTATCTATTTAATCTTACAACACCAGTAACCGCTCCGGCTACAGGTTTTTTCTCTTCTTTAAATTTACCAACAACAGTTGGCGATACTGCTGTTGTGCTTTGCACAAGAAATAAAAGCGCACATCATAACTACGCTTGGGATAAAAACGGAACATCGTGGGCTGCTTTTTCCAGCGGCAGCGATTGGTCTTTACAAACTTCTTTAACTTTGCTGCCAATAATTTGTACTACTTCTTCTGGTATACACAACAACATACTTGAAGCAAGCTTAGCTTTATATCCTAATCCAAGTAATGGCCAGTTCAATTTTGCAATTGCATTACCAAGTGTTACAAACCTTACAATTAATGTTGTAAATACACTTGGTGAAACAGTATTTACAAAAACTGAGAATAATATTAGCAACGGCACTTTGAGTTATGATTTAACTTTTCTTGGAAAAGGAGTTTATTTTGTAAACATTACAGATAGTCAAAATAATAGAGCGATTAAAAAAGTAGTTATTCAATAACCTGCTTTTTCAACAAAACCTTAAAACCCTGCTGTATTTCGGCGGGGTTTTTTGCTGTTACTTAACCAGAAGACGCGAATTTTTCAAAGGAATGATTATGCTATTCATGCATCACTATTAACAGTGATAGAATAATTTTCTGTATTTGCAGATGAGAAAGCGTCTCCTATAGATATTTCCCGAAAAGCTGTCCTATGAAAAAAACAAATATCGAACCCCTCGCATAAATGACGTAGTAAGTTTGATTTGCAACGGAATCAATACTTTAGCGGGAAATAAAAAAGGGAAGAACCTGTTATTTTCAAATCCTTCCCTTCAAGTGGTCACGTAGGGACTATATTAATTCAATTTACCTTTTGCCCCAAACCCTTGAAAACCCTATAAACCTCTCTGAAACTCAATGAATACAGGCTTTTCACAAAGATAGGCATAATTTAAAGAAATTTAAATAAGTTGAAATGGATGGACTAAGTATGGACTAAATACGGATTAACCCTTATCTTTGGGGTATGGCAAGCATAAAATTTTACTTACAGAGCAAAAATAACCCGGCGGGCATTTATGTAAGATTAAGGGACGGTATCATCATTGATGCTAAGGCTAAAACAAAATTTGTAATAAACCCTCCGGATTGGAGCGCGAAAAAGGGGAGGCCCAAAACAAAGGATGCCGAGTTTAAAAAACTCGACGAAGATTTATTGTCTTTGGAAAAGCGCCTTCTAACTCATTATAATGACAACATAGGAAAGGCGATTATTAATTCACAATGGCTTAAAGAATTTATACATCCGGCACCGAAACAAGCACAGATAACAGAAAAGTTACTGGAATATTTCGAGTACTACATAAAATGCAAAAAAAATGAACTTACCTTATCAAGTGTAAAAAAGCTTCGGGTTGTAAAACATTTAACTCAAAGGTTTCAGGATGAATCGAGGACAGAGTTTCTAACTAAGAACATTGATTTGAATTTCAAGATGAGGTTTGAAGCTTATTGTTTAAAAGAGGGATACTCGCCAAATACTATTGCACGGGCGACGAAAATGATTAAAACCATCTGTACTCATGCGCGTATTAATGGAATAGCAACCCACTTTCAATTAGATAATATTTCTGCCAAATACCAAAAAGTAGATAAAATTTATCTTTCACCGGAGGAACTAAAGAAAATTGAAAACGCAAAATTAGATGTCGACCACCTCATCAACGCAAGAGACTGGCTTATTATTAGCTGTGAGACTGGACAACGGGTATCAGATTTTATGCGGTTTTCTAAGGAGCAAATAAGGATTGAGAATGGAAAACACCTTATTGAATTTACCCAAGTTAAAACGGGTAAATTAATGACGGTTCCATTAAGTAAAAAAGTACTTGCTATTCTAAAAAAGCGAAATGGTGAATTCCCCCGCGAAATTTCAGATCAAAAATATAACGACTATATTAAAGAGGTTTGCAAATTAGCGGGTCTAACTCAAAAAATAAAAGGAAGTAAAAAAGATCCGGAAACCAACAGAAAGATAATAGGCAATTTTCCCAAATGGGAGCTTGTAAGTTCTCATATTGGAAGGCGTTCCTTTGCCACTAATAATTATGGAAATATACCTACCTCTTTACTTATTAGCGCAACCGGGCATAGTACCGAAAAAATGTTTCTTGAATATATTGGAAAAACTGATACCCAGAAGGCCATGCAATTGGCGGAATATTTTTAATTCAAGTAAGAAAGAAAAAAGAAAATTACCATTTTATAAACTTGGGTTAATAAATTTCCTCATCTAATATAATGTTAGAATTTATCGGAATATTTTCTACCTTCGATCAACAAAATAGAGAACGTATTTTAAAGAAGCCATCCACACAAAACCTGCCAAAATGGACGGCTATGAACGGTTTTTATCAGAAAAACCGTTCATATAAGTAAGTTAGCCGTAATGCGCGACAAAAAATGACAACAATGAAAAAACATATCATCATTCTTACAATTTTATTTTTAACGTTGACGGTTGTTCGCGGACAGACTGGAAATTGGCTTTGGGCAAAAGCGGGGACTATAACAAATGGTAATGCGGAAGGTATGTCAAATGCTACAGATAATTTTGGAAATGTTTATATAACAGGTTTTTTTCAAGACTCTGTTATTACATTTGGAAATTTTACTTTGGTAAATAATAATACAAGTGGTAATACATGTGATATTTTTATTGTAAAATATGATGCAAACGGTAATGTCATTTGGGCTAAATCTGCAGGAGGTACAAGTGCTGATGATTGTTATTCTATTTGCACTGATGCTTCCTGTAATTTTTTTATAACTGGTTCTTTTGAAAGCCTTACTTGCACCTTCGGGGGCATAACAATAAACAGAAGTAGTACTTCTGTAGGAGACGTATTCATTGCAAAATACGATAGTTCTGGGAACGCTTTATGGGCAAAATCTTCTACAGGAAATTCCTATGATATAGGGTCTTCTGTAAGTACGGATGTTTTTGGAAACGCTCTTATTACAGGTCGCTTTGGAAGCTCTGCTATTTCCATTGGAAGTTATACTTTAAGTAATGTAAGTAGTAATGACTACGATGTTTTTATAGCTAAGTATGACGTATCTGGAAATGTAATGTGGGCAAATTCTGCTGGCGGAATTTATTGGGATGGTGGTTGGTGTACCGGCACGGATGCTTCAGGAAACATTTACCTTACTGGAAGTTATGATTCACCTTCCATTACTTTTGGAAGTTTCACATTAACCAACGTTTCAGTCGGCTCTCGTCAATTTTTTCTTGTAAAATATAATGCAGCAGGTAATGTTTTATGGGCAAAATCTATTGGAGGGAACGCCCATGAAGATGGTTGGTCTGTTACAACAGACGGTTTAAAAAATGTTTTTTTGACAGGTGGTTTTCAAAGTCCCGTTATCAATATTGGCAATATCACATTAACAAATTCTGATCCAAGTGGTCATACTTTCGACATGTTTGTTGTAAAATTTGATTCGTCTGGAAATTCTTTATGGGCAAAATCTGCTGGAGCTACAGGGACGGATGATGTGGGCTACTGTGTTAGTGTAGATAATCTTGGGAACGTTTTTGCAACAGGTAGTTTCTACTCTCCAACTATCATTTTTGGTTCCGATACAATAACAATGATACAAGGTTCTAATGACCCAATATTCATTGTAAAATACGATCATAGTGGAAAGGTTTTATGTTGTTCAGCTCTTACAAGTGGTGGAGATGATCAAGATGGAATAAGTGTAGATGCTATGGGTAATGCATACATAACAGGTGATTATCGGGTTTCTCCTTTTATTATTGGTTCAAATACATTGCCATTACTATCGGGAGAATCTATATTCACTGCAAAATTTCAATGTAACAGCGACGCAGCAATTAATTTTATAAGTGAAAATCCCGCGACTAAAATTTTCCCCAATCCTTTTTCTTCAAAAACAATTTTACAAATGGATAAAAACTTAAAAGACGCAACTCTGACACTTTATAACTCATTTGGGCAACAAGTAAAACAAATAAAAAATATTTCTGGACAGACAATTATTGTGCAACGTGACAATTTATCATGCGGACTATATTTCCTACAACTGACACAAGACAACACAATATTAACAACTGATAAATTAGTTATCGTGGACAACTAATCTGTGTACGCGCACTTCGGCTAACATACTCTAATCCACAAAACAGCTGACCTGTAAATGAGAAACATTTTGTATCTTTAGTTTCACGGTGTGGCGCTTACAACCCCTAACACCAAGCAGGCTCCATCTTTTTGCGGGTTAGCGCTCAAATGTGTAACTTGGACTTAGCAAAAAACGGACGCTTGCTTGGGGAACGTTATAGGGCATTAAATCAGACATGAGAACCATTCGACAAATACTGACATTTTATAAAAGCTTTTTCCTTCTCTCGCTCATCGTGACGACCTTGTGTATGTATAGTCTTCACATAAACGGCATCCGTGCCTTCTTCGTGACCTTTATTTGCAAAACACTTACACTAGCGACCATTTTTTACTTCATTAATATTTACAAAGAGAAAGAATTTTACTATTACCGAAATTTAGGCGTGTCCAAACTCACTCTATGGACAGCGACCATTACTCTTGATTATGTATTATTTGTTGCTCTCATGATCTTGACTTATAAATACAAATGACACATAAACTCGAGGCGGACAGCATACTTCTTGAATTCGGACTAAGAAAAATTCTGACAGACGTTTACTTAATTTGTGAAACGGGCAAAATAACTGGATTGCTAGGCAGAAACGGAGAAGGTAAATCTTGTTTAATGAATATTATTTGCGGCAGTTTGGAGCCGACAAGTAAATCAGTCCGTTTTGACAATACAAACGTTCCCTACCCTTATAAAAATCCTGACCTGTTGCTTTACTTACCGCAATTTAATTTCGTTCCAAAATCACTGACTGTAAAGCGTGTTTTCAACGACTTCTCTGTGGACTTTGCAGAGTTTGAAAAAGAATTTCCGGACATAAAACTCACTTCAAAAATAAAACACCTTTCAGGCGGACAAATCCGACTTGTTGAATTGTATGCAATATTAAAATCAAAAACACAATTCGTAATGTTAGATGAGCCTTTTACTCACATTATGCCATTGCATATCGAAAAGATTAAAGAAATTATGATTGTGGAAAAGCACAACAAAGGTATTCTTGTAACGGATCACGTTTACAAACACATCATTGATATGAGCGACCAGCTATATATTTTGACCAATGGTAAAACTCATTTGACAAAAAACACAGCCGACATCGAAAAGCTGGGTTACGCGAGAATTTAACGCCCTATAACTGGAATAGAACAATACAGCAATCCATCCTTTTCATTATATCCAAATCCAAGTTCGGGAGATTTTTTTATAGAAAACAAAGGGCTGATTGAAAATTTAATAATAACTAATATCATTGGACAAGTGGTTCTTGAAAGCAAACCGATGAAAGAAAAAGTTTCTTTGCAAATTAATTTTCCGGGAATTTATTTTATAACAATAAAAGCCGGCACAAATACAAGCCTCAAAAAAATCGTAGTAAAGTAAAGAGTATACTAAATCAAGTTGCCTAATTAAAAAATAATTTTACATTTGTCCCGCACGAACGAAATTCACACTCAGTTTAAGCGTATTTTAATCAATAAATAACACTATGAAAAAAACAATCTTCATTTTAGCTTTTAGTTTACTCTTCTCTTTAGGATTCGCCCAAACCCAAACTCCAAATACTATGCCGAGTACAGGTAATGTTGGTATTGGTACGAACCAACCGGGTAGTAAACTCGAAGTAAAAGGTAGTACGAGATTAAAAGGAAAACTTACAGCAGACAGTGCTGTTATAATTAACGGCAACACAACAGTCGGCGGTTATCTTATTACGAAACATATAAAAAGCCCCGATGGAGTTATTCACTTAGGAGATAGCTCAATGACATTTACAACTTATACTGCTGTTGCAAACCCTATAAAGGGTGGAAATTATGTAATGGAATTCCAATCCTCTTCAGCATCCAATAGTGCAATTGGCATTGGTTGGGGAACTAACACTTCGGCGGCCAGCAGGTCCTTTGCATTTGGTTATAATACTAAGGCTTACGGTGACAATAGTACGGCTTTAGGAAATTTGGCTGAAGTGGATGCCGACCAAAGTGTTGCAATCGGATATAATACCAAAACAGGTTCTTCTGCCACGTATGCTTTTGCATTAGGCAGCGGTTTTGCTTCAAATCCTATGGTAAATAACACATCTCAAAGTTTGGCAGTCGGATTTAACAGTACAGTACCAACGTTTTTTGTTAGCGGAGGAAACGGAACGGCAAACTCTTTAGGAAATGTTGGTATAGGAACCACAACACTTAATGCACGTCTTTCTTTAAACGGCGATGCAATTTTTACAAACGTTACAGGTACTCCAACATATGCACCATATATAAAAGGTAGTAGTAACACAACCACAGCAGGCGCACCGGATTATACTTGGTACGGTGATTTGACTACCGGAATATTTCACCCGGCGGCAAGCGTTGTAGCATTTGCGGAAGCAGGCACAGAAATTATGCGCGTGCATTCAAACGGTTTTGTAGGAATTGGCATTACTTCACCTACCATTGCAAAATTTAGTGTTAATGGCGATGGAATGTTTACAAACGTAACGGGTACTCCTACCTATGCGCCCTATATAAAAGGTAGCAGTAACGTAACAACGGCGGGCGCACCGGACTATACTTGGTATGGCGATTTAACAACAGGAATATTTCATCCGGCGGCAAGTGTAATTGCTTTTGCAAAGGCAGGTTCAGAAACAATGCGTATTCACTCAAACGGTTTTGTGGGTATCGGGCAAACAAACCCTGTGACAGCTAACTTAGAAATTTTGAATAGCGCTGGCGGTTATACTTTTCGTGCAGGAATGGGCTCAACTAATCCTAATATTGATATTTGGCAAACAAGTAACACTGCTGCGCCCGGAAAAAGAACTTCTTTATTATTCAGCAATGGGGCGGTTGAATTTTATGACGCCATTGCATCGGCCAGTAGGCTTTGGATAAATACGGATGGAAAAATAGGAATCGGAACCCAAACACCGGCCGCACAATTGGATGTATACACAGCCGGCACAACAGCTTTTAATTTACAAAATACGACTGCTGGTAAAAGTATTTTTTCTGTGAATACCAGTAATGGCAACACGCACATAGGGCTTACAAAACCCGGTAACTATACTTCAGCAAGATTAACTGTTGATGGCACAATCGTAACAAAGGAAATTTTTGTCGTTGATGCAACAGGCGGATGGGCTGATTACGTGTTCGGGAAAAATTATAAGCTAAAAACCCTTCCTGAAATTGAAAATTATGTACAAGAAAATAAACACCTGCCAAATGTACCATCAGCCGAAGAAATAAAACAAACCGGACAGAATATAAGTAAGTTGCAGGTGGCACAAATGGAAAAAATTGAAGAGCTGTATTTATACATCATTGAGATGAATAAAAACATGACAGAGCTAAACAAAAAAATGGAAGCTTTGCAAAAAGAAAATGCAGAACTTAAAGAAATGATTAAAAACTAATTTGTCTTTTCATTAATCTTAAATTTAAAACGTATGAAAAGATTTTCATTTTTTGCAATAGTGTTTGTGGCGGGGCTTACAAGTGCTTTCGCGCAATATTTTACCCTGCAAGGAAATACATTTATGCTTAATGGCTCGGCATTTTATCCGGTAACTTGCGGATATACCTATGAAATTGCTTATGACTCGGCGAGCCCGAATACACCGTATCTTACGCCCAGTCATGGATACGGCAAAGGTTCTGCAATGACCGTAAGTGGTTGGCCAAATCCGAATTGGGATTTTGATTGTGATGGTTCTCCTGCTTGTTCCACACAGATAGTTCAGGATATGAAGAAGATAAAAAGCATGGGATTTAATTCCATACGAACAAATTTCGGAGTAATTAAAAGTGACACACTTTTTATTGGAGTAAATGGATTTGTTCTAAAACCTGCTGAAAATACTCATCCCGGGCCTACAAATATCCCTGCAAATTATATTTATATAAACCCTCCTTATAATTCAAGTAATACTACTTTAGTAAATAAAGTTCTTCCTTTTTATGATTTGATACTGCAAACAGCGCAACAAGCAGGGCTTTATGTTTTTTTAGACATTGGATACGGTCATATAGGCAATACTGCTTCCGATGCTACGGACTACGCTAACTTTTTGAGTTATTTCGCTGCGCGTTATTCAACAAATACAACGCTTGCTGCTTATGTTATGTTGGAAGAGCCGGCAAGTGAAATTACTAACCCGAATATAAGAAAGATTGATGTTTGTAATTACACTAAACAATGGTATGATGCCATAAAAGCAGCAGACGCTAATCATTTAATAAGTATAAGTGGTTACGGTGCCGGCGATGTTTATGAATGGGACCCCGGCATCATGAAGATGGATTTTTATAGCCCGCATATATATCCATTCTTTCGTGATTACGAAACAAGTGGTGCATATCCAACCGGATATGATTTTCAAAAAGGTTATAACCGTGTGCTTGGTAATTTAATATGGTTAAACCACAATTGTCCTGTACCCTGGTTAATCGGCGAAACAAGTTTTTCGTCCATTGATGATTCAGGAACGCCCACTTCGGGACTTGGGCCTCTATCACCTCCATATGATGATGGAAGTTTTCAAGAACAATCAAATTATGCAACTAATCTTTTAAATGATGTAAGAAATAGTGGAGGGATTGGTTTTACCTGGTGGGCTTATCAGGAAAATTGGGATGT
The DNA here is from genome assembly GCA_035569635.1 of Bacteroidia bacterium. GTDB lineage: Bacteria > Bacteroidota > Bacteroidia > B-17B0 > Aurantibacillaceae > PALSA-968. Next base: position 13,879 of record DATMMV010000191.1, on the reverse strand, counting down.
GCCCCTTCAAAATCTTGGTGATGGCTATGGATTGTTAAAACATGGAGCTATGTGCCTGCCTTGTTCAACTATTTTGAATCATGACCCTGTTGAAAAGCAGGTAGTACAGGCTTTCAGAAATTACCCAAACCCCGCACCGCCTCCGGGAACACAACCTACATTGTCTTCAACAAATTATACTGACCCTTTTAATTTTTATTTTTACACCCCAAGCTCTCCGTATGTATATACCGGAACTGTTATAGATGCAAATACCTCACAACCAATAAAAGACGCTATAATATTTGGTTTTACTCATTGGGCATCCGACCCTCAATATCCTACTACGGCCAATAGTTTTACTGTTGCAGAACTTCCTTATACTTTTTCAGATGTAAACGGTAATTTTACTTTATATGTTTATCACCCGGGGACTTATGTTGATAATTCAACAGCCAGCAAGTCATGTTACGTAAATAATATCGCAATTACGGCTATAGGTGCGGAAAAATATAATACTGGATGGAGTACCACGACTTTACCGGCTAATAGTTTAGGAACTATTTCTCTTCATCGCAGTAGCTTAACAAATACAAGCGGCGGTTTTAATACCACCATTTCTAATCAAACCATAAGTGGTACACAAAATTACAGCGCTTCCAATAGTTTAACTATAAATAATACAAGCGAGCAAAATGGTTCCACGGCTTCTTTTACAGCAAAGGACTTCTTGCATATAGTGCCCGGCACAACGGCTTCCTCTTCTATACAGGGTTCAAATGTTCATTTTTATATATCTCAGGTATTTGAAGATTGTAACGATTTTGCAAGTTATACCCAAAGGGAAATATCATCTAATTCTTCACCGAGTGTTTTGTCAGGTGAGGAATTGGAATTGCAAAAAAAGGACATAGAAATTGATTTCAGACCAAACAAACAATATGCGTATTTAACTGTAAAACCTAACCCAAATAATGGTATATTTGTTATAGAGCTTATTGATAATAAAACAGGCCAAAATTCTGACAAGACAGTTGTAAGTAGCAACGTGCAATTACCTGTTGATATAACAGTTTATAGCATGACAGGGAGTAAGGTATATAATGGCATTTATGGTACAAACACGGTTAAACTTGATTTGTCATTTTTAATATCCGGTATGTATTACTTACAGGTTAAAAATGGTAGCAATATTTTTAATCAAAAAATAATTATTCAGTAAAAACAGGGAATCATGAAAAAGAAATATTATATCCTTTTTTCACTTTTTACAATTATCTTAACTTGTAATAGTGTTGCACAAAGTACCTGGGTTTGGTCTAAACAAGGGACGAGCACTTCAGATGATAATGTTTCAGGTATTTGCACCGATAAAAACGGCGATGTATATATCATTGGCGACTTTGGTGCCTATTTTTCCGGTAGTCCCGGCTTAGGGGTTATTCGTGGCGCTAGCTATATTCATTTCGGCAACGACAGTGTTTATAATAACGGAGTTAATCAGATATTTTTAGTTAAATACAATGGCAGTAATGGCAATGTAATATGGGCTAAGGGGATAGGTGCAAACAACCCCTATGACCACAGTAACCCATGTGATGATTGTGAGAAGGGATACAGAGTGGCTTATGATTCGGTAAGTAATTCTATTTATATAACGGGCACTATTTTTGGAAGTGCAACTTTTGGCTCAACTACTTTGTTTGGTAGTGGTGATATGTTTTTAAGCAAATTAGATATTAATGGAAATTTTAAATGGACGAAGCTTATTCTTTGTTACCCGGGTGGGATGAGTAATAGCAATATACTTACCGATAAAAAAGGAAGCATTTATATAGCCGGTGGCGGATTGGATTCCATGAAATTTGGTAATAATATAAAAATAGCCAAAGGAGGTTATGTTGCTAAGTACGATTCATCAGGAACGTGCTTATGGGCAAAACGACAAACTGGTACTGCTTTTAATAAAATATTACTATATAAAAATGACATTTATGGTATTGGCAATAACAATAAGGATACTATTGTAATCGGCACTTCTACTTATACACTTAGTGCTTCCGCAAATTCTCATACAGGAATAGTAACAAGAATGGATAGTGTGTGTAATGTAAAATGGATAAAATTTATGACAAGTAGTCAATATTGCGGCCCTGGTTGTTTTGTGAATGATAAAGTCGGCCTGTATATTACCGGAATGTTTCTAACCGATATTACTATTGGTGCTAATACATTTACAAATACTGCGGGCAATTCCGATATGTTTTATGTAAAGTATGATACCTCCGGTAATTTAAAATGGGCTCATCAGGCTAATGCTACTAATTACGTAGGTGCATCATCAATGGTTACCGATGCAAGTGGTAAATTTTACGTTGGAGGTGGAATAGGTGGAAGTTTAACATTTGGTTCAACCAATTTTACCGCTTCAAGCTCACTTGCCGGATTTCTTGCGCGGTTTGATACCAGTGGTTCTTGCTTGGGAGTAATAGCGGGTGGAGGGTATTTAGCCGAAGATAATGCAGGAAGTGTTTTTGTTACAAGTGGTTTTCAATACACAACTACCATTGGGAGCAATACATATACTGCTGCGGTAACGAGTCCGCCCACAGCAGATTTATATGTAGCCAAACACGGTGCCATAACAGGTATTGGGGGAAGACAAATTGGCAATGCAAATAACCAGCTCCTTATTTACGCCAACCCAATGGCGGGTAAATGTAATATCACCATACCCGATGATTTTGTAAACGAAAAGAACTTGACCTTGCAAATATTTGATATAAGCGGCAAGCTGTTGCAAAACGCTAAAATAGAAATGCAGCAGGAAAAAATAAAACTCAACCTTGAAGCTGAAGCAAAGGGAACCTACAACGTTATACTAACTGACGGTAAAAAAAGTTATACGGGTAAAATTATTTTCGAGTAATTTTTTACTTACATTTTAAAAACCTTTTTCAGTATAAAACAAAACCCGCTTAATCACGGGTTTTTTTATTTGTTGTATTTTTGAAATAGAATAAGGATTAATTAAATATATGCAAATACTTCCTTTTAGATTTAAACCTGAACTAAGCCCAAAAGAAGTGATCGAAAAAGTGGTTCAACTAAAGCCTGAGTTTGATAAATTAATTAACTATCAAGACAAGCTTAACTTTTGGTATAATAACGGTTTCAATATTGGTGTTTATACTTACGGAATTACTGATGAAACAGAAAAAAAAGATTTACCCGAAAATTACATCACGATATATCCTGAAACCAAGGAAGAAAAAATTACATATAAAAGGTATTATTATAATGTTTTTCACAACGAAAATCTTAATACGCTACAATCTTACGTTAGAGATTATTTGAATCAAATCGAGAAAAAGGGTGCTAATCCAGTACCGTTTACTAAAAAGTTAATTAAAGAAATTGATGAGTATTATAAAAGTCAAGATAGATTCCCTAAAACTGGTCATAATAGTTTTCGATCATATTGCAATGGGTATGATGCTTCTGAAAGTGGGCAGATAGATGATTTTTTAAATGATAACTCTTTTCATGAGCATTTGATTTCATATTTCGTAGGTGAAGCCCATGAAAAATTCAATAATCCCCTGTTTATTATTATTAAGTTGGTGGATTTCTATTTACGCTCATAAAGAAATTGCCTGTTTTAGTTTAAAATGCAACGCATATTTTATTGGTGATTATTTTACTTGGAAAGAAATATCTCACATGATTTCTTTGGTTGGTATTTTATCTATCGCAATAATTCCCTATCTTTTTTATTATAAAAGGGAAAGAGTGTTTTTAGATAAAATACAAATTGCTTTTGATAAATACGATAAACAAATTCAAAAGAAGGAAAAAGAATATAGAGAGATTAGTGAGTTAGTTGCTAATCCCTTTGCGAAATAATATTCTTGCTATTGTTTAATTCTTGTATATTTACTATAAACAGACTTGGGGAATACCAAGTTATTAAAAGACATGGATTCATTCGGAGATATACTATTTAAAAGAATTTCTTCTTCAAGAATAATGCTTTTTACGCAAGGGGAAATGGCCCAACTCACTTATTTGTCCTTTGAAGGGTATATAGAATTAATTAAGGATACCCCGAACCAAACAATCAAAATTTCTTATCCAATCGGTTATAAACCAGACAGGACTCCGCTAAATCATACGCAAGACTATTCAAAAGCAGAGCTAATTAGTCGTTATCAATATCTCGGATTAACACTTTTGCCTGTCAATGGGGTTTATCAACTCGTAACAATAATTGAAACATTGCTTGGTGACATCCTTAAAGAGACTTTGAAAGTGTATCCAGTAAAAATACCAAATAAAAGAAAAGTAGATGCCGAAATCGTTCTTGGGGCTTCTTCCTTAGATGAAATTAAAAACACTATTATTAATTCTATAATTAATGAACTGACTTATAAATCCCCAAAAGACTTTGCGGAGGAATTTCATAAATACGTTGGTGTTAATCTTTTAGAGAAACCCGCTTTTCACAGATATATAGAATTAAAAGCGACTCGTGACGTATATATTCATAATTCCGGAATTGCAAGTGATATTTATTTAGGTAAGGCAGACACATTAGCAAGGGTTAAACCTGGTGATTTTTTGCCAGTAGACATCCAGTATTTTTTAGAATCGTATGAAAGTTGCTTACAAATTACGGAGATATTAGAAGTAGAGTTAAACAAAACATGGCCAAGCCTTGAATACCAAAAATCAAAAAATCAAAATACTGTGCAAGAAGAAAAAGAATTGGCGATTGAAAAAATAATAGAACACGCGGAAGAGTTGAAGGAAATAAAAGCTGTAAGAGTTTCAAAAACAAAGAGACATGATAAGGGAAAGACCAAAAAAAATAATCAGGGATAACTGTGCAAAATAGAAAAGAACCGAAGGGTTATTAAAAACCAAATATGTTATGGACTAATAATGGACTAAACACAGAAACAAAAAACCCTAATCAATTTATATACAAATGATTAGAGTTTTATTCTGTGGACTCGACGGACAAAAAGTCGAACCCTCAATCCCTTAAAAATGAAATAAATGCCCTTTTTCAATTGGGAGATTTCGGTAAATAATATCTAACTAACACCACATAACGCTGTCCAAAGGACTGTTGATAGCTTAGCCAAATATTTTAACTTTCAATTTAGTAAATTCTTTCCAGTCCTTTTGCCAGTTAGTGTACCACATTAGTACACCTTTGCTATAAAGTCTAAAGGAATTAGCTGAATTGCTTTGAGGAGACTCCTTTTTTTTACATGCAATCTTTAAATTGTCAATGTATTTAATAATCCTATTTCTGTCTGTCGATGTAAGTAGTTTTGATTTTTCAACTACGTTTTTTCTTTTTAAGTTCAATGAATTGATAGGTAAACTGTCGCAGTCAACTGTGTCTTTGTAATAAGTTGCCAAAAGGTCGTTGTCTTTTTTAACTATAATTATATTTTCTCTATGCCCGCCCCATTCACCACAGTCGGCGAACTCTGCAAATAAAGCTAATGTGTCACCTTGCTTAAGATTGACAATAAGGGAAGATTTAAAAGCTGGCTGGCTAACTTTAGGATTACAATAAAAAGTAATTTCGTTAGTGTCCTTTGGATTTATTCTTTTGGTTTGTCCGAAAACACAAGTCAAGGTCGAAAGAAAAACTATTGTCAGGCGTAAAATATTTTTCATTTTCGATATCTTTATCTTTGTCATCGGTTGACTTGTCCGCCGGGACGAGTCGCCGCCTTAACCCTAACGTATTGCAAGCAAACCCCAGTGGCGTTTTGAAACCGAAATGTGTCGACTTGCATAATGTAAATATAAGAAAAAATGTTTTAGTTTAAACGTCGACCGCCATTGGGTATTGCTTGCGGTTAAGCACTTTACGCCCTTGTTCTGCTTGCACAACGACTACGTGTCCGTTGTACAAAATGTCCGCTGCGTGAAAGATAATTTATTAGCGGAGTATAACTAACTTTTTATTTATTACGCCATCTGCCGTTTTAATTGTCAATGTATAAATACCTTCTTTTAAAGTAGTCACGTCGATATTTGATTTGTCATTTACGTTTTTGCCAAATACGTGTCTGCCGTTAATGTCATACAAGTCCACGATTAGTTTGTCATTTGTGTTTGCATCAATGAAGAACTGGTCGCTTGTTGGATTTGGATATACATTTGCAACTTTACCATCGGGTCTTAAAGTTTCAATACCAGTTGTTGATGTCATATTTATGTCATCCAAATACAACATGCCACCTGTTGGAATGCCGCCGCCTACTGGTTTTATGGAAGAAACGAAACTTAATTGCATGGAATCTGGAATTTGACCTATAATTAACCATGTAATGGGAACTGTTGTATGAGTATAAACAGAAACGGGACCTGTAATTAATGCATTCGCAGTAGCTAATGTATCACGTTTGTTATTGCCCGTATTCCACTTGGTAATATACATTTGAGTAATCGCTTTATCCCCACCTATAGCGTTAAACTGATACCAAAAATCGTACGAAGTGGGTGTTGAATTATATGGGCCGAAATGCAAGACGGGCCCTCCGCTATATGTAATGGGGCATGTACATATTCCACCGGGAACGTTGTTGCCACCGGCTATAAGTAGATTCTGATTTTGCAAGACAATAGCATATGTCCCCGAATGAACAGTTGTAGTTTGAGCTTCTAAATGCGGATTGGGTTGCCCCACAGCGACGAGCGCTTGACTATAAGATCCCCAATTCGTTGGGAATACGCCGGTCCAGTTTTCAAAACCAGGATTTTGAACCTGTTGTGCTTGTGTAGTCATTACTAACAAAAACAATGCAATTATTAAGAGTTGTTTTGTCATTTAATATTTTTTTGTTTATAACGGAGCTTTAATAATATTATTGTATGTCTGTCGTTGTAGATGCATTTGTCAAACGAAACTTGTCCCACGAAGATGCCGGGCGTATTGTGCTTAACGTTTTGCGCCTAAGGGTAACACGCGATACGAAGCACCAGGGCCCTTAACCCACAAAACTTTATTAAATATACAAAACTTTCTTTTCCCTTGTCGCCCGCGTTGACCGTTAGGCGCTGTTAGGGGCTGCAACAGGCTCAGGTATAACAGCCGTCCATTTAATATTAGTCGGCTAATGTAACTTGTATGGAATGACTATTCTTTGAGTTCCAATCGGTGTATACTGGGGATAACCAAGTGTGTCCAATTTTGAGAAGGGATCAAAATTATAAGAGAATCCAAAGGAGGCGGGATAGATAGCAAAATAAACCGAGTCACCGCTATGTAAAGAAGTTCCTTGCTCGAGAAGAGTGTCATAAAAAATGTCAGACACATTTGTCTGACTGCTTGAAACTATATGTCCGTGGGGGGATAAAGGAGCGAAATTGTAAGAATTATCACTCGAAACTTTGTTGTTTTTGTAAAAGTAAAATGCAACCTGTCCATGAATCACATTGCTTAATACATTTACGTTGATGTATATTCCTGAATTGTTTGTGTCTTTGGATGTGCAATTTAATATTGTGAATGTGGGTTTTTGTTGTACTCCATTAAGAACGGCTGCATTAGATTGAGCCCAAGGGATTGCAGTACCGTTCGCGCTTGTCATCCAAGAATGATTTTTGCTTATGATCGAATCACGACAATATCCAAATAGATTCAGTGAATCTGTAATTTCATACATATATGCGCCATCTTTAAAATTGCTTATGCTAAAACTATGAAGGCAACAGCCTGCAGGAATACTTGGCTTACTTAAGTCATTAGTCCTTGCCGTATAAATTAAATTATTGTTTTGATAGAACTTGATAATAAAAGTATTTCCCGTTAAGGTAATAATTTGAACTCCCCTTTCATCCGTGGCGACAAAGTTAAAGTCACGCGAAGTAGGAGTACTTGTCGTGGGCGGCGTTGCATTTGCACTAGGATCTTTTGTGCAAGAAATAAAGCCGATAATAGATAGAAGTATAAACGCCAAATTCTTCATAATCAAAGATAGTGAAAAATAGTAATTGTCATTTCATTAAAATTTAAAAGTCCACTGTTGTTGCACCTAACGTTTTGCGCGTTTATAAAGTGGCGTTTGAAACAACCAACTGTCTGCCGATACAAAACTTACTTTAAAGATAATACTTTTTCTTTTCCCACGTCCCCCGCCATTTTATAAAACGCGCGGTTAGCACCTGTGCCATTACTAACACCACGAAACGCTGTCCACCGGTCTGCCGTTTTTTTATTATATTTGTCTTATGAAAGCAATGGTAGTCACACCCAAAAGTCAAACCGAGTTTAAGTTTTTATACGACTTACTTAAAAAACTTGGTATTATGTCTGCGACAATGACAGAAGAAGAGTTAGAAGATTTAGGTCTATCTAAAATGATGAAGTCTGTTGATAGAACTAAAAAGGTCAGCAGAGAGAGTATTATGAAAAAACTTAAGTCTTAATGCAGGTCGAGTTTTTAAGCAAATTTTCTAAAGACCTCGATCACATTAGTCAAAAGTCGGTCAAGTCAAATGTCAAGAAATTAATTGCGCTTGTCGAGTCAGCCGATAATTTACACGATATACCAAACCTAAAAAAACTTGTCGGCTTTAAGTACGCATACAGAGTCCGAATAGGTGATTACCGAGTTGGATTTTTTTATGAAGGTCACAAAGTCCAGTTTGCAAGAGTTGTCCACCGTAAAGATATTTACAAAGTATTTCCGTAGTCCGATGGCATTGGTGCTAACTACGTTATAGAAGCCACTTTTTCACTCATATCTTGCAAATTTTGCAAGATTGTGGTGATTTTATGGCTTCTATTGATTTATCAAATTTAACTATTTTATTATAAACTATCGAAAGGCGAAACCACTTTTTGTATGCTCTTATTGCTTACGTGAGTATAAATTTCAGTGGTAGTACTACGACTGTGGCCTAGTATTTCCTGTATATATCTTAAATCCGTACCGCTTTCCAGCAAGTGAGTTGCGTAGCTGTGCCTTAACCAATGAAGACTTACCGGTTTTCGGATTTTTGCTTTTGCAAGGGCCTGTTTTAAAATACAATAGCACAAATCGGCACGGCCTCAATAAATAACATAAAAATAATCTATGAAAAAAGTAAACGGAAACGGCACCAACCTCAACAATAAAGATCATATTAATAAAAGGGCTCAAAAGAAACTGGTTAGTCAACGGAGGGCGCTTAGCTTAATAAAAGTCGCTGAAAAAAAGAGGGCAAGTATAAAAGACTTGATACCCTACTGGAATACCTACAACTGCCTGAAAAAAGTAATTAGTGCGGATGGCAGGCTTTATGGCCGGTATTGTAAAAACAGGTTTTGTACTGTTTGTTGCGGAATAAGAAAGGCAGAAATAATTAATAAATACCTGCCTGAAATTAAGAAGTGGAAAAACCCACAGTTCGTTACCATAACCACCCAAGCGGTGAAAAAACATAAATTGAATGCACGGATTGACGAAATGTATTTTGCATTCAACAAGTTTAAGGATAAGTTTCGTAAATGGCATCGGAAAGGCAAAAGCATAAAATTTGTCGGCGTAAAATCTTTGGAATGCAATTACAATCCTGTTGCAGGGACTTACAATCCCCATTTTCATCTGATAGTACCGGATGAACCAACTGCCAAATTAATTGTGCAGGAATGGCAAAAGTATTGGGGGTATAAAATGGCAAATAGCTTAGGACAAAAGATTAAGCCTGTTACAAACCCCAAAAAATGCCTGAAAGAGATAATTAAATATGCGGCTAAAACACTTACCGACCCCGACATGCTTAAAGACAAAAAGGCTTCAAGAAAAAACTCAAAATTTATTTATGCAGCGGCTCTTCATAACATACTTTGCGCGATGAAAGGACATCGTATTTTTGAACGTTTCGGTTTTAATGTCCCTAAGCCCGACAAGGCTAAACTTAGAAAAATAACAACACTGTTTGTTTTTCAAGAGTGGGTTTATTATGCAAAGAGCACAGATTGGTTAAATGAAAGCACAGAACAACCGCTTACTGGGTATAGGCCACCCCCGGAGTTATCTGCATTTTTGGAATATTTTATTGATGAGGTTTTGGAGTGATTATTTGGCACATATATATGATAGTACAGAAACATGGGCAACCCCCCCCTAAAAAATGGAAACACACCAAAGGGGTACGGCTATGTATAGTTTTTGTATATTTACTACACATAGCCATAAGTTATAGCCAATGCAATAGGACAGACATGAAGACATCAACAAAGACAATCGTAGTAGGTATAGTCATTGCAGTCGCTGTGACCGCAACTATATGCTATATAATATACCTGTAAGAAAATTCCACTTTTTGTATCTTTTTTGTAATATAAGTTTATAACAGCGTCGTAGTCCATTGTTGAACGCGATATTTTACCGAACTTTTTTTCAATGAATTCTTTTGAAGTCAAAGCTTGTGAAATTGGTTTAAGACACAAATAAATATGACTTAACTGTTGGCCAGGTGTCCACTTGCCATTTTGTCCATGGATAAATTTGTCGGCCGGTAAAGAGTTTATATAGTCGCTTAGTTCTTTATGGTTTTGATAGAATTTCTCTATAAGTTCTTTTTTTGTCATGCGAAATAATTTTATGTCGATATCATGCTTGCCGCTAACGGCTGGGCGGATTTGAAACCGCAAAACTGTCGGCTGTGTAAACTTAATTTAAAGATAGGAAATATTTTCGATTTATTTGTCGGCCGCCTTGCCGATTAGGTGCTGTTAGTGGCTGGCCTGTCACGCTACTTTGTCAACGGTGCCCGCGGCGCTTTTACCAGTCCAATTATAAATACAACTGAAGAAAAAAATTAAACAAGCCACAAACCAAAGTAGTTTCAGTTTTTTAATATCTTTATGTTGCAATTTGACTTATTGAAAACACTATTTTCTATACCCCTAAGTTTGATTATTATTTGTTCTGTGAAAGGGCAGGAACTATTTCCGTTCCGGGAAGGCAATAAGTGGTTTTATGTCGATACTTCATCAAGACCAGTGTTTAAAAAGACTTATTCCTTTCTTTATCCCTTCAAAGGGAAATACGCCGTAGTGGCAGAAGATAATAAATACGGAATCATCAATAAAAAAGGAGAGGCAATTATCAAATGTGTATATGACACTGTTTTTTATGACGGCAGATTACCGTTTTATTGTATAAAAAACGGTAAGGCTTTTCATATAGGGGAGGATGGTAAAGAAGAAATAAATCTGCTTGGATACTGCGGTGGAAGTAGGGGTTATATGAGTCATTTTAATGAATACAAAAGGAACAATCTTATTGGTATGCTTATTTGGAATGTAAAACTTAATAAATATGATTCCCTTCCGGCTATATACGATAAGCTAATTGAAAATTACAGAGGTATTGCTTTTGTAAAGAAGGAGAATAAGTGGGGGATATTGGATAGATTTGGAAATTTGGTCGCTGATTTTATTTTCGATGATGTAAGGGTCAATGGCTGTGCAGATAATAGTAGCTATTGCTATTCCATTTTCAGTATTGCAGAAAAAAAGGGGTTTATAAGTGATATCGGGAAAATAATAGTCCCTGCAAAATACGTGGATGCAAAGTTTTTTGACGGGAGATATGCTTTGGTTGAAACGAATGACAAGAAATGGGGATATATAAATGAAAGTGGAAAAGAATTCTTCAAGTAATTTGAATTAAAATATACAATTTGCATGGCAGTGATACAAAAGGAAATTGTTAAATCAATAATGAGTTGCTTGTTGAAATAATTCATAAAATCCGTATAATATTCGATGAAGTTTCTACGTTATCAAATACAAAGTTTTTTAACAAGTGGAAAAATGAAAAGAACAATAGTGCCCTTGATTTTATTAATCAGTTTTCTTCTTTTTTCAGGAGAAATTTTTTGCCAACGAAATAACGTACAAGAAAAAGATAAAGTTTTATTCGGAAAAGTAAACCAAATCAGACAAAGCAACTATGAAGCAAAAGAAATTGATGGCAAGATATTTCAAGGTAAAATAAAAAATAACGATAACTATTTGAAAGTATATGATTATAAAAAGAGATTGGTTGGATGGTGGAAATACAATACGGATGATAGCTGTCAGGGAGTAAAATGCATTTACAAATATGACGACAAGGGGAATAAAATCGAAATGGATTGGATTGGAGCAGATTCCAATATGTTTTCAATGCAAACGTATAAATATAATTCCAATGGTAAGAAAACTGAATGGTTGTTAGAATACATAAATACAAAAGGGAAAAGTTTGGGAGGAAAGCATATTTATAAATATGATGAGAATGGAAATGAAATTGAAGACAGTCAGTATACGGCAGCAGGAAAACTGCAAAAACGTTGTGCGTATTTATACAATGATAAAGGAAATTTTATTGAAGTTTTTTTATATAGTAAGAATACTTATTTTAACCATGTACGATGATAGTGAATTAGCGTATGATTTATTGGCAAAAGGCGCACATGGATTTTTAATAAAAAACAGTAACATAGAAACAATAGTGGAAGCCGTTTATTCCGTATTGGAAAACGGATATTATTTAAATGAGTTTATTACACATAAAATGATAGAAGACTTGATAAACGACAAATTAATTTTTCCAAAATTTAACCAAGATGGTTTATTAACCGAAAGAGAAAAACAAATAGTATCCCTGCTCTGCAACGATTATTCTAACAAAGAAATCTCTGAAACCCTTTTCATTGATATTCGAACAGTTGAAACCCACAGACAAAATATTATGGGTAAAATCGGAGCACGAAGTGTAGTCGGAGTAGTGGCTTATGGTTTTGAAAATAATTTGAAAACAAAATTTGGCTATAAGATGAATACAAATAAAGGGAGAAGGAATTCTAATTAAGAATTCAATTGTAAAACTATCTCATTAACTGTAAAAACCCTTTTATTGTTTCCTGTTTTTCTTTTCCGGTACTGCCAATTATTTTATAGTTTACAATATAATAATAAGTGCCCTGACTGCATTCAATCCCGCTTGTACTTCTGCCGTCCCACGCCTGTTTGTTACCTGCGGTTGTCTGAAATACTTTTAATCCCCACCTGTCAAATATATTTACTTCAAAATTTTCAATCGTAAAACCAGACTCATAAATCAAAGGTTGCCACGCTTCATTAATATTATCACCGTTCGGAGTGAAAATATTTGGCGCAACAACCACAAAACTGTCTGGCGGACATTCTTTTGCAACAAGAATTTTAGTCATGGTATCGCTGCATTGTGGCAAATTATACCATCCTATAAGAGTAACAGAATAAGTACCCGCATGATTAATCGTTAAACTTGTTGATCCTGCACTACTGAAAAGAGTATCATTATAAAACCATGTAAGATTATTTACCCCGGTACTTGTATTATTAAATTGTATCGAAGTGCCAACACAAATATTAGTCGGACTAAAAGTAAAATTTGCCTCATAAGGAATTAAAACCTTGATTGAAAAGGAATCTTTAATCGTACAGCCTGTATTATCAATAACCGTTACTGTGTAATTTCCGGGATTGAGATTGGTAAAAACGCCGCTGTTTTGCGCCCCGCTGCCAATATTAAAAGTGTAAGGGTTAACGTTGCTGTTATGAGCTATCACCGTACAGCTACCAACACTTGTTTGTCCGCAAATAACATTAATACGTTTTATACTATCCACAACGGGCCCGCTTTTTTTAATGGATACAATATGTTGCTCTGTGTGATGACAACCGTTACTGTCCGTAACAGTTACGATGTGTAAATCGTCAGCATAAAGTGGACTAAATATAATTAAAAGTTAGATAGTGTTTCCAAAATTATTAAATTTAAATAATCATGGAAACAAAGAAAAAACAAACCACCGAAAACTTCATTAAAGAAGTAAGAAGAAAAACAAG
>DATMMV010000190.1:0-9100 GCA_035569635.1 Bacteroidia bacterium | reverse complement strand
TATCTGGGATAAAAATAATCTTGTGATGCTTAATGGTACAGGCTTAATTGGTGGCGGGGGGACTTCCACACAAGCCGCAATTATTATTGCCAAACCGGGAAGCAATAATTTATATTACGTGATTACCGCAGATCAGGGCGGGTATGGTTTATCGCCAAATAAGGGAGTTTTTTATTCTGTAATTGATATGAACCAGAACGCAGGCAAGGGAAGTGTGATACTGAAAAACAAATTACTTACTCCACCACCAACTATTGAAAAATTAACAGCAGTAAAACATTGTAATGGCAAAGATTATTGGATAATCACACATTCCTTTTTGTCAAACGCGTATCATGCTTACCTTTTAACATCCTCAGGAATAGATTCAATTGATGTTGTTTCGAATACGGGTACTGTTGAACAAAATACAGGGGGCACATACGATGAAACTATCGGTTCTCTGAAGGCTTCTCCCAATGGGAAAAAGCTTGCATTGTGCATCAGTTATTATGTCCCTTCCGTTGAAATCACTGAATTTGATAACTCCTCCGGTATAATAAGCAACCCGGTTATTATTTCTTACCAGGGAAATCCTTCGCCATACGGTTTGAGTTTTTCTCCTGATAATTCAAAGTTGTACGTAAGCCTTATGTACGATAAACAAATATTACAATACGATGTGAGTAATCATTCAACAGCAGCAATAAACTCCTCTCAAACTGTAATTGCATCACAAAAATATTTCTGTGCCATGCAATTGGCCCCCGATGGAAAAATATATGTTGTTAATGATACTTCAGGTATAGGCGTGATACAAAATCCGGATGGCCCTGATACGGCTTGCAATTACCAGGCTGTGGCAGTTAGTTTTTCAACGGGGCATTGTACGTTAGGGCTTCCGAATTTTATTGACGGGAGAACATCCAACTCAGCAGATAAAACTATCGGTTTTTCTTTACCCAATATTGTTACTCCTAATGATGACAGTATAAATGATTTTATTTCTTTCGGTAAATATTCTTTTTCTTATTTGCAGCTGGAAATATATAATCGTTGGGGAAATCTGATATTTGAAAGTAATAATCCTGATTGCATCTGGAGGCCTTCCTGCAATGACGGCACTTATTATTATACAGCCCGATATCGCCTCTACTGCGATAATTCAAATTCAGAAGATAAAAGTTTAAAGGGGTTTATCCAGGTAGTCAGGTAATTTTTCAGATATTTTATTTCCATATTTCATAAGTAAAACAGCTTAAAATAAAAAACCCTCGCTTTTCAGCAAGGGTTTTTACAGAGTAAAACTCTTTTGGTTCTTACTTCAATTGTTTAGAAATAAGTTTAGCCATGTCAAACATTGACACTTGAGCTTTTCCGCCAAATACCGGTTTCAATTTATCGTCAGCATTAATCATGCGGCGATTTTTTTTGTCTTGCAGGTTATGTTTTTTGATATAACCCCAAAGTTTTTTAACTACTTCCGTACGAGGAATAGCTTTGTCTCCAACAACCGCTGCTAAAGTAGCGCTTGGAGTTAATGGTTTCATGAATGCTGCGTTTGGTTTACGAGCCGATTTTTTCTTTGCTGCTTTTTTTGCAGGCTTTGCTTTTGCTTTCGCTTTTGCTTTTTTTGCCATTGTTCTTGTTTTTTGAGTTAATTAATTTTATAATTCAAAGATATATGTTTTCCCTATACAAAACACACATTTTCCCAATAGTGAAAACAATGTTAATAAGTATTTCCCAATGAAAAAAACCGATTTCCATTGGTAATTTTGCCTTTTTTATGCAAATTGCTTCTTTTATATGACTGAAGACCTCTTACATTTCATTTGGAAATTCAAACTTTTAAGGCCTGTTTCCCTCTGTACAACTGTCAATTTACCTCTTAAAATCATTCATCCCGGCACGCACAATACCGATGCCGGGCCCGATTTCAGCAATGGGCGCATTGTGTTGGGAGATACCGAATGGGCAGGAAACATAGAGATACACAAGCATTCTTCCCAATGGGAATTGCATAATCACCATAAGGATAAAGCTTATAACAACGTGATATTACATATAGTATACGAGCACGATAAAGAAGTGTTTAACTCAATGGGGCAACCCATTCCTACAATGGAATTAAAGCATTTTATTGAGCCCGGTATACTATATAAATACGAAAATCTCTATAAGAACAAACAGGAAATACCCTGCGGAACCCTCTTTTCTCAATGTACCGATATTGTTAAAGAGCCCTGGCTGGAGCGGATGCTGATTGAACGCTTAGAGCGGAAAACAACCCTTATTAAGGAATTATTTGAATTTACGGGCCATAACTGGGATGAAACCTTTTATTTATTGCTCTGCAGGAATTTCGGTTTTAAAGTAAATGCAGAGCCTTTTTTGCAATTGGGCAGGCAAATGCCTCTACATACCCTATTAAAACATGCCGGCAACCTCCAACAGGTAGAAGCGTTGTTATTCGGGCAAAGCGGACTTTTAGAGGGAGAATTTACGGATTTGTACACAAAGCAGCTTCAGAAGGAATTTGCTTTTTTAAGACACAAATACCAATTAGCTCCAATGCAAAATAAACAATGGAAGTTTTTACGAATGAGACCGGGCAATTTTCCCACGGTGCGAATTGCGCAAATGGCAGCTTTTATTCAAAACTATCAGCACACTTTTTCTAAAATTACAGAAGCAAGAACGGTTAAAGAAGTTAAAATACTTTTCGGAGTTTCGGCCTCCGCTTTCTGGAAAACACATTATACCCTAAATGAAGAAAGTATCCTTCAAGAAAAAAAATTAGGCGATTCCTCTGTAGAAAACATACTTATTAATACAGTCTGTCCGATTCTGTTCTTTTACGGCAAAGAACGAAAGGAAGAGTCCCTTTGCGAAAAAGCGATTGAATGGTACCGGCAATTAAAACCGGAAAGCAATAACATTACCAAAAAATACGAAGATTTGTCTTTTAAATCTTTACACGCGGCACATTCGCAATCCCTGATACAATTACACGATTCTTATTGCAGTATTAAAAAATGTTTACAGTGCGGAATAGGAACTTATATATTAAAGTAAGCATAGCAAAAGGCGGGAATTAAATTTTTATCTTTGCAAACATGGCCGCTAAAAAATCACGTAAATTATTTTTCCGCCTTATTCTGCTTGCCTTATTGGTGGCTGGAAGCGCTTCAGTGTATTTTACTTTGTTTAAATCCAATATTTACCTCGACGGAAAAAAATACAAATTCATATACATTTCCACCAAAGCAAATTACGAAGAATTGGTAGAAATGCTGGAAGAAGAAAATATTCTTGAGAATAAAAAAACTTTCGAGTGGATGGCAAAAGCCATGAGTCTTGCTGATAATTTTAAACCGGGCAAATACCGCGTTATTGCAGGAATGAGCAATCGCCAGTTAATAAACCTGATGAAGAGCGGAAAACAAGAACCTGTAAAAATTACATTTAACTCGGCCGACCGCACGAATGAAGATTTAGTAAAAAAAATTTCTGAGAAGCTGGAAATTACCGAAGATGAACTGGAAACTTTTTTTACAAGCGAAACCGAAATAAGCAAAAAATACAATTTAAATGAAGAAACTCTGCGCTGCCTGTTTCTTCCCGAAACATATGAATTGAACTGGAATACCTCTTTGCCCGAGTTTATGAAAAAGGTAGAGAAAACCTATAATGAATTCTGGACGGCAAGCCGTAAACAGAAAGCTAAACAATGTAAGTTAACTCAAGCGGAAGTAATTACCCTCGCCTCTATCGTACAAAGCGAATGTGCCACCATTGAAAGCGAGCAGAAAAAAATTGCAGGCGTATATTTAAATCGATTAGACAAAAAAATGCCGCTGCAAGCCGACCCAACCGTAATTTTTGCAGAAGGAGATTTTACAAAACAACGCGTATGGGAAAAAGATTTGGATTACGACTCTCCTTATAACACCTACAGAAACAAAGGCCTTCCCCCCGGCCCGATTTGTTTGCCTTATACACAAGCCATAGATGCGGTTTTAAATTACACCGATCATAATTTTATTTACTTCTGCGCTAAGCCTTGTCTCAATGGCTACTCCGATTACTCGGCCACCTACGAGCAGCACCTCAAATACAGAGATGTTTACCGAAGGGAGATGGATAAAAGAGGAGTTAAGTAATTTCGGGATTTTTTTGTAAATTTGTGTTATGAAAGTCCTCTTAGACATAAAAGATAATAAAGTTGATTTTATTATGGAATTGCTTAAGAATTTCAAATTTGTCAAGGCAAAAAAACTTAAGGAATACCCTCCTTACAAAGAAGAAGTGCTGAATAACGTGCGCGAGGCGGTTGAAGAAATGAAATTGATAAAAGCGGGAAAATTAAAAGGCATTCCTGCCAAAGATCTGTTAAATGAGCTTTAATGTAATTGCGACACCTAAGTTTAAGAAAGAACTTAAATCTCTGGCTAAAAAATATCCTTCTCTTAAAGCGGATTTTTCAGAACTTATAGCTTTACTTGAAATTAATCCGTAGCAAGGTACTCCAATCGGGCATCATTGTTTCAAAATTAGAATGGCAATCTCTTCTAAGGGAAAAGGTAAATCGGGCGGAGCAAGAATAATTACCTATTTACAGATTTTAGCCCATACCGTTTATTTACTTTCTATTTACGATAAATCTGAAAAGGAAAATATTTCTGACAAAGAATTAAAAGAGTTACTAAAGTTTATTTAATGGCCTTAGTTGTGGTTGCTCAGATTAACATATTATAAGAGTTTCAAATAATCTCTATTTGAGTTAACAAATCTTAATTTTTTCTTAAAATCTCTTAATTGGCAAAGAATGGTATTCTGTTTGCGTTGAATAAAGCGAACAAAACATTTCTTATGAAAGCAATCCTTATTTCCCTGCTATCGCTTTTGTTTATATCAACTCAGGCACAGGTAAAAACCAACAGCACCCAATCAGCCGATTATTATGTAAGAAATATTTTAAAAGGCCAGGGCATAGAGCTTGACCATGTAAAATTTATCGGAAAAAAAGGAAGCATCGCGCAATTTAACGCAAACGAAAATCTACTTGGTGTTAAATCAGGTATTATAATGTCAACAGGAAATGCCGATAGCGTAGGTACGCCTAACACTTCCAATCGTTATACGAGTCAGGCTATTAAACCGGATGATAAAGCATTGGTGCGACAAATAAAACGCGGCGACAAGGATTTGAATAAACTATGCAAAGGGCAAACCCATGATATCTCCGTTATTGAATTTGATTTTGTACCGATAAAAAATAAAATAGAATTCAATTTTGTTTTTGCTTCGGATGAATATCCCGAATTTGCCGGCAGCGTGTATAATGATGTATTCGGTTTCTTTTTAAGCGGTCCCGATATTATCGATAAAATAAACCTTGCCGTTTTACCCGACGGAAAAACACCTGTGACCATAAATAATGTAAACCAAAATAAAAACCCGCAATACTTCAGGCAAAACCGGTACCCGATGAATTTTATACACTTGCTTTTTATGGGTAAACAAAAACGCCGGAGCATACGGGAAGTGGAAAAACAAATTCAATTTGACGGCATGACTACGGTTTTAAAAGCGGAGCACGATGTAATTCCTTTTAAAAAATACCATATAAAACTGGCTATTGCCGATGTAGCGGATGAAGATTACGACTCGGCCGTTTTTTTAGAAGCAGGTTCTTTTACGAGCGTAATCGATACAAACGGAAAATATTATTCAATGGCAAAACAACTGGAAAATTTTCACCCCAATATGGACAGCATTTTAAATCCGAAAGAAAACATGCTGACACAAAACGAAAAAAAAGAATTAAAAGAAGAAGAACCCGGCACTACCGAAGTTTATTTTGCTTACAATTCTTATTCTGTACCTGATTCCTGCAAACATAATCTGGATGCATTAGCAAATTACTTGGCAAACAATACAAACTTGATTTGTAGTGTGATTGGCTATGCAGATAATAGCGGTTCTTTAAAATACAATGAGAAATTATCACGCAACAGGGCAATTGAAGTAGAGCATTACCTTATGCAGAAAGGTGTGAAGGAAGAACAATTACATTGTCGTGGTTTAAGTTCAAAAGAACTGAAATCAAAAAGCTTTTTGCAGGAACAACAGCAATTTAACCGGCGGGTGGAGATAATGATTGAGTGAAAAAGCATAATTATACTTTCTGTTTACCTGCACTAAAAATCCGGAAATAAAAAATCCCGAACATTTCTGCCCGGGATTCTTGTAAAATTGAGTGGATATCTTAAGATGCAGTATCTTCAGTAGAAGGAGCCGCAGCTTCGTCAGTTTTTTCAGCAGCTTTTTCAAGGATAGCGGCGTTTTTAGCAGAAGTCTTTGCAGCTTTTGCTTCTTTCGCTTTTCCTTCAGCTTCCAAACGTTTTTTAGTTTCTGATTTTGTTTCGGTAGCTAAACGGTCTTTTTTAGAATTTACTTTAGCTTCTTTTTCAGATAACCATGCAGCAAATTTCTTTTCCGCCTGCTCAGTTGTTAAAGCTTTTTTTGCAACACCCTCTAACAGGTGTTTTTTCATCATCACGCCCTTGTACGACAAAATCGCTTTGCAGGTATCAGAAGGCGTTGCGCCTTTCATCAACCAACTCAACGTGCTGTCAAAGTTCATGTCGATTGTTGCAGGGTTGGTTGTAGGGTTATAAACTCCTAACTTTTCAATGAATGCCCCATCTCGTGGTGACCTCGAATCCGCTACGACAATGTGAAAAAAGGCCCTGTCTTTTTTCCCGTGTCTTTGTAGTCTTATTTTTACTGCCATTTTTTGTTTTTTTTAAGGGAGGCAAAGATAGATTAAAAAGTTCAAAGTCACAAGTCTGTTAGTCCAAAGTCAATACAAAAAAACTTCAGCTATCTAACTGAATTTAATGACTTTACAGTTATTGTGGAAAAAAATCGTTTTTTCATTTTACAAACCCAAGACTCAGGACTTTTGAGTCAATGACTTTTGACTTTTATTACGCGGCTAATTTCGACACAAAAAATCGTTTCACAATGGGTAATAAAGTAGGGCTAAAAGGCACCGAAATAGGACTGTTTATTGCGTATACGGCAGGGTTTGGAAGTTCCTTTCGGGTTGAAATAAGGTCGGTTTTAATTTTCTCGAAAGTGCCGGTAATGGTATGCGCATAGGTATCGATATAGCGGGTTATAAGCTGCCTGAGGTGCTCCTGGGCGCTTTCCAGGTTAGAGAGGCTGTATTGATATACATGCACTTCTTTTTTCTCGTCCTCGCTAATAAAAATATAACCTTCGGTTGTGCGTAAAGGTGTTATACCTACCGAGTTTAACGAGAGGTGTTTTTCTACAAAATCATAAATTTTCTTTCCATCCATAATTTTATCAAAGAACAGGGGGATTGAAAAATCGATAATTTGCTCTAACTCCTGAATAAGCTCATCGTTTCCGGTTTCCATTTTGGCATAAAGGAGTTCCATTTTTTGTGAATCAATCCCCTTTAACTCTTTTAACAAACCTTTTTTGATCCGCTCTGAATTCTCTTTAAGCTGTTTTAAATTGCGGTAATGCTCAATAACTTCGGCCAAACAGGGGTATAATTCATTTTGTTTGTACGATTGCTGTACATCCTGTAAATAAGCCAAAACCACGTATTTTTTATACTCAAAATCAATGTGGTTTTCGGTCAGCCAGTTTTTAGTAAGTGAGCTCATACAGGTTATACTTTTTTGGTGTTAAAAAGTTTCAAAAAAAAAAGGGCTCTCCTGCAGGTAAAACTCTATTTTTGCTAACATTAATTTGTTAAATTATGATAAAGAAGTTTTTATGCCTGTCTGCCCTGTCGGCAGTATTATTAAGTTCCTGTGTACCTGCGCGTAAACTGGACGAGTGCAACGAAAAACGCACCGCCTGCGAAAACGAACTCAGCGCCCTTAAAACTACCAATCAAAGCAATGAGGCCAAGTTGAAAGAGTTGAACGAACAATTGACACAAAACAACAAGGACATAAAAATACTGAGCAACGACACCATGCAAATGGGTTCGGAAATCCGTATCCTTGAAAAAAAATACGATAAGCTTAATACGTTAAACGAAGAGCTCCTGGATAAATACAATAAACTTTTATCCGGCAGCGAAAAAGACAATGCTAAACTCAGCGGGGATCTGCAAACAACACAAGCTGCATTGTTAAAGAAGCAAGACGAACTGAATGCTTTAGCTGCACAATTGGCTCAACAGAAAAAAGACCTGGATGCCTTATCCGAGCAATTAAAACAGCGTGAAGCACGCGTAAACGAACTTGAAGCAATCTTAAAACAAAAAGACCAGGCCGCTGCGGATTTGAAAAAGAAACTGAGTGACGCACTCGGAGCTTTTGAAAATAAAGGTTTAACCATTACTCAGAAAAACGGAAAAATTTATGTGAGTATGGAGGAGAGTCTCTTATTTGCCAGCGGAAAAACGGATGTGCAACCCAAGGGAGTTGAAGCGTTGAAAGGATTGGCAAAAGTGTTAGACCAAAACCCTGATATCAACATTATGGTTGAAGGCCATACCGATGATGTGCCTATGAAAGGCGCCGGCGAAATTAAAGACAATTGGGATCTAAGTGTAATGCGTGCTACCTCGGTTACAAAAATAATTTTAAGCAGCAGCCCTAACATCGATCCGAAACGTATTGCAGCAGCCGGCCGCGGAGAATTCTTTCCTTTAGACCCTGCTAAAACTCCGGAAGCACGTAAGAAAAACCGCCGTACAGAAATTATTTTAACTCCGAAACTAGACGAGTTATTAAAGGTATTAGGGAGCAATTAGCAGTTATAGAATCGGAGGAGGGAGTTATTGATTGAAGATTCCGAGCTCTTTAAAGTAACTCAACTATTCAATAACTAAATAAATCAATAATTAAATAATATGGGATTTATAAGTGAATTTAAAAAGTTTGCCATGCGTGGCAATGTAATCGATCTGGCCGTGGGTGTTGTAATTGGCGCGGCTTTCAGCAATATTGTAACTTCTTTAATAAATGATATGATAACTCCGTTAATATTGAAGCCTGCCTTGGATGCTGCTCATCTTACCAACCTGGAAGAACTAACGGCATTTGGCTCGGTTAAATAC
>DATMMV010000189.1:0-19681 GCA_035569635.1 Bacteroidia bacterium | reverse complement strand
GTTTAAAAAGTGCTTCTTCAACGGGTTTTCCAATAGCACAGACTTTCGCATAAGTCTTAACATCCGTTTCATTAATGAATCTGCCTTTAACTAATTTTGCTTTTTCAAGATTTCGATGATCGGGCATTACGGGGCGCACAGTAAAACCCGCGTGTTCTTTTTTATACGACAAAGGCTTACTCCCCCAACCGTTGTATACAGCAGTTGCATTATCAATTTCATCAAAGCTGGCACGCACCAATTTATAATCCTCAGTTGTAAGTTGGATTTGCCGGTTAGGTTTTAATCCTTTCCATGCAAGGCTTGTAATTCCGCCATCAATCCATATACTGTTTACAGCATCTGCACCAAATTGACTTTGCGCCCCATTTTTTAATCCGTTACCCGCACCGGAAAGAATTACCAGAATAAAAATTCCCCATGCCACACTAAATGCTGTGAGAAAAGTGCGTAATTTATTTTTGCGTATCGTTTCAAAAATTTCCTGCCAGCTATCTTTTTCAAATAAGATCATGGGGTAATTATTGCTTCTTTTTGTTCACTAACTATAATACCGTCATGTAAACGGATAATCCTATCCGTCATTTTACTTATATCATTTTCATGCGTAACGATAACTACAGTAATACCTTGCTTATTTATGTCTTTAAAAAGGTCAACTACCTCTAAAGAAGTTTGCGAATCCAGAGCACCGGTAGGTTCATCAGCAAAAATTACTTTTGGTTTTGCAATCAATGCGCGGGCAATGGCCACGCGTTGTTTTTGTCCGCCGCTTAATTCGCTTGGCAAATGATGCGCCCAATCCAATAATCCAACTTTATCTAAATATTCATGGGCAAGTTTATTCCTTTCCTTGCGAGAAATTTTTTGGTAGTATAAAGGCAGCGCGACATTCTCCGCGGCATTTTTAAACGAAAGTAAATTGAAAGACTGAAACACAAATCCCAAAAATTTATTACGCAGTTGCGCCGATTGCGTTTGCGTTAAATTTTTCATCAGTATTCCGTTCAGGTGATATTCGCCCGAATTGTAATTATCCAAAAGCCCCAGCACATTTAATAAAGTAGATTTTCCGGAACCCGAAGACCCCATGATAGAAACAAACTCGCCCGGTTTTATGTGCATGTTTATGCCTTTAAGTACAGGAAATTCATTTTTTCCAATGTGGTATGCTTTGCGTATATTATTCAGTTTAATCACAATCTGTTATTCCTTCAAAAATACGAAGAATAAAATCTATAAACGTAGTCCGGGCAACTAAAAGTATATGTTTATCACTCTTATTTTTATTCTTTCACCCCTTTTGGGTGAGTTTTTTTTATGAGTATCTTTGATTTTATGCTGCCAAAAAATTTAATCATCTTTTTAATTCTTTTTATAGACATAAACACCGGGTACTCCCAAAATTTTCTAAGGAAAATAAAAAGCTTCGGCAGTAACCCGGGTAACCTCAATATGTATTTACACAAGCCCGTGTCAACGGCTGATTCGGTAAAACTAAGAGCAGTTAAACCTTTGGTGGTGGCCTTGCATGGCTGCAATCAAAATGCTGAAAGCATTGCGTTACAATCGGGATGGAATAAACTTGCAGATGGTTTTGATTTTTACGTAATATATCCCGAACAGAAAAGAATTAACAACCTTTCTGATTGTTTTAACTGGTTTAACGAAAAAGACATTACAAAAAACAGTGGCGAGAGCGGTTCAATAAAACAAATGATTCAGTTTATGCGCGACTCATTTTTAATTGACACCGCGCAGATATTTGTCTACGGGCTTTCAGCAGGCGCCGCCATGACAACCGTGCTAATGGCAAACTATCCGGGTACTTTTAATACAGGTGCTGTTTTAGCGGGCGGCCCTTATAAAATGGCCACAAATCCTTTTACAGCACTTTCGGTAATGGCTGGTTCTAAAAATAAATCTTCAGCAGAATGGGGCAAATTGGTGAAAGATGAAAATCCCGCTTACAAAAATAATTATCCGAAGCTCGTGGTGATACACGGCAAAAGCGATAAAGTGGTTAATCCTGAAAATTCATTGCAATTAATAAAACAATGGGCAAATGTTTTGCATACGGATACGGTGCCTGCACAAACCTTAAATTCATTTGCAAATAATCAAGATATCACAAAATACATTTACATGAATGACAAAAAGCAGGAAGAAATTTTTTATTACGAAGTAAAAAATCTGGGTCACGCCCTGATGGTTGACCCGGGCGAACCCATAACGCAAGGAGGAAAAACAGGTCTGTTTGCGGTTGACAAAAACTTCTTCAGTACGTATTGGATTGCGAAAGATTTCGGGTTGATACGTTAACCACAGATTAATTTTTAGAGCATGGTTTATCGGAAATAATTTCACTTCATAAACAATTTTTTCATTTGTGAAATCCGTGGCTTTAACTTTTTACAAATTCCCCGTCGCAGCCAAGTAGGCAAACACAAAAGGAGTAGCAAATAATAAACTGTCAAATCTGTCTAATACACCGCCGTGGCCCGGCATAATGTTGCCACTGTCTTTTACTCCGGCAATGCGTTTAAGCATTGACTCCACTAAATCACCGAGCGTACCAAACACTGCTACAATAATTGAAACAGCTATCCAGTGAGGCAAAGTTAATTGCGGGAAAATTTTTACCATTAAAAAAGAAAATCCTACACAAAGTAAAACTCCGCCAATAGTCCCTTCCCAGGTTTTACCGGGAGAGACACGTTCGTACATTTTATGTTTACCAAAAAAACTTCCCGCCAAATAAGCACCTGTATCATTTATCCAGATAAAAAAGATCATTCCTAAAACTTTTTCGGGATGAAAAGAGCCTTCTGCGATTGTATATTCTTTATAAGCCCCACTAAACAAAATTAATAATACACAGGGCACAGTAACATACAAAAACGACAGCACAACAGTAGGAAAATTAAAAACAGAATTTTTCGTTTTAAATAGCTCAACCAACATATAAAGCGGTCCCGCTAAAACAAGCAGTATCAAAAAAGATTTCCCCTCTTCCAGGTCAGATTCTTTGAGAAAGAAAACAGTGGCCATTGAAAGTGTATGCAAAATATAACCCAAAAAACCAACCGGCTTCTTATCAACTTTGTTGGCCAGTTTATAAAACTCATATAAGCCTATAAACCCAACCACAGAAAAGAAGGCGATGAAACTTATGGGATGAAACCATACACAGCCAAGTAACAAAACAACAAAAACCGCTGCTGAGACGGTTCTTGTTAAAAATGTTTTCGAGTTAAGTGCCACAGGTTTCGCGGATTTACGCTGATTAAATTATTTAATACATTAATTCACAGGCTTATTTTCATCCACGCTAATCTGTGGCTCATGTTTTTCTTCTTCTTTATCAAAAGGGCGTTTGCCAAAAATGGTTTCCAAATCATCGCGGAAAATAACTTCCTTCTCCAATAATTTATCGGCAAGTTGTGTAAGTTTTTGCTTATTGTCCATCAGAATTTCTTTTGCGCGCTGGTAAGCTTTATCAGTCATTTTTTTCACTTCCTCATCAATTGTTTTGGCCGTGCTCTCGCTGTAGGGCTTGCCAAACATATCCTGTTGTCCGCTGGAATCATAATAACTTACATTTCCTATTTTATCGTTCAAACCAAAATACACAATAGAGGCATAAGCTTGTTTTGTAACTTTTTCCAAATCGCTGAGAGCGCCTGTGCTTACTTTTCCAAACATTACTTCTTCGGCAGCACGCCCGCCTAATGCTGCGCACATCTCGTCAAAAATTTGTTCGGATGTATTCAGTTGCCTTTCTTCCGGTAAATACCAGGCAGCGCCTAAAGAACGGCCGCGTGGCACAATAGTAACTTTTACCAGCGGAGAAGCATGTTCTACCATCCAGCTGACAGTTGCATGCCCCGCTTCGTGAAAAGCAATCGTACGTTTTTCGTGCGGAGTGATAATTTTATTTTTCTTTTCCAATCCGCCAATGATACGGTCAACCGCGTCAAGGAAATCCTGTTTTTCCACAGCTTTTTTGTTGTTACGCGCAGCTATCAGAGCGGCTTCATTACAAATGTTTGCAATATCCGCTCCGCTGAAACCGGGAGTTTGCTTTGCCAAAAACTCAATGTCCACTTCATTATGAAGTTTCAAAGGTTTTAAATGCACTTTAAAAATTTCTTTTCGTTCAATCAAATCGGGCAGGTCAACAAATATTTGTCGGTCAAAACGCCCGGCGCGCATTAATGCCTTATCTAAAATATCGGCGCGGTTGGTTGCAGCTAAAATAATTACACCGCTGTTGGTTCCGAAACCATCCATCTCGGTTAATAATTGATTGAGCGTATTTTCTCTTTCATCATTTGCACCGAAGGATGCATTCTTTCCGCGTGCTCTTCCAATCGCGTCAATTTCGTCAATGAAAATAATGCAGGGCGCTTTTTCTTTTGCCTGGCGGAATAAGTCACGCACACGCGAAGCACCAACACCCACAAACATCTCTACAAAGTCTGAACCTGATAAAGAGAAAAACGGAACTTTCGCTTCGCCTGCAACCGCTTTTGCCAATAAAGTTTTACCTGTACCGGGAGGACCAACCAATAAAGCTCCCTTCGGAATTTTAGCACCGAGGTCCGTATATTTTTTCGGTTGCTTTAAAAAATCAACAATTTCTTTAATCTCAACTTTCGCACCTTCTAAACCGGCCACATCACTGAAAGTAATATTTACATTAGTGTCTTTATCAAACAAAACTGCTTTACTGCGGCCGATGTTAAAAATTTGTCCGCCGCCGCCTGCACCACCGCCCATGCGGCGCATAATAATCATCCAGATAACAACCATAAACAGCAAGCCCCAAATCCAACTGAGGTATTCGCTCCAGTCTGTCCGGTCTTCGCGCACAGGCCTTACTCTTTTACTGTCGGCTATGTTAGCTTTGCTTTGTTCGTTATCAATTTGTGTCAAAAAATAATTTACATCCGTAATCGCCAACAAATAATGCGGGCCGGGATACGCTTTAGGATTCGGAAAATCTGCTTTGTTATTGTGATAATACCTGAAAAGTTTAAGACTATCGGAATTTATAGTAACCTCGGCCACTTTCCCGTTTACAATTACAATTCCGGTAACGTCACCTTTAGAGAGCATGGTATAAAAATCGTTTTCGGTGGTTTTACGCGCGTGGCCGCTTAAGCCTATATTATCGTAATAGGTTATCAGGATAAGAATAACGATGATGATGGCGTAAATCCAGTAAAAATTAAAACCACCACCACCCTTGGGTGAAGGGCCGCCTTTACGGAAACGCTCACGCATTTTATCAAACTGGTCTTTTAACTCGTCGTTTTTTTGTTGCTCGCTCGAGGAATTATTCTGAGAGTTTGGTTTGGCATTTTCGGCAGATTTATTTTCGGGATTCTCACTCATTGCATGGAAATTAATTAATTTTTTGAACTTCGGCATCGGCCCACAGGCCCTCTAAATTATAAAACTCGCGCACCGGGCGCTGAAACACATGGACTACAATATTTATATAATCCAATAAAATCCATTCGGCATTCTGCCATCCCTCGGTATGATACGGGCGTTCCTGTAATTTCTTTTTCACTTCATCTTCTACCGAAGCGGCAATTGATTCAACGTGCGTGCTTGAATCGGCATCGGCCACCACAAAATAATCGAATGAACGGTTAGAGATGCCGGTAAGGTTTATTACGCTGATGTTTTTCGCTTTTCTTTCTTCAAGCCCTTCTACAATTGCTTTCAGTAATTCCGGGTAATCTGTTATTACTTTTTTAACCGGTGCTTTTGCAAAAGGCGCAATTGTTTTTTTAACGATTTTCTTCTTCGTTTTTTTAGGGGCAGCTTTTTTGGCTACAGTTTTTTTGGCCGTTACTTTTTTTACTACTGTTTTTTTAACCGCAGTTTTCTTAGCCTGTTTTTTTGAGGCTTTGGTTTTTGCGGTTTTAACACCGGCTTTTGACTTTTGACTTTTGACTTTTGATTTTAAAGTCGCAGGCTTTTTAGCGGCTTTTTTAGGGGCTTTCTTGCTCATATAGTTTCTTAGCGGAAATGCTTATTTTACAGGTATTTTAATATTATTACAAAGATAGGATTATTTTTACCATCGGTATGAATACACTCTTTACAGGAAGGCATATAATTGAGTTAGATGAAATACCTTCTACCAATACTTATGCCATGGGACTTTTAAAGCAGGGCAACCTGACAGAAGGTACCTTAATAAAAGCAATTTATCAAACCGAAGGGCGCGGACAATACGGCAATAACTGGCAGGCCGAAAAAGGAAAAAACCTTACCTTTTCATTGGTAATGCAACCTTTGTTCCTGGCTGCCGAAAAGCAGTTCTACCTCAGCAAAATTACCTCTTTAGCAGTTTTGGGCATGCTGACAGAGTTTTTACCCATGAGCCAGTATGACATAACGATTAAATGGCCGAATGATGTATTGGTAAACGGACAAAAAATTGCCGGAATTCTGATTGAAAATATCCTACCAGCCTCATCAGGAGGGAACAGGCTGCAAAATTCCATTATCGGGGTTGGTATTAATATAAACCAGGCAGATTTTAATCTCACAAAAAGAGCAGCGACATCGCTTGGTATTATACTCAAAAAAGAACTTGATTTAACCCCTGTGTTGGAACGTTTTTGCAAGCATTTTGAAGCGCTTTACCTCAGCCTTAAACAAAATCGTTTGGAGCAGATAAACAAACAGTACTTACCTAATTTGTATCAATATAATTTGCCGGCCAATTACCATGCCGAGGGAAAAAATTTCGGGGCAAAAATAATTGCTGTTGAAGAAAACGGCCTTTTGGTTTTGGAAACAGAAGAAGGCGAACATTTCTCTTTTAATTTTAAAGAAGTAGAATTTTTATAAAATAAAAAATCCCGGATACAACCGGGATTTTACATTTTTATATTTGGAATTAATTGGTACCGCCGCCTTTTTGCATTTTCATCATTTCGCCGTAACTTTTCTCGGTATATCCTTCAGTTGAGGCAATAAACTTTGAATCGGGCATTGGAGAAGTAGAAACACTGGTAGCGCTCATTTGCATTTTAAATTGTCCCTGGTTCATAGAGAACTCAAGCGGTGCGCCTTTTAAGCCTTTAAAACCGCCCATTTTACCACTGTTGCCTGAACCCTGAATTTTATCCGTGTACCAAACATCGATTTTTTGTACTTCGCCTTTTTCGTTTTTAGTTTCTATGATGGCTTTTTTACATTCGTAACCTGCGATAGTTTTTTTCTCTTCGGTATAAGTAATTTTCGGGTCCGGATTTTTTTTGCTTTCCTTTTCCATTTCGGCTTTCGTCATTTTATAAAAATACTTCTGGCCCATGGCATCTACCAGAGTAGTGGCAGTGTTTTCATCGCTGATAGTGGTATTGCTGCTGAAAGCGCTGGTAAACTCGGTACGCGATTTTTTATCCTTAAAATACACTTTCAATTCACTGCCTTTCATCATTCCGGCAGCCTCAGGAGGTAATCCTTCAAAATTTACACTGTAAGTAATAGAGCCCTCTTTAACCTGGGCCTGTGTAGCCAGCATGCCTGCAACTGCAATGATGCTTAAAAAAAGTTTTTTCATTTGGTTTGTTTTTTGGTTTAAAAATTTACGGAAGTGAAATTACAACATATGTGCCAAACTATAAAAAAATTTTAGCGAATGCTCTGAAGGACTGCAAAAGGGCCTATTATTGGATGGATTTAAAGTAGTCGTCCATCTCCTTTTTAGAAATAACTTTGTAGTAAGCAGGCAGTTCAAAGGATTCGTTGGGAATTTCCTCCTTTTTAACGCTTTTGGCGGTAAACTCCATTTCTATACCGAATTTCTGAAGCCGGTATTGCATTAACATACCTTTTATAGAACTGTACGGGGTAGAGAAATTAGGTGTGGTAACATTTAATTCTTCTGTATAAAAAACATCAAATTTTATACTGGGGTCATCGGCCATAGTCGCGATGACTTTTTTACATTTATAACCTGCTATTTCTTTGGTTTCTTTGGTTTCTTCAAAATTGATTTTATAGGCATCACTTTCTGCTTTCAGGGCTTTTTCATCATCAATGCAAGCTTGTTTTACATCAAACATACGTACCAGGGTGGTCAATGTTTTTTTTTGCGGGTCTGTAATAAAGGAAGTATTAAACACACCCATCACACTCATCTCTGCGGCAAACAAGTCTTTCCTGAATTTTACTGCCATACTGCCGGGCATTAAACCGGCCATCGGGTGGTTTTCATTCACCACTTTTGCATCATACTCGATCACACCTTCGTCAATATATTTAGGGTTAGTATATTGGCAGGAAGCGGCAATAAAGCCCGGTAAAATATATAAAAGTAAAATCCTTTTCACAGGTTTTGATTACAAAAGCCGCAAGTTAGTATTTTTTACCAAATGCCGTTAAATTATTGGATTAATAACCCAGAATCTTCAGCATACTCTTAAAGCTTTGTTCCTTGGCAAACAGGCGTGTGGTCAGCTCGCCATTTTCATCGTGGTCAATTAAAATATGTTTTGGCGCAGGTATCAAACAATGTTGCGTTCCGCCATATCCCGCCAACGATTCCTGGTATGCGCCTGTATGGAAAAAACCGATGTACAAAGGTTGTTTATCCTCTTTGCCGATTTTAGGTAAAAACACCTGGTTAGTGTGTGCTTCACTATTATAGTAATCCATACTGTCGCAGGTTAATCCGCCCAAGTTTACAGGTTCATAAGGTTTATCCCAATGATTTATAGCCAGTAAAATAAAGTGTTGTTTAATCCCCCAGGTATCGGGCAAAGTGGTTATAAAAGAACTATCTATCATACTCCAGGTTTCTCTGTCGTTTTGCTTTTTCTGATCAATGATAGAATACAAAGTTGCACCACTTTCAGCTACTGTAAAACTTCCGAACTCGGTATAAATATGCGGGTCGGCTATTTCGTGCTTGGTACAAAAACTTTTTATCTGCTCCACAATTTCTTCAATCATGTATTCGTAATCGTAGTCAAATCCCAACGAGGTACGGATTGGCATTCCGCCACCAATGTTTAATGAATCGAGTGTAGGACAAACTTTCTTCAGCTCTAAATAAATCTTCAAACATTTGTTTAATTCCGTCCAATAATAAATTGTGTCTTTAATTCCCGTATTGATAAAAAAGTGCAGCAGTTTTAATTCGAACTTCGGGTTTGCTTTTATTTTTTCATGATAAAAATCAATGATATCCGTATGTCGGATTCCCAAACGCGAAGTATAAAAAGCAAAAGAGGGTTCTTCTTCAGTAGCAATGCGAATGCCTAATTTCATTTTGGGCACTTTAACGTGTTTTATGTAATATTCAATTTCCGCTTTGTGGTCAAGCACCGGCATTACGTTAAAACCTTCGTTTGCCAACTCGGCGATATTCTGCTGGTACAATGGGCGCTTATACCCGTTACAGATTATATGCGTATCTTTGGCCAATGCCTTTTTCTTAAATTGTTCTTTGATAATTGGTATATCAAAAGCCGATGAGGTCTCTAAATGCACGTCATTTTTGAGCACTTCATCCAATACAAAAGAAAAATGTGAGCTTTTGGTGCAATAACAGTAGTAATACTTGCCTTTATAGTCGGTTTTGGCCATCGCCACATTAAACAAGCGCTTGGCCTTCTGGATTTGTTGGCCTATTTTAGGTAAGTATGTGATTTTAAGCGGAGTACCGTATTGTTTAATGATTTCCATTAAAGGTATATTATTAAAAAACAATTCGTTATCAACTGTTTTAAAACCTTCCTGCGGAAAGTTAAAGGTTTGGTTGATGAGGTCGGAGTAGTTGGTTTCCTTCATTTTTACTAATCTAAGCGAGTTACATTGCCCAATTGGATGCAAAAGTAAGTGAAATACATTAAATAAAGCCACTGATTCCGCAGATTTTCGCAGATAACAGCATTTTTGCGAAATTTCTCCTTAAATCTTTGGTAGTTATAAATAAAAAATACCAGTGTTAATCCGCGCAATCTGCGGCAAAAAATTTGGAAGTATATGATAAAGCCCATTAAAATCATTGAAGTTAAATCAGAAATAGGAGCCGGTACCCGCGGAAGCAGCCTTGGGGTAGACGCTATTAAAATTGCAGCCCTCGATTTTGGAAGCAATTACTTTAAAAAATTCAAATCGGTTGAGATTAAAACAGAAAACCATCTTCTTTTAGAGCCCGTTGTAAACGATTACGCAAAACGTATTAAAGGTATTTTTGCTTTAAACGAACGCATTGCCAACGAAATACAAAAAACGCTTACTAAAGACAGCGCCATTCCTATGGTCCTGGCCGGCGATCACAGTTCGGCCGTAGGAACCGTATCGGGGATTAAAATGGCCTATCCTGATAAGAAGATTGGCGTAATCTGGATTGATGCCCATGCCGACCTCCACTCACCTTACACCACTCCATCCGGTAACATGCACGGCATGCCGATCGCCTGTTTGCTTAATGAAGATAACCCCGACAGGGCACAGAATAAACCCGATGATGAAACGGTTGAATTCTGGGAAAAACTGAAGAACCTCGGAGGTATTTCACCTAAAATAAATTACAACGATCTCGTGTACATTGCCCTGCGCGACTTTGAACCACAAGAAGATTATTTAATAAAGAAAAATAAAGTCCGCATTTTTAATTTGCCCGAAATCAGGAAGAAAGCCGTTGAGCGTATTGCTATTGAGGCGTTGAATTACCTCGATCATTGCGATTATATCTATGTAAGCTTTGATGTAGACAGCATGGATAGCCGTATCAGTAGCGGAACCGGCACACCTGCACCTAATGGAATCACTGAAAAAGAAGCGGGCAACCTTATTTATTACATCATGCGCAGCAAAAAAATTGTTTGCTTTGAAATGGTAGAGATCAATCCTACGCTTGATAAAGAAAACCTGATGGCCGAGAACGCTTTTGAAATTTTACAGAAAGCAACTAACCAACTGAGCCACGATTTTTAATTGGGCGTGCCCCTTCATTAAAATTTCTCAACTATTTTAAATTATGGCAGGGTCGGGCTTTACGTTGCAAGTCCTCCCCCGCCTCTGTTAAATTATGCTTTAAACTAAATTTCGGTTCGGCGCGGTCCAGGCTTTCCACTGCAATCCCTCACGCTAAATTCAAAATTAATTCCTTAAATTAGATTGTGATTTTTAAACGGATAAATTTTTTGTTTGCGGGTCTTCTACTTTGCCTTGGTATTCAGGCTCAGATAAGTCTTAAAATTGATATTGCTGTTTTAAGTTTGGATGATAATACACCAATTGACAGCTGTCCCGTTATAATGAAGACGGACAAGGGTGAAATTTTTCAGTTTAAAACAGATCAGTATGGCTTTTTACATTACATAAACAATAATGCTTCATTTACTAAAGCTGAATTTTATACTCAAACCAATAAAGATGTAATCAATATCAAACATAAGTATGGGTTTCTCGCTTCTGATGAAAGATTAAAAATTGATTTGTCAGAAAAAAAGGAACCTGTAAAATTGTCCTATATTTTTTATTTAAATCCGGTTATCGTATGTTGGTCTTTTCCTGGTTTAAGATTTAAAATTAACTCGAGCGCTTATGATACTACTTATGAAGATTTCAAGTACGGAATTGCAAGAGATTCCGCATCATGTTATCCGGAAAATACTGTTTTATGGATTGTAAAAATGCTTAAAGAGAATCCTGAGATTATTATAGAATTGTCCGCCCATTCAAGTTCAAATGAAAAATTTCAGGACGAACTTTCAATATTAAGAGCGGAAAAAGTAAGACTTGATTTTATTCGTTACGGAATTAATGAAAAGCGATTAATTGCCAAAGGTTATGGAATAAAAAAACTAAAAATTTCGGACGCACAAATAAAAAAAGCAAAAACAAAAGAGGAAAAAGAAGCTCTTCAATCGATAAACCGTCGTTGTGTTTTTAAAATTATTAGTTGGAACTTTGAAGAAAAACCCAAAACAAATTAATTGCAAATTATTTAAACAACCAGTTTTTAAAGAGTTTTTGCAAGAGCGGAATTAAAACAAACACCATTAAGGGAACTAATACCACTGTTACACATAAAGTTCGTAAAGGAATTGAATCAATAAGCATCAGGTATTTACCCCCGAAAAGAAATACACTTGTTATACTCGGATAAATGGCAATCCAGATAATAACAGCCATTTTCCATTTTTTTGGTGGTTTCATAAAATTAATTTGCACAAAGGTAAGATTTAATCATATTTAAATCCGGTTATCCTTTTTAATGCTGTAAATAAAATTGAGC
This sequence comes from Bacteroidia bacterium, assembly GCA_035569635.1. Classification (GTDB taxonomy): domain Bacteria; phylum Bacteroidota; class Bacteroidia; order B-17B0; family Aurantibacillaceae; genus PALSA-968. The sequence continues at coordinate 7,398 of DATMMV010000189.1, read as the reverse complement.
TTTTTTGCTTCGCTGTAATATTCCATTTCTATTTCCCCGATTTTTTTTGCGCCTATATTGCCAATCGCTTTTTGCGAACGTATATTGTTTGCGCCGATGTGAAAAAGCACCGCATCAACAAACTTAAAAGCATGAGTAAGCATTAAATTTTTTAAAGCTTTGTTAAAGCCTTTTCCCCAATGGCTGCGGGCAATAAAAGTATAACCAATTACAATCGCATTTTCTTTCTCGTTAAAATCATAATAATAACGACTGCAACCAATCACTTCTCCGTTTGTATTATCAAGAACCAAAAAAGCTCCGCCGCTTTCCATCGCTCCTTTAAAAAAGTTTTCAAAAACATCTCGCTTGTAGCGGTCTTTATTCGGATGTTGCTCCCAAAGTAATGGGTCGGATGCGATTTTATACAAGGTCTCAAAATCATTTTCCTGTAAGGGTTGTATTTTTATCAACTCATTGCTGAGTGTGGGTTGTAGTTCAAATTTCATTTTTGTTTTTCAAATCTAATTTTTGTTTTTCGCTCTCTTTCCCCACAAATAAAGATTTGCGCCAATGCGGAATCCGTAATAATTGTGATCGTACGTAAAAGGAATATTTCCCGTCACCGTTGCCAATACTTCTTTTCCATGAAGTTGCCGGTAATAAAAACCCATATTTAAATCAAACACCCCTACTATGCATCCCAGTAAAATTCCTTCCGAATAACTGGTCTCGTTCTGCGATACAATATTCGTTTTGTAACCTTCTTCATAATCAAAAAACCAATAGCCGTAACGAAAAAAAGTTCCTGTATAAAATGATAACTCATGTTTTGCACGCCATTTCTGAAAACCAAAATAATACCGGTAATTAACAAAAACAGCTTTATCATTCCTACCCGAAGCATAACCGGGGACATATGTTTTCTGAATAGAATCATATATTTCACCGGAACTACCCATGGCAAGCAAATACAGGTCTACGCCAATTGAATGATGTTTACAAAAACCGTATTCGTATCCTAAAAAAAGATTAATTCCTCCTCCATCGCCGAAAACAAAAGGCAATATTTTTCCCTTTAAAGCCCGTGTATTGTAACCGCCCTTGGGATTATGTGGAGTCTCATAGTTTTGTGCCGAAGCATATTGGCTTAAAATAAGTAAGAAGTATACAAGTCTTTTGTTCAGCATCAAACAAAGTTAAATACAAGTTTACTGCTTTTTGCCTAAATTATCTTATTTTTGCATCCCATATGGCAAAATTTCATTCTCTTAAAGTAAACGATGTGCGACGCGAAACAGCCGATGCCGTTTCGGTAGCATTTGAAGTGCCCGCAATATTGTGGCCCGAATATCAATACAAACCCGGGCAATATCTTACCCTTAAGCTAAATGTTAAAGGGGAAGAAATACGCCGTTCCTACAGTCTTTGTACAAGCCCTTTTGCCGAAAAAGAATTGCGCATTGCCATTAAAGAAGTAAAAGACGGAAAAGGATCTATCCTTATTAACCGCAATTTAAAAGTTGGCGATACCGTTGAAGTGATGACACCTATGGGGAATTTTCACACTCCGCTTTCGGGCTCGGCAAAAAAACATTATGTGTTATTTGCGGGTGGTAGCGGCATCACACCCATGATGAGTATTTTAAAAAGTGTTTTGTACGTGGAAAAACAAAGCAGCGTTACTCTTGTTTACGCCAACCGCAATGAAGACAGCACTATTTTTAAACCGGAAATAGAAAAAATTGCAACTGACAATAAAGAAAAAGTAAGTATTGTTTTTGTTTACGATGCGCCTAAAAATTCTGTAGCTGATTTGCACAAGGGCTTGATGACGAAAGAAAAAGTTATTTCAATTGCCGAAAATCATAAACTTATCGGTGCCGACGAATATTTTATTTGCGGCCCAGGCCCGATGATGGAAAATGTGAAGCAGGCATTGGAGCAAATAAAAGTGGCTAAAGAAAAAATTCACATAGAATATTTTACGGCAGTAATTGAGGCGGTTGATAAGGCCATAGGCGATGGAAAAAACGTGAAAAGTAAAGTTACTGTTTTGCAATACGGCGTAGAAACCAATTTTGATCTGGAAACCGAAGGCTCAACTATTTTAGAGGCAGCAATTGAGGCCGGGGTTGATGCCCCGTTTAGCTGCAAAGGTGCCGTGTGCTGTACTTGTCGTGCAAAAGTGCTTGAAGGAGAAGTCAGAATGGATGCCAATTTTGCATTAACAGATGCTGAAGTTGAACAAGGTTTTGTTTTAACCTGTCAGAGTCACCCGCTTACTGAGAAAGTAGTGGTGGACTACGACGCGATTTAATATTTTCCCCTAACCCTTCTCTGTGCTCTTTGCGTCTCTGCGTGAAATAAAAAATGAACCTGCGCGAAATCATACTCCAAGAACATTCTAAAAAACAATGCCAAAAAATTGTGGCTTGGGTGGATGACGATAAAAAGCGTTTTGCCGAATTAATTTATTTAATGCTGAACGACGAATATCGCGTAGCGCAGCGTGCAGCTTATCCGGTTAGTTATTGTGTGCGCAAACATCCGGAATTAATAAAACCCTGGTTCGGTAAAATGGTAAAAAAAATGAGTGATAAAAAAGCGCATGATGCGGTCAGAAGGAACGCACTGCGAATTTTAGAAGATGTGAATATACCCGAAAAATATTGCGGTGAGTTATTTGAAATCAGCAACCAATATTTGCATAATTTAAAAGAACCTATTGCCGTGCGCGCGTTTTCCATCAGTGTAATGTGCAATATCGCTAAAAAATTCCCGGAACTGAAAACCGAAGTAAAATTAAACGCCGAAAGCCTTTTGCAATGCGGAATTCCTGCACTGGAAGCAAGGGGGAGAAATGTTTTGAAAGAACTCTCTAAATAAAAACGGAGGCCCTTTTGAGAACCTCCGTTTACCAAACCAATTTTAATTTAAAGAACGCAGGGACAAGAGCTGCTTCTTAAAATTTCAGGCATTTTATTTTACAACTTTTAAGGTGCTTGTTTTCTTTCCGTCGCTGCCTGTCATGTTAATAAAGTAAACTCCGTGACCAATACCATTGGTATTAATTTTAAACTCATTATCTCCTTTAACAACATCAACACTTTCTTTAATAACCTGGTTACCCATCATGTCATACATCACATAAGTTAATTTTTTGTTTTCGTATGAAGTAAAACTAATGGTCAGGTCTTCATTGAAAGGATTCGGGTATACTTTAAGTAATGTCATGGTATTTGTGTTTGCTTTAATTCCGCTTGCGTGATTGATTACATTTACATGAACCATATTTGCGGTAGTGCTGTAAGCCATTCTATACACTGAATCATTCTGACAAGTAGTTGAAGAATCGCCGCACAAAGCATAAACCGTTACACAGATATTATACCAGCCTGCATTTGTGTAAGTATGTGAAGGATATAAACCTGCGGTTGAACTTCCGTCGCCCCAATGCCAAACCGCACTTGAAACCTGAGAAGAATAATTTGGATTAATATTCCAAATACCAGAACCCACATTTAGAGAATCGGGATGAATAGAAAAGCTAACTGTTGGAAGACAAGGTTGGTTAACCGTATTAGTAATAGCTACTGTATTGGAAGTAGTGGCGGAGCAACTGTTATTAAGCGAGTCGTGTACCGTTAATGTAACATTGTAATTTCCGTTATAAGGATAGGTATAAACCGGGTTTTTCGCAGTAGAGTAATTTCCGTTGCCAAAATCCCAGGAATAGTTCAGGTTAGAACTGTTACCGGTATACAGACTTGTAAAACTTACCAAGCCACTTGCGCCGGTTGTGTAAGTAAAAGCTGCCGTACACGCAGGTGCAGTAAGCGTTGTTGTAACCGCTACACTTGCCGTGTAAGTACTTGAGCAAAATCCCAAATTATCCGAAACACGCAGCTGAACTACATAATTTCCATTATACGGATATGAAGTAACAGGTGATGTGGCTGAAGAAGAAACGTTGTTACCAAAATTCCAATAGTAATTCATCCCCGAAATAACATTGGTAGAGGCGTCTGTAAATGATACCTGGCCGTTAGAGCCAACTGTATAAGTAAAAACCGCCTGCACATTACAATTTATAGTATTAGAAATTACAATTGTATTAGTTATTATACTATTACAGCCATTTATAGCCGAATCAATTTGCAAAGTAACATGGTAAGTACCATTATAAGGGAACGTATGGCTTGGCGAATGAACCTGCGAATAGGTGTTATCACCAAAATTCCAATAATACACCGTTCCGCCCGTTGTTCCGGTAGAAGCGTCGGTAAAGTTTACTTGCCCTGCAGTACCTACGGTATAAGTAAAGCCCGCGTTGCATTGCGCCATAGAAATTGTGCTCAATCCTAAGCAGAGCATCACCGCGCTAATTATTTTTGTGGTCGTTTTCATTTTTTTGGTTTTTTAATTTGTTGGTACAAAGATGCGGTATAATTGGCCGGCACTAAAATTAGTATTATCAATTTCTTACCTGTTCAATAAAATAATAATATATCTAAATATTGGATATCAACTATTTAAATATGAATTAACTTACCTGAATAAGGTCTTATTTTTTGAACTTTTCCAACAGCCAATCATTATAATTAATGATTTCGGCCTCATCTTTTTGAGCAGAAGCTGTTTGGCGCGTAAATTGTTTAATGGCCAGTTGTACTTTTTTATCGGTTTTTACCGAAGCGGTATTTATTAAAAGAAGAATTATTTCAATCAGTTTTTTCTCGCGGGAAAATTCTTCCGACTGCAAACTGTGCTTAAAATCTTTCTTTAATTGCTTCACGCGTTGCTCAATATAATCCGAATCCTTCAATTCATACCGCACAATTAATTCTGTAATAGAAATTTTAAAACGGAAAGCCTCGTCCAGTTTTTTATAACTGTCGATCATATACAATTTTACTATGCTTTTTAAAGAAAATTTGAAATCCTTAATACCGAAATACGAAACCGCCAGATTCAAATATACAAAACCAATATACACCGGGTGGTCTTTAATGGCTTTTTGTTCTTTGGCTTCGTCTAAAATTTCAATCGCTTTCTCTACATGACTTTTTGCGTAATTATTTACGAGGATATTATAATAAAAGAATAAGTACTTATCGTAAAGAGAGTTTGAAAATTCTTTCATTGCACCATGTAAATGAACAGCGTATTTTAATGACTCATCAAGCTTACTATTCTTAAACAGGGCATTGCAGATGTAGGTAAGCATTTGCAATTTGGTGTCGTGGTTGCCTTTAGTAAATAATTTTTCTTTCTCAAACTCGGTGTAGGTCTTCAATAAATATTTTTCAAGCGCTTTGAAATTATGTTGTTGTAATAAAATACGGCTTAATGAATCATAAATTTTAAAACGTAACAGCGGGCTATTCTTTACTTCCGGGCTGTTGGCATAGGTATTAACCGTTTTACTTAACAATTCGTTAATGCGTTCATTTCCCTTACCAAAATTCTGACCCGATTTTACCTGGTAAATTACCACAGCAAGTACATCATCAATTTCCTGCAAACGATTTAATTTTTGCCGGTTCTCTTTTCGTTTTTGAATATAATCTTCCGGGTTTATATCCAATACTTCATGCGATAATTTGATATACTCATTATACAACATATCCAACAGATGAAAAGCTTCAATAGCGTTTGCTTTTTTCTCGGCCTTAGCCATGTAATATAAAGAAAGGCCGCGCTTATTTTTGGAGATAAAAAGCTTAGCAAGCAGGTAATTATTTAAAATATGATTTATATCAGTAGCGTGATAATGGAGTAATGAAAGACTGATACCGATATCTTCTGCCAGGCGGTTTTTTAACCGATAGAAAGAGTTTTTATCCTTTCCGTGATATAACTTTTTAAAAACCTTTTCCTCATCGTAACCCGGGTACGATTTTTTGATGTAATCAAACAAAATAATATCCTTCCGTTCGACAGCCGCGTTGGTGCGGTTGGCGAACAACTTAAAATTGCGGGCTTCCTCTTTGTTTAAGAGACTGATGAGTTCAGGCAATACGTTCATTACATTAATTTGAACGCGTAAGATAAGGAGTTTTTTCCTTTCGCCAATAACTATTTATACCTTAATTTTATCTCATTAAAATAAGGTTATGAAAAAAGTGTTGGTGTTAGTTGTAGGTATGCTGTTAAGTAGCATCAACCTATTAATCGGGCAAAGCAGCCTGGGGATTGATTCGGTAAATTATAGTGCGCCTTCTACCGCCAACTATAACTCCTCTTACAAGTTTGTCGTTAAAATTAAAAACCATGGCCCGCAGGTTTTTACAGGTATTGTTGACGTCATGTATGCCGTTGACTCTACTACAAATAATTCTGCTCCGTTAGATACCACAAATTCGCACTTAACATCATCTTTAAGCATAGCAGTGGGTGCTGAAAAAGGCGACAGTATTTTAATGTCGGTGGTACCTTCAATTTTCAGAACCGGTATAAATACTGTAGTTATCTGGCCACGAACCAATTCATCAATAGTCACACACGATTCGCTTAAAATACATGTGTTGGTATTGGGCTATGCGGGAATAAAAAATTATTCAGAAACCATTCCGATATTATTTCCCAATCCCGTGCAAAATCACTTATTTATTGCAAACAAGGATCCGTATTTTATTATTGAACAGGTAAGAGTTTTTGATGCAACAGGGCAACTGGTCTGTTCCGAAAAATTTAAGGGAAGTATTGATGCAAGCAAGCTTTCAAGCGGGGTATATATCTTAGAGTTCTCTGACAAAGACGGAAAAACACACCGCAATAAAATTATAAAGGAATAGTTTTTCTTTTGTGCAATTTTTAAAGGCAGCTAACGTTTGTAAGCTTCCTAATCACAAACAAAATGAAAAACACTACAAAAAACTTTCTGGCTGTTATTTTAACAATTGCTTTTTCCTATACTCTAATCGCACAAACCAATGTAAGTGGTGGCATTTACACCAATACAACTTGGTCATTGACAGGAAGCCCGTATATAGTAACATCCAACGTGGTTGTGTTTCCGGGTTTTGTACTTACAATTCAACCCGGTGTTGTGGTTAAATTTGACGCCGGTACTCAACTTGAAATAAGGCAAGCCGCATTAGTTGCTTTGGGAACAAATGCAGACTCTATTACGTTTACCAGCAATGCCTCTCTCTCCGCCGGTAGCTGGAACAATATTGATTTGAACGGCGGAACAATGACTTCAAAATTCAACTTTTGTAATTTCAGGTACGCCACACAGGGAATTGCCGATAACCGAAACGGTTCGGGTGATACTGTATGTCTTCAAAGTAATATGGACTTATTGTTAGATAGTGTTTCTTGTTAATTCAAATGTAAGTTAAAATTTTTATTTCGCATTAATTTAATTTTTTGGTACTCCATTCTTCTTTGCCTGATCGCTTCATTTTTTAT
>DATMMV010000188.1:0-71245 GCA_035569635.1 Bacteroidia bacterium | reverse complement strand
ATAAAAAATGAAGCGATCAGGCAAAGAAGAATGGAGTACCAAAAAATTAAATTAATGCGAAATAAAAATTTTAACTTACATTTGAATTAACAAGAAACACTATCTAACAATAAGTCCATATTACTTTGAAGACATACAGTAAAGCATCTAGTCTTATGATTTTTGACTTGAATGGTTCTTTAAAGAAAACCATAACCATTATAGCAAAAGGCGAAGTTAACGTTACTATAAATGGCAAGGAATTAATTGCAGGAATGTATAATTATAGTTTAATCGTAGATGGACAAGAGATTGACACTAAGAAGATGATTTTGACAGAATAAAAAATTAAGGAATTTAAAATTAAATTATGCGCATATATTTCTATCTTTTTTCATGTCTTGTTTTTTCTTCGTTACAAGGACAATCTCCTACCGTAGATCCGGCATGGAAAAAAATTAATGCTTTAAGTGATGATTTTACGACTTTAGATTGCTCGGGCGGAGGTGTTTATTATTTGACAAACTTTGGAACACCAAGTTGGACAATTGTAAATAGTTCGGGTTGGCATAGCAGCGGTAGTACCCATACCGATGGTGCGACATGCATCGGATTAAACGGAACCACTTTATATGCTGGCACTCCAACTGCCACAGGATTTAATGGTGGTTTATATAAATCCTCTTCTGGTGGTGCTTGGAGCAAACAATCAATCACTAGCTTATCATCATTTGTAACGGCAATAGCTTTTGGAAGTGGAAGCAATGTTTATGTAGGAGTACAAGGTGGAGTTAATTATTATAATGGTACTAGTTGGTCAGTAATAACTTCCAGCAATTATTGGTACATTACCTCTCTCGCGGTTAGTGGAACTAATATTTTTGCCGGTACTTACGGAACAAATGATGGCGGTGTAAATCTATATAATGGCACTTCATGGACAACAGTTAACTCAGGCTTAAGTAATACCAACGTTACTTCTCTAGCCATTATTAATAGTACAAGTTTGGTTTCTGGTACAATGGGTGGTGGTATATTCTATTCCTCAAATAATGGAACCAGTTGGACTGCGTGTAATGGTACAGGGTTAACAAACTTGGAAATTACCGCTCTTACTTATGACGCATCTGCAAGTACTTTAATTGCCGGCACTAACGGTGGTGTATTTTATTCAACAAATTTTAGTTCAGGTAGCCCAACCTGGACATCTGCGAATTCGTCTGGTCTAACAAATACCGCAATAACTTCCCTTGCTATTCTTACATCAGGTTCTAGTATTGTAGCCGGTACCAACGGGGGTGGAGTATTCTATTCTACAAATTATAATTCAGGTACGCCTACATGGACTGCAATTAATGGTTCGGGAGGTGGAGCAATACCTTCACTGAGTGTTTCGTCCCTAGCTTACGATGGGAGCTCTAAATTATATGTTGGTGTTTGTCCGAAATGGCGGATATCAAATGTTGCCACGGGCGATTGTTGTGGGGGAAACAATCCATCCTTAGTATCTGTTTCAAACGGAATTCTTGATTTAAAAGATGATTCTCTTGTTTACTACTACGCAAATTTTCTCGGCCAAGGGGTAATTGAAACATACAACAGCAAGCATGAATACGGTTATTATGAAATTTATGCAAAGCCTCCATATACTGCAACCGGTGGATGTGATTTATTCCATTCAAGTTTTTGGATGTATTACGGCATAAGAGACTTCAATAATAATCAATGTGTTAAAAGACATCAGGAAATTGATGTTTTTGAAGCCGGAGGTTGCGGATATTTAGGTACAAATATGGGTAGTGGTGGTTGGACTGAAGACGGAAGTTGTGGTATTACAAGGTCAATCTCTGGAAATTCTTATACCTATACTGGAGGATATTTATATTCTGGATACCATAAATACGCAATTGATTTCGGACCTAACAGGATGGTCTTTTATTTTGATGATGTTGTGGTATACGAAACATATAATGTGCCAAGTTTTTCATTAGAAGGTTTTCTGCAAGTTCAGTTAGGTGCCGGATTAGATAACCCTGCTTATCCTCCATCCCCTTCAAAATCATCTTATGCAGTTGGAGATTCTCTTTTAGCACATTTTAAAATAGATTATTTCTATTATTATAAATTAAATTTTAATTGTTCGACTTCTATTACTGTTACAAATAATACTTCTGGCTCAGCTAATACTATTAAACTAACCGGTGCTAATGCATATGTACCCGCCGTTTATTCTGACATTTCTATCGCACCTAGTGGCTCACTTTCTTTGAGCACTAGTTCAGATAACAGTATTTTTAGAGCGGTTAATACGATTACAATATCACCAACCGGAAGTGGATACTTTTCTGTTCCTTTGGGTGAGACAATGACATTGCTTCCAACCCCATGTGACCACTAATTCAATAAAAGTACTTTTAAAACTACGTGAAAATGATTATATTTGATATACAAAAGAAGTTAAAATTGGAATTTGAAATTTATATCCAAAGATGTTCAGAAATTATGCTAAGAAAAAGCATCAAAGCGAGCAAATTTTTTTTAGTCGTTTCTTTACTTTTTTTTGTTGATCAATTATCAGCTCAAATATGTTTTTCCTCTCCTACAAGCTTTACTGTAGGCTCAGGCCCAACATCAATCACAAGTGCTGACTTTAATGGAGATACAAATCAAGATATTGCAACAACTAATCAATATAACGATAACATATCTATATTATTAGGTGCCGGCAATGGTAACTTTGGAGTTGTTACTAATTTTCCAATAGGAGCAAATTCGCATCCAACTGCAATTATAAGTATTGATTTTAATACTGATGGGTTCATCGATTTAGCAACCGTTAATTTTAATACAAATAACATTTCTGTTTTGTTAGGTAATGGCACAGGTAGTTTTGGTTCGGTAACCAGTTTTTCAGTTGATAGCGGCCCACTTTCAATTATTACCTCAGATTTTAATTCAGATGGAAAAATTGATATAGCTACTTCTCATTTTAAGAATACCGTATGCGTATTATTAGGCAATGGTTCCGGCAATTTTGGCAATGCTACAAGTTTTACGGTTGGAAGTGGTCCTTATTCTTTATGTAGTGGGGATTTCAATACAGATGGAAAAACTGATTTAGTTACAGCAAACATTAATTCAGGAGACATATCTATTTTACTAGGTACAGGAACGGGTAACTTTGCTCCGCCCACCACGTTTACCGTAGGTGCAAGTCCATGCTCTATTATTAGTAAAGATTTCAATGTTGATGGAAAGAAAGATTTAGCTCTGGTCAATGTTAATTCAAATATTGCTTCAGTATTTTTGGGCACAGGCTCAGGTAATTTCAATAACGCTGTTACTTTTGGAACAAGCAATCATCCTAGTTCAATTATCTACTTTGATTTTGATGGAGATGGTATTGGGGATCTGGTGACCGCGAATAATGGTACTGGTAACGATATTTCTGTTTTATTAGGTACTGGTGCAGGTAATTTTAGTAGTGCTATTAATTTTCCGGCAGGTAATAGCCCCTCTCCAATTATAAATTCGGATTTTAATTCCGATAGCAAATCTGATATAGCCGTAGTTAATTTTACTTCAAATAAAATTTCTATTCTACTAAATTGTTCTCCTGTGGGTATTTCCCGTCTTAGCAGCAATCAAGAAATTTTTGTGTATCCAAACCCTGCAAGCAATCAAATTACAATACAAAATGATTTAGCAGAAAAACAAATTGTACAGATATTTGATATGAATGGAAAAAATGTATTAAATCAGAATATTAATACAACAACAAATATTAATATTTCAACTTTAAGTGACGGAGTTTACGAGGTGAGAATTAAATTATCTAACGGTAATATTTCAACTAAAAAATTAATCGTAAAAAGATAATCTTTATCTAAGAACTGTCGATGATTTATTTTCTCAAACCTACCGGTTCTTTCAGAGAAAATGTTTACAAAATTGATATGACACGTAGACTGGAGCCGCTTGAATATATTTAAGGGGTAAAGTAGAAAATAATCATATGGCAAAAAAGGAATCAGTACCAACGAACACAAATGTCAACACGAATACCAACGTGAATAATAATACCAATAATATTCATGTTCATGTCGATCGTCGTAAAAAATCCAACGTAAAAAAGGAAGTTAAACCTAACTGGTATAAGAGAACAATAATTGGAGGCTTAATAACATTAGCTTTATCTCTTTGCGGATTCTATATTAAGAAAAGTATGGATGGAAAAAACGATAACAACACAAGCATAATGACAGCAGACCCAAGTGGGCAACCAATCGAAGGAACAAAACAAAAATAATAACCATAATCAAATAAATAAACTATGAAAAAAACACTAAGATTAATCGCTGCAATATTAATGGCTGTTTCAATGATAATAATAACAGGTTGTAAAAAAGGACAAGACGGTGCGCCGGGAACAAATGGAAAAGATGGAAGTGCAAATGTAATAGCGCGAACTTTTACAGTTTCCACCTGGCAAAGTAGTTCATCAAGATGGTACACGCAGCTTTCATTTCCGGAACTTACATCGGGTAATATTAATTCAGCAGCGGTTCAGGCATACTTTGGTACGGTAAGCAATAACTGGATTGCAATGCCTTATACGGTGGTGGCTTCGACAGATTATTTCTGGGGTTATTTAGCCACTGTTAATCTGGTTGAGATTAGGTGGGATTATAACGGCGTTGGTATTGGTAGCGACCCGAATACTTATTATGGAGCTCCCGTGCAGATTAAAGTTGTTGTAATTCCTCCGGTCTTAAAAAGGGCAAACCCAAATATTAATTGGAATAGTTACGATGAGGTAAAAAAGAAATTCAATTTAAAGGACTAATTTTTAACGGAGGGTATAAAGAATCAAATGGTAATATGTTGTCATAATTTTGATTGGACGCTTTTTTGGTCTGGCTCCTCTGCTATTTCTTCGATATTGACGACATTAATAACAATAGGACTGTTTTGGTTTGCTTGGATACAATTGAAAAAAATCAAACAGACGACCGAAGCTGATTTTTATTATAGAATAAAAAGCGATTTTTTCACGGAAAAATCGAAACTATTAATGGCATTATTGGAATACAATGCTTTAATTTTTATTGAAAATATAAAAATTATTGACGATAAAGAAAATAAATACCCGTATTTCAAAGTTGACAAAACAAAGATAATGGCAATTAATCCGGACATGGACTTAGAGGTGGTTCCTAAAATGTATTCCGTTAATGACATTGAAGATATCCTTTTAAACCAAATAGAAGATTTGTCTATTCTTGAAGAAAAAGGTGTTTTAAATTTTGAGGAGATAGTTTCAGGATACAGTAATTACATAGTTATCATAATGGAGAATGAAGGAATAAGAAAGTACATTCAATATGCCAAAAACCCAAGAAGCGACGAAATCTCCGATGAGGAAAATTATTCCGGATGCGAAGATTTATATACGCGCATTAAAAACTTGTGAATTTTATTAAATTTGACGGAAGAAAACGCCACAAATCAAATTTATTTGTAAATGTTCCCTGTAAACCAAAAACCACAACTAAGCCCCAAAGAACTTATTGAGAAAATTAAAAAACTCAAGCCTGAGTTTGATAAGCTAACCGACTATAAAAGTAAACTTGTTTTTTGGTCTAAGAATGGTTTTGATATTAGTATAAGGACTTATGGTATTTCAGATGAACCTAATGTAAGAGACTTGCCTGAAAACAACATTACAATTTATCCCGAAAATAATGAGGAGATAAAAGCATATAAAAAACATTATTACCGAATATTTCACCGGGAGAATTTTAATACCCTACAAACCTCGATAGCCACTTATTGGAAGCAAATAGAAGCCGGGGCTAATCCGATACCTCACACGAAAAACGTTATTGCTGAAATTGATAAGGAATATAAAGACAATAATAAGTTTGCCGATACCGGACATAACAGTTTTCGTTCGTATTGTAATGGTTTTGATGCCTCAGAGAACGGACAAATAGAAATATTTTTGGATAGTAATTCCTTCCATAATAATTTACATGTTTTTTTTACGGGCGAAGTGCATGAAAAATATAAGCGATTTTTAGAAAAACAACTTAATAAACTTGAAAACAGTAAATCAGAAACCTATGATTTAAAAGAAAAACTAAATATTTCATGTAAGCTTATAGGTAAAAATAAACCTGATAGTGTAAGTCCCGTCTTTCATCATATAAAGGAAGTGCTTAAATCTTTTAGATTAACTTCATTGGAAGCACGGGAAATTCTTTTAGATATGCAAGGGGCTAATAGCCCTCAAATGAATGCTAATGTTGTCGAACCAATTATAAAATATTTAGAGCGTATTGAAGAGCAAGAACTGAAAACTGTACAACCTCAACAAAAAGGAAATACTAACCCATTGGAAAACTACAGAAATTTCTGCTGGCAGTTTCAAGCATTTTTGAAAAACTGTAAGTGGAATTATGGAGTTAGTAAATCCGATAAGGTGAGAGAGTATTGCCAAAAAATGCGAGACATTGAAATATATAATATTGGTCATAGAGCAAAACAGGAGATTGAGAATTTGGTTTTTGCTCCGAATGCTGTAACCGCCCATGTGTTAATTGAAAGCATTAATAATGATTGTTTAAAATTAGAAAAGGAGATTAGGACTATCATTGATGATAACAATCTGTCTCATGTGGATAATATGCCGAAGAACAGATATTTTTTTGATATTATTTACGAGTTTCGTGGTTTTCATTATTGGTTTGCTGAGAAATTCAAAGCGCTTTTACCAATTGAAGTCAAAGATGAGAAGGAAAAAAATAAGCAATCAGTTATCGAACTACCTGAAAACCTATACCCATTAATATTTAAAAATGGATATGCCTATCAAATGTTTTTGGAACTGAAGGAATTAACGGTAAAAAATAAAACTATAGTCGCTGACTATAGTTTTATATTTCATAAAATGAAAGATAAACACTTAAAAGCTATTAATGCGATTGTGACCGGGCCAGCGTTTATCGAGTTTCTAAATAAAAATTTTAAGACTGAAATTGACGTTAAAAAATTACCCTTTAAGAACCCTAATAGTAAGCTACAGGTATACTCTACTATATTAAATAAATATCAAAGCAATATTTTGATGTAGACCCAAAAGGGTTCGATGTCGAACCCAAAAAGGTACATTATCGAACCCCAATAAACAAAACGTTTCCGGCAATTTTGTAGCGCAATTTAACGCGTTCACAAATGGAAACTTCAACAATCTTACACAATGTAACACCGGAACAAATTAATTCTTTGTTTCAGAGCTTACAGGCTCAATTAGAGGAAATAAAACAAAACTTTGAGCCGAAAACTCCCACAGAATACTTAACCCGAAGCGAAGTAGCTGAGATGCTAAAATGCGACCTCTCTACAATCCATAACTGGACAAAGAAGGGAAAACTCATTCCTTATGGCATTGGCAACCGGGTTTATTATAAACGCCATGAAATAGAGGCGGTGTTGATACCATTCGGAAAGGAGAGGGGGTAGTCAAACAATCCTACTTCTACACAAATTTTGGAAAGGGTAACTCGATACAATAGCACAAATCGGCACGGCCACAATAAATAACATAAAAATAATCTATGAAAAAAGTAAACGGAAACGGCACCAACCTCAACAATAAAGATCATATTAATAAAAGGGCTCAAAAGAAACTGGTTAGTCAACGGAGAGTACTTAGCTTAATAAAAGTGGCAGAAAAAAAGGGGGCAAGTATAGAAGATTTAATACCCTACTGGAATACATACAACTGCCTGAAAAAAGTAATTAGCGCTGATAGCAGGCTTTATGGCCGGTACTGTAAAAACAGGTTTTGTACTGTTTGTTGCGGAATAAGAAAGGCAGAAATAATTAATAAATACCTGCCTGAAATTAAGAAATGGAAAAACCCACAGTTCGTTACTATAACCACCCAAGCAGTGAAAAAACATAAATTGAATGCCCGGATTGACGAAATGTATTTTGCATTCAACAAGTTTAAGGATAAGTTTCGTAAATGGCATATCAAGGGCAAGAGTATAAAATTTGTAGGTGTAAAATCGTTAGAGTGTAACTATAATCCTGTTGCAGGGACTTACAACCCCCATTTTCATCTGATAGTACCGGATGAACCAACTGCCAAACTAATTGTTCAGGAATGGCAAAAGTATTGGGGTTATAAAATAGCAAATAGTTTAGGACAAGATATTAAGCCTGTTACAAATCCCAAAAAGGGCTTAAAAGAGATAATTAAGTACGGAGCTAAAACATTTACCGACCCTGAAATGCTAAAAGACAAAAAAGCTTCAAGAAAAAACTCAAAATTTATTTATACGGTGGCTTTGCATAATATATTATGCGCCATGAAAGGACATCGTATTTTTGAGCGATTCGGTTTTAATATTCCAAAGCCGGATAAAACTAAACTTAGAAAAATAACAACACTATTTGTTTTTCAGGAATGGGTTTATAATGCTAAAAGCACAGACTGGCTAAACGAAAATACAGAACAGCCGCTTACCGGGTATAGGCCGCCGCCTGAATTATCCGCATTTTTGGAATATTTTATTGATGAGGTTTTGGAATAATTGTGGAAAAGTGTAAATCCTGAAACGGATAAGATCTATTTTTGGTTCTTTTTAATAGTGTGAAATTGATCACTTAAAATATCTTCTCTATTCATGCCAAGTTCATCTTGAATTTCTTTTATAATGCGATTTTCGAATTTTACAGTCATGACTGAATTTTTGTCATTAGGAGTATTACCGCTATAGAAATCTAAATTGTATACTGAGCCTTTGTAAGGTGAGAATCGTCCGCCAAAGTATAGGAATAGACTTGCTCTAAAGTGGTTTTGTGCCAAATCTGAAGTATCAAGATCAATCACTTGACTTTCGAATACAGATGGGCCATAATGCATGATTTTTTTAGCGGATTCCTTATAAAACTCTCGCCCGTTCATTCTATATAAATGAGACAGGTGAGGTATTGTTGCCATATTGAATTTACCAACATCGGTTATAAGTCTGAAGTATAAATCTTCTTCATTTTGCAGTGGAGACCAGTTAACGAATGTCAATATAATTCTCATCCTGGCCAGGTGATGACTAATTTCCAAATTGTCTACTGAAATATGAGCCTCAATGTTTGGGTACTTAATCTTCTTAAAAAGAGCTTCAACATAATGATGAGGTGCTGGCCTGGTCTGTCCATCAATTCTCATATAATACGTATTGCCCGTTTGATGTGGCGAATATTCGCTTGTTTCCACTTCAAAAATGATAATGTTTTTTTCTCCCTTATTAATAATTCTTGTTTTTATTCCGTTGGGCATCGGTATAATGTTTGTAGATATTTTATTTATTAATTGGTCTTTTTCAATTGGGGAAGTAAAATAGGTAAGTTCACCTTTAAATACCTTTTCTTTTTTATGCGCAATTTTTTCACCTCTTGGAGCACCCCATATTAGAAGCCCTCCATTGGAATTTAAAAGAGCAGTTATACTCTGATAAATTTTTAAGAAGGATTTTTCTTCAAGTATAGGGTTCGGTAGAGATTTAAATTCAATGCTATCTGTTTCTACTTGTTCCTTATTAAAAAAATCTTCAATATCCTCAATATGAGGTAGTATCCCCGAGAAAAAAAAGGATAACTATATCACCGCGATTCACTAATGGGTGAGCTTCTATAATCCTATGTAAAATATTCGCAGACGTTGAGGATGAAATAAGGATAAGAGAACTGGCTAAATGTTTGCCATTCCCTTTATAAAGTCCTTCATATGACGAAAAACTTTGAATAGGTATCATTTTATAAGAAGTTCCTACAAGGCGCCTTTTTAGATCTTGTAAGGCTAACGCCAGTACATTTATAGATGAGGTATCACAGAATATTTGTTGCTGATCCTTGAAATACTTTAATAAGCAAAATGCTATAAAATATATTTCAGAGCTATGCAAAAGAATGTTTCCACATAAAATGGACTAAGTATGGACTAGGCACATAACAAAAAAAACCTAATCATTTGTATATAAATTGATTAGGTTTTTATTCTGTGGTCACGTAGGGAGTCGAACCCCAAACCTCCTGATCCGTAGTCAGGTGCTCTATCCAGTTGAGCTACGTAACCTTTTCATCTTCTTGTTTGGCTTTATATCCTGTTGAGGAACAAGGCCAAATAAGAGGGGGCAAATATACATAATTTCTTTAAATTGCACCCCTAAACAAGGGTATATGCCTCAAAAGATCATTGAACAAGCCTGGGAAAACCGTGAACTTTTAAAAGACGCCACTACACAAAACGCCATAAAGGAAGTTATAGAACAATTGGATAAAGGCAAATTGCGTGTGGCCGAACCCCTTGCAAACGGAAGCTGGAAGGTAAACGACTGGATTAAAAAAGCAGTTATTTTATATTTCCCCATACAAAAAATGGAAACCATAGAGGTGGGCCCGCTTGAGTTTCACGATAAAATGAAACTGAAAAAAAATTACGCAGCACTTGGAGTACGCGTAGTACCTCATGCTGTTGCACGTTACGGGGCATATCTTGCAAGTGGTGTAATCATGATGCCCAGTTATGTAAATATCGGAGCTTATGTTGACAGAGGGACAATGGTAGACACATGGGCCACTGTAGGAAGTTGTGCACAAATCGGAAAGAATGTTCACCTCAGTGGTGGTGTTGGTATTGGCGGAGTGTTAGAACCTGTACAAGCCGCGCCCGTTATTATTGAAGATGATTGTTTTGTTGGTTCGCGTTGTATTGTGGTAGAAGGAGTACGCGTTTGCAAACAAGCTGTACTTGGTGCCAATGTGGTCTTAACCATGTCCACAAAAATTATTGACGTTACCGGCAAAGAACCTGTTGAGATGAAAGGGATTGTACCCGAACGCAGTGTGGTTATTCCCGGCTCGTATACAAAAAAATTTCCCGCAGGAGATTTCCAGGTTCCCTGCGCTTTAATTATAGGTAAACGTAAAGAAAGTACTGATTTGAAAACTTCACTTAACGATACTTTGCGCGAATACAACGTGGCGGTTTAAGAAGAGCCCGCCTGTTGTGCTTTTTTCTTTTTGCGCGATAAGAAATTTAAATAACGTTTATATAAATCGTTCAACGTATTAAATTCTTCCCGGTAAAAAACTCCCGCCCCCTGCGTAAACTGCCCGCCCAAAGTGGCAATCTGAAAATTATCATTACTCCGGTTAAAGGCTTTCAGTTGTACTTTGCCGTCGTGACTTAATTTATAATTTACATTTAAATCACCGATAAGTGTACTGGTTTTTGTTTGCGAATTATTGTTTACACCTACATTACCGTCAATAGTAAGTTTATCGTTAAACAATTGGGTAGATACGTTCACATCAAGTTCTCCGTTGCTTTGCGCGCCGCTGGGCCTGTAATTTACACCCATGTTAAACAATTTTGTAAAATGCGAAAGCCAACTGTTAATCTGGTTGGATAAAAGTTCGGAGGCGTTATTTCCAACCGCGTCCCCCGCGGTAACACCGGATGTATTTGTAAGTTGTAATGGTGTAACAAAAGTCCGTAACAATAAAAGTGAAAACACCTGCCGGTTCAATTCCTGGTCATTATTAATATAACCCATCACCTGCGATCGCAATACTTCACTTACGCCGGGTAAATCTATGCCAAAAGTAATATCAGGGTTCAGTAATTTGCCGCGCATAAATAATTTGCAATCTACGGGGTAACGTTTATTATTATCAACTCCTGCTGTGCTGGTTGAAGCTGTTCCGCTACCTGCTGCCTGATCGCTTGCGGCACTTGTAGTTTGCGGAAAAAATGCGGCAAGAGAGGTGCGTTGACGATATTTTGCGGTAATATTTATATCTGCATTCAGCGGGTCCCCACTCCAGCGTATGTCACTGCCTTCATCAATATCAAATTTTTTATTAATTACATTTTCAAGTGTAAATAAATAACTGCCGTCTAAAATATCATAGGTGCCGAACATTTCAAAATTACCGTGTGTGCTTATATTCATGGTAATATTACCAATACCGCGGGCTTTAATCGCGTCGCCCGATTTTGCATCGAGTAAAATTTGCACCTCGGCATTAGGTGTTACTTCTAAATTAAATTTTAAAGTTATACCGGAAAAATCGGTTTTATCTCCCGGCGATTTTTTTCCGGCACTATCCGCTTTTACAAAACGTATAAAACCGCTCTCACTTACTTCACCCGGCCCGGAGAGTGGAATATAAAATTGTGTCCCCTTCGCTGTCTTCGCGTTTATTTCAAAAGTCAAAGCGTCCGGCGAACCATACAACCCAATGTTTCCTGTGCAAAACGCTTTACCGTAATAACTGCTGTTTTGAAGCGCAGTGGTATTAAGCGCCATAAAATTGGTAACATTAATATCAAAGTCGAGTTTCATTTTAGTAAAGTTGTCGTGAAATATATTTCCGTATACAACACCTTTGTTTCCGTGTATATCATATAAATCAATAAAATTGAGTGTAATCTCGTCGGGTTCTATTTTGATTTTCCCGCTTTTAATTTCGTAATATGTATTCAGGTAATCCACTTTAAAATTTTTCACTTCGGCTACTTCCAGGTCGCCGCGCATTTGTGGTTTGGATAAACTTCCTTTAATACTTATTTCGCCGTTAATGTGCCCTTGATTAAAAGTAAAAATATCTTTTACAAAAGGCTGAAGTGTGTTTAAGGCAAATTGAGTGAGGTGAATATTTACATCGAGCGCGGAATCTTTTTTTGCAGGATAATAATATCCGTCAAAATTAATATTGTTATACGAGCTTTCTTTTATCTCTGCAAAATCACGTTTAAAAAACCCGTTTATGGAAACTACATTTTTATTTTTATCAAAAAAGCTGTTTATTTCACCCGTACCAATCAGGGTTTTGTTTACGGCAAGCGCTTTAAAATTAAGCGCACTCGAAAAAATAACATGGTTGTATAAATCAGAAATGCTGGTCATCCCGGTAAGGGAGCCCTGCAGGTTTACTCCTCTTGATTTAAGTAAAACATTGAGCTGAAACAATTGAAAATTTTCCAAATCTATCGTAAACTGCTCTTTCGGATTTTGAGAAATAATTCCTTCCAGTTTCACCCGTTGGTTCCCGTTCACAAAAACAAGGTCGTGAAAATTAAAAATACCGCTTGAGTCAACAATAAAATGGTCGTTGCCCGTCATCTGCCACAAACTGTCTTCGGTAAAAACCAAAAATTTCCCTAGATTAAGGTCAAGGCTGTGTTTGGTAAAAATTAATTTGCCGTCAATCTCTCCCGAGTTTTTATGTTTCGATTGGTTGTCCCACGTAACCCGAAAATCCGATTTATTGTCGGTGGTACCTAATGAGATATTAAAATTACCCACGTACAAACTATCTCCTAAATCCACACGTCTGAAACCGGTATTTAATTGAACCTGTTTATTACTTGTGTTTACAGAAAGGAACCAGTCTTTTACCGGCGTTTTGCTGTACTCAATTAAATCGGAAATACCGCTGACGATAAGCGAATTTTTTTGTGCATCAAACGAACCCTGCACAATTGTATTGGGGCTTATTGCAAGAGGCATTTTCAAAAAAGTTGCAAGAGGGGTAAAATCTTTTACGCGAACTTTAAATTTAAAATTATCCGTATTGGTTTTTTGTTTTTTATCGCGCGTATTAACTGCAACAAGCGTGTCGGTAAAAAAAGTAGGGAAGTATGCGTGCAAAAAATCGCTTAAGCTTTTTTGCAGAGTAGCCGCTGTAAATTTTCCGTTTACCTCGGCGTCCAGTACCGAGGAAATCATGGATAAACTGTTTTGTGTTTCGTTTTGTGTAATTTGTATGTCGGTATTATCAAGTTTTACAATGCCGTTGGATTTTACCAGTTTTACCTGGCTGGCCTGCAAAGAGCCGTTTATATCCTCCGGGTTTTGCCCGTTTAAATTTACATTTACAAGGCCTGACAGAACAGCCGTTGAATCGCTTTGTAAAAAATGACAGCGAAACAGGTCGAATCTGAAAATTTCTATCCCCGCGTTTATTTGCGGAATTTTTTTGGTAAGATCGAGATTGCCGATAAAATTAAAGTGGGCATTTGTATCAGCCGAAGAAAATAAACCGGTAAAATGTTTGTTTTTAAAATTGCCGTTAATATCAAATTTGTGATAAGTGTATCCGTTATACCGTGCTGCCTGCACCTGTCCGTTTATATCGGCGGCAAGTGTATTTAAAGAATTTCCGCTGGCGTTTATTTTAGCGTTTAAAGAAATTTCTCCCACTTGTGGCGATTCAATTAAACTACCGATATTAAAGTTTTCGGTTTTAAAATTGCCGCTGTAAGAAGGTTCTTTATTCTGAGGTGTACGGATATTGGCTTCAGAAATAATTTGCCCGAGAGCCGTATTAAAAACTCCGGCGATAAATAAATCATTTAAGTAACCTTCTGTTTTTCCGGAAAAAATAACACGGCCTAATTTTTTTATGTTTGCCGGCAACACTACATCTTTTCCCTCATCAAACGGATAAGCGGGTACACGTATCAAATCATTATAATGAGTGGAAAGTTTTTCAGCATTAACTTTTAAATACGTTTTGTTTACATCGGGTAAACCCTTTATTTCAAAACTTCCGTCAAAAGCGGTGTACTCGTAAGCGGAAAATTTCAAATCATTTGTTTTGAGATCAGAAACGGGCCCGTCAAAAATTCCGCTGATTTTAATTTTTTCATCAAAGCCTTTAAAAACCCGGGCGAAATAAGAAATATCAATCGGATTAACATAACTGCTGTCGGTAAGTTTTACAGCTAATCTCACTTTGTTTAAAAAATCGCCATAGCTGCCGAACGAATCGGTATGCATTTGATAATAACCATGCAGGTAACTGTTGGGTGTAATGAGTATAAGATTATCCGCACGAATACTTTTTGCACTTACTGTTGCATCGGCGAACAGCTTGGTAATTTGTAATCCCGATTTTTCATTTAATGAAAGTTCTTCCACACGGCATTTTATGATACCACCGGCAATATTGATGTCAGAAATTTTTCCGCTCAGATTTCTTGCTTCCAAATCACTGAAGTTTACTCCGTAATTTACTTTGGAAGTGTCGTTATGGTTTTTGTAAACAAAACTTACATCGGTTAATTGCAAGTCGCCGTAATGAATTTGAAACGAAGATTTTGATGTATCTTTTTTTGCCGCACCCGGTGAAGCAAAATAATCTATCAGGAATTGAAAATTTAAATTTTTCTCGCCCTTATATTGTTGCAATTTAATAGTGATACCTTTAATATGAGTTAAGTCCAGCTCCATTTTTTTGTTACTGAAACTTAACATAGCAATTTCGCAACCTAAATTATGCCCGTACAGCAAAGTGTCCTGATGGAGATCTTCCACATAAATTCCTTCCAGGTCCACCGTTTTAAAAAAATTAATTTTTATGGCATCGATAGAGATTTTTGTTTTCAATGCTTTCGATAAATAAGCGGATGCCTCTTTGCCCAGCCAGGTTTGTACACTGTGCATTTGCAATAAACCGTAAAAAAGTGACCCTAAAAGCAAAACAGTGATAAGCGTAATTTTTACAAAACGCCAGATAAATCGCCTAACTTTGCCTTTTGCCGGCTTTTGCTGCATAGCACTCAAAATTAATGATAATAACGCAAAACGACATACTAATATTAGCTATAGAATCGAGCTGCGATGATACTTCTGCAGCAGTACTCCATAACCGTGCCGTTTTAAGTAATGTGGTGGCCAATCAGGATATTCATAAACAATATGGTGGTGTGGTGCCCGAACTTGCCAGCCGCGACCACCAAAAAAATATTATACCGGTAGTAGATGCGGCACTGAAAAAAGCCGGAAAAGATTTAACACAAATTAACGCGATAGCGTTTACACGGGGGCCCGGATTATTGGGTTCTTTATTGGTGGGAAGTTCTTTTGCAAAATCAATGGCACAGGCGTTACGCATTCCGCTCATTGAAGTAAATCATATGCAAGGACATATTTTAGCGCATTTTATAGAGGGAACGAGTGATGAAGGACAAGTGACGAAGGGTCCTGCTTTTCCTTTTTTGTGTTTAACTGTCAGTGGCGGGCACACGCAATTGGTAAAGGCGAACGATTATTTAAGCTTTGAATTATTAGGGGAAACGCTTGACGATGCTGTTGGCGAAGCCTTTGATAAAGCCGCTAAAATTTTGGGATTGCCCTACCCGGGCGGGCCGCTTATTGATAAATATGCAAAAGACGGAAATCATTTGGCTTATAAATTTCCAATCAGTGCAATGCCTGGTAACAATTATAGTTTCAGCGGAATAAAAACAGCTTTTCTTTATTTTATTAAAAACGAAACAAAGAAAAACCCGGATTTTATAAAGCAGAATATGGCGGATATTTGCGCCTCTTACCAATGGTGTTTGTCGGAAATTTTATTTAAAAAACTATTCAAAGCCGCGCAAGAACAAAACATAAAAACATTGGCTCTTGCGGGAGGAGTTTCGGCTAATTCTTTATTGCGTAGCAGACTAAAAAAAATGGAAAAGGAAGGATATACCGTTTTTATACCGCCTTTTGAGTATTGTACCGATAATGCCGCAATGATTGGTATAGCGGCTTATTTTAAATACCTCAAAAAAGACTTTGCCGGCCTCAATATTACGCCAACGGCACAATATTCTTTGTAAATTTGCATTTATCAGAACATTTCAGAAGATTTTTATAATTTCTTATTTTTAAATAAAATTTAACATGTGCGGAATAGTTGGATACATTGGTAAACGCGAAGCTTACCCGATAATACTTAAAGGCTTACATCGCTTGGAATACCGCGGCTACGATAGCGCCGGGGTTGCAATTATTAACAAAAGTCAATCGCTGAACGTATACAAGTGTAAAGGCAAAGTTTCTGACCTTGAAAAGTTTGCCGAAGGAAAAGACATAACCGGAACTATCGGCATTGGCCATACACGCTGGGCCACACACGGAGAACCCAATGATATTAATGCTCACCCGCATTATTCTGAAAGTAAAGACATCGTTCTTATTCATAACGGAATTATAGAAAACTACGCGGCCATAAAAGAAAACCTCATCAAGCGCGGGCACCATTTTCAAAGTCAGACTGATACCGAGGTATTGGTGCATTTCATTGAAGAAATCAAACAAAAAGATAATTTAAAATTAGGGCATGCCGTCCTTGCCGCTTTAAAACAAGTGGTGGGCGCGTATGCCATTGTGGTAATTGATAAAAATAATCCCAATGAAATGATTGCTGCTAAAAAAGGCAGCCCTATGGTGATTGGTATTGGCGAAGATGATTTTTTTATTGCTTCGGATGCATCGCCCATTGTTGAGTATACGAAAAACGTAGTGTATCTGGAAGATGAACAAGTAGCAATTATTAAACGCGGCGACGCTTTAAAAATCCGTAATTTAAAAGATAAAGAAATTACTCCCTCTGTGCACGAAATTGAAATGGAACTGGAAGCCATTGAAAAAGGCGGCTATGACCATTTTATGCTGAAAGAAATTTACGAGCAGCCCCGTTCTATAAAAGATAGTATGCGCGGTCGCCTTCGTGCTGATTTGGGTGTGGTGCAATTAGGCGGTATTGTTGATTATGAAGCAAAATTCTTAAAAGCAAAACGCATTATTTTTATTGCATGCGGTACTTCCTGGCACGCGGGTCTGGTTGGCGAATATTTGTTTGAAGAATACGCACGCATTCCCGTTGAGGTTGAATACGCAAGTGAATTCCGTTACCGCAACCCGGTTATTTACGAAGATGATATTGTAATTGCCATTTCTCAGTCAGGAGAAACCGCCGATACACTTGCCGCTATAGAATTAGCAAAATCAAAAGGTGCAACTATCATTGGTGTTTGTAACGTTGTTGGTTCTTCTATAGCACGTGCAACACATGCGGGTTCATACACACATGCCGGACCCGAGATCGGCGTTGCTTCTACCAAAGCATTTACCGCCCAGGTAACCGTTCTTACATTAATGGCGCTGCATATCGCTCATAAAAAAGGAACCATTCCCGAAAACCGTTACCGCCAATTGTTGTTTGAGTTGGATGCCATACCGCAAAAAGTAGAAAAGGTTTTAAAACTCAATGATAATATCAAACAGATTGCGGATATGTATAAAGATGCTTCCAACTTTTTATACTTAGGCCGCGGATACTCTTTCCCGGTAGCATTAGAAGGAGCTTTAAAACTGAAAGAAATTTCTTACATACATGCCGAAGGTTATCCCGCTGCCGAAATGAAACATGGCCCTATTGCCCTTATCGACGAAGAAATGCCTGTGGTGGTTATTGCTACCAAAGGCGCCAATTACGAAAAAGTGGTAAGTAATATACAGGAGGTAAAAGCTCGTAAGGGTAAAATTATAGCTGTAGTTACCGAAGGTGATAAAGAGGTTAAGAAAATGGCCGATTTTGTGATGGAAATCCCTGAAACTGACGAATCTATGGTGCCACTTTTGTCGGTTGTGCCTTTACAATTACTCTCTTATCACATAGCCGTTATGCGCGGTTGTAATGTTGATCAGCCGCGTAATCTGGCCAAATCGGTTACGGTGGAGTAAAGCCTTTTCCTCTTCAATTTCTATCCGTAAGGTGACAGCGGACTGAAAACTCCTAAAAAATTTGCTTTTTCTTGTTTTTGTTGTATCTTGCATTGAAATTTGCCTTCAAAAATCACTTTTTATCGGAAGTGTTTTTTGAATTTAAAACAAACAAAAAATGAAAAAGACAATTTTTACAATTTGCTCGGTACTAACAGTTTGTGCTGTTATTGTTATGTCTTGCCAAAAAGAAGACACCAGTGCAAAAAAAGTATATTATAATACACAACCAGGTTATTCCACTGGAAACCCACATCCTTATAGTCCCGCTTCCAGTGGAGGTGTATCTGCTACTTCATCAAGCAGTTCAAGTGGTACCGCAAGTACCGGTTCAACCTGTACCAATGCGATGACATACGGAAGCGCTACTTGTACCAGTGTGAGTGCGGCAGGTGGTGTTGTATCAGGTACTTATAAATTAGTTCATTCTGGTTCTTGCATCCAGGTTCAAATTACTTTTCCCGGTGGTGCGGTTCCTGCAAGTGGTTCTTACAGCATTCCCGGTCAATGTACTTTTTTAGATGCTACCAATTCAGTTTCTGCAACAGGCGGGACGGTTACAGTAACAACAGGTACTCCTAATAAAGTTACTTATAGCAGCATAACAGTTGGTTCATCTAATGTGTCCGGCACAGCTTGCTTCTAACAAATAGAATTTAATATTAAGAAACCTCCGTCAAAAGCGGGGGTTTTTTATTTGTCGAGTTTTTGTTTTATCTCTTCTACAATTTGTAAAACTGCAGGGCACACCAAAGTATTTTTATAAGTGAGATCTAAAACCTGGCGCATGTTTTTGCGATTGGTGTGTGGATATTCGCGGCAGGCGGTGGGGCGGTCTTCATACACCATGCAATAATTTTCATTATCTAAAAAAGGGCAAGGGGTTGAGGTAAGTACATAATCTTTGTCTTCGTCGATTCTTAAATATTTTGCAATAAACTCACTCGGTCGAATGCGTAAACGTTTGGCAAGGCGGTCTATATCTTTCTCGTAAAAAATGGGGCTGGTGGTTTTGCAGCAATTGGCGCAGGTAAGGCAATCAATTTTTTCGAAAGCAGTTTCGTGTGCTTCGTGAAAAATATCGTCGAGGTTACGCGGGGCTTTGCGTTTCAGTTTATTTAAAAAATCTTTATTGTCGCGGCCCTGCGACTTTGATTTTTCTGAAAATGAGTATAAATCCATTTGCACGAAGACGCTAAGTCACAAAGGTAGCAAAGGAGGTGAAGAGAAAAAATTTTGAGCCTTGGTGCTCCCTGGTTATTTCTTTACTATCACAAAAACCTCTTCATCATCTTTCTTCATGAGGTAGGTTTCGCGGGCAAACTGCTCTAAACTTTTTTGATTAGTCTGCAGTTCTTCAATATTTTTTTTGTTGGACTTGATTTCTGCCAGGTAGTAATTGCGTTCTTTCTCTAATTTTTTTACATCCTGTCGCAGGCTGTATTGCGTAAAAATATCGTTGCGGTCAAAAAAAGTCAGCCAAATGGCTAAACCTGCAAGCGTAAGAAGGAATTTGTTTTTAACAACCTTTAATATTTTTTTAAACGTTTTCATGATATACAAATTTAAATTATTGCATCTTTACCTGTAAATACCATTTATATGTTTATCAATACCCGACTGTTAATACTGTTTTTTTTTACGGGCAGCCTTTTTGCGCAGACTTCCTTTCTTAAACAGCAGCTTAAATACCCTAAGGTTGCCGCTTCTTATAAGGAAAAATGGAGTGCAATTTCTAAAAAATTAAAGACAAATGGGATTGATTCGGCAAATTACAAGGTGTTAATCCGCATTTTTAAGGAAGAAAAATTGTTGGAGGTATGGCTAAAAAGTAAAAACTCGGATAAGTACATTCATTACGGCGACTATGATATTTGTCGCAGTTCAGGAGAGTTGGGACCTAAGCGTACCGAAGGCGATTACCAGGTACCCGAAGGTTTTTACTCAGTAAACTTTTTTAATGCTTTCAGCGATTATTATTTGGGAATGCAGATAGATTACCCCAACCAAAGCGATAAAATTTTAGGAAGAAAACCTTATGGCGGACAGATTATGATACATGGTAATTGCGTTACTATTGGTTGCATACCGATTACGGATGATAAAATAAAAGAAGTGTATCTGCTTTGTTTATTCAGCAAAGGAGCGGGCAATACTATTTCGGTTGAGGGCTATCCGTTTAAATTAAGCGAAGCGAATATGCAAAAAACTAAAAGTAATTGCGATAAAAAACTTTTTGATTTTTGGAATAACCTGAAAATTGTTTACGATTATTTTGAGAAGAATAAAAAGACGCCTGTTGTTGGGGTGGAGAAGAACGGATTGTATAAAATAATGTAAGAAATAATTTTCGCAAAGTGCCGCAAATAAACAGTCTGCAGAGTTACGCTAAGGCATATAAATTTATCTGCGAGAAAAAATTATTTCTTTAAAAAAGCATCCCAGCCCTGTGCAGTAATTGTAATTGAACTACCCGAGCGTGTAATCATATTGCAGCCACTGTTTTTATCGGCCATGTGGCCAATGACAGTAAAATCGGGATGTGCTTTTACCTTTTCAAAATCAGTTTGCGGAATGGTAAACAATAATTCATAATCTTCCCCGCCACTAAGTGCGCACAAAGTAGGGTCTAATCTGAATTCGTGTGCACGTGTAATGGTCAGGCTGTCCATCGGAATTTTATCTTCGTATAAAGCGCAGCCTACATTTGATTGTGTAGTTAAATGTAAAATTTCGGAAGCAAGGCCATCGCTGATGTCAATCATACTGGTAGGTTTTATTCCTTTCTCCTGAAAGATGGCTTTGATATCAACCCGGGCTTCGGGTTTTAACTGGCGTTCTAAAATATAATCGTTGCCTTCTAAATCAGGTTGTAGATTAGGATTTTCTTTAAAGATAGCTTTTTCTCTTTCTAAAATTTGCAAGCCCATATACGCCCCACCCAAATCGCCGGTTACACAGAGTAAATCTTTTTCCTGTGCACCATTGCGGTAAACCACGTCTTCTTTTTGCGCTTCGCCTAAAACGCTTATGCTTATTACTAATCCTGCGAGAGATGAGGTGGTATCTCCGCCAACCAAATCCACTTTATATTTATTGCAGGCCATGAGCATGCCGCTGTACAATTCTTCCAAAGCTTCTACCGAAAAACGGTTTGATACGGCGAAACTCACGGTAATTTGTTTTGCAGTTCCGTTCATTGCGCATATATCTGAAACATTTGTTGCAATCGCTTTAAAACCCAAATGTTTTAAGGGAACGTAAGTCAAATCAAAATGAACACCCTCTGCCAGCATATCGGTTGAAAAGAGGTGTACTTTATCATTTCCAATATCTATAACGGCTGCATCATCTCCCACACCTTTAACAGTGCTTTCGTTGTGTATAGTAATATGCTCAGTAAGATGTTTTATTAAACCGAATTCCCCTAAGGAGCTAAGTTCAGTTCTTGAAGATTTGTTTTCAAACATAATAACTACGGATTGCGGATAAATACATACGGAAATACGGATTATTTTGGATTCTCATTTAAATTTACCAAACGTTTATGCAATACACCATTCTTAGAGAAGTTTATAAGCATGGCAAGCTTTAAATCAGAAATTTTTAAATAATTCACAACCTGATCAATGTTTTTCTTAGAGAAATGATCACATTTTTTCAATTCAACTATAACCTTGTCTTCAACTAAAAAATCAAGAAAACTATTACCGATGTTTTCCCCTTTGTAAAGTACTTTATAAGAAACCTGTTCTTTGAAATTTAGATTTTGAAGATGCAACTCTTTTGCGAGGGCTCTTTGATATATTTTTTCCATATGACCAAAGCCAAGTTCATTATAAACAGTAAAAGCAGCTCCAATAATCTTATAGCTTATATCGGAATAAATCAGTTTATCGTTCTCAATATTTTTTTCTCTTATATCAGTAATCATTTAACGAAAATATAAATTAAATGTAATATTTATCCGTATATCCGTACAAAATCAGTAATCTGTAGTTACTTTAATTTGATGCAAACATTCTTTGGCTCTGTAAAAAACTCTATTGCCTCAAAGCCACCTTCTCTTCCTACACCCGAAGATTTTACCCCGCCAAACGGGGTTCTTAAATCGCGCAGCAGCCAGCAATTAATCCACACAATACCGGCGTGAATATTTTGCGCCACACGATGTGCTTTGGTAAGATTTTCTGTCCACACAGTTGAAGCTAAACCATAAATGGTAGAATTGGCCCACATCAAAACTTCTTCTTCGGTTTCAAAAGGCATGATGGTTACAACCGGCCCAAAAATTTCTTCCTGGTTGGTGCGGCAATTATAAGGCAAACCTTCAATGATTGTCGGTTCAATATAATATCCTTCTGCAAAGTCTCCCCCTACATTTATTTGTTTACCGCCGCATAAAATTTTTCCGCCTTCTTGTTTTGCAAGCTCGACGTAACTCAAAACTTTTTCCATATGTGGTTTAGAAACAACGGCGCCTACTCTTGTTTTTTCCTCAAGTGGAGCACCCACCACTAATTTTTTGGTTTGCTCAACAAAATCTCTTTTAAATTTTTCATAAATGTTTTTTTCAACAAAAATGCGCGAGCCGCATAAACAAATTTGCCCTTGGTTAGAAAAAGAAGAATGCATGGTGGTTGCCAGCATTTTTTCATAATCGCAATCAGCAAAAATAATGTTGGGGTTTTTCCCGCCTAACTCAAGCGACATCTTTTTAAACATAGGCGCTGCAACACTTGCAATATGCGCGCCGGTTTTTGTTCCGCCCGTAAAAGAAATAAGCGGAACATTTTTATGTGAAACGATTGCGTTACCCACTTTTCCTCCAAGGCCGTGAACGATATTTAAAACCCCTGCCGGTAATCCTGCTTCTATACAAAGTTCAGAAAGTAAATAGGCAGTCATCGGAGTTACCTCGCTTGGTTTTGCTACAACGGTACAACCTGCGGCAAGTGCGGGAGCAATTTTCCAGGTAAATAAATACAAGGGTAAATTCCAGGGAGAAACGCATCCTGCCACACCAACGGGTTGACGAAGTGTATAATTTATCGCAGTATCTTCCATGCTGTGCGCGTGTGCAGCATAATGTAAAATTCCTGTTCCGTAAAAATGGAAATTGGCTGCGGCTCTCGGGATATCAACTGTTTTAGCAAGCTTTAAAGGTTTGCCGTTATCAATACTTTCTGCAAGTGCAAGTTTGTCTGAATTTTTTTCAATGAGTGCGGCAATTTTTAAAAGATATTTTGAACGTATATCTTTTGGCGTAATACTCCAGGAAGGAAAGGCGGCTTTGGCAGCGGCAACGGCCTTCTCCACATCCTGCTCATCGCTGTCGGGAATGTACGAATACACCTTACCGCGCGAAGGGTCAAAATTGTCTAAATATTTTTTTGATGCCGGTTCAAGCAGTTCGCCGTTTATATAATTTTTAATGTATTGCATACTCGGAAATTAGAAGTGTAAAAATACAAAAAATTTAAGTTTTTACGAGCTATTTTTCCCACTCATTCCATTGTGTTTCATCCCCATTCAGAATGCCGAGATAATTATGGTAGCGCTCTTCGTAAATTTTATTTTCGTCAAGCGCTTTTATTACGGCGCAACCGGGTTCGTGCGTATGCGTACAGGTATTAAACCTGCATTGATGCATCAAGGCTCTGAATTCGGGGAAGTAATGGCCCACTTCTTCTTTTTTCATTTCAACAAGTCCCAGTTCTTTTATGCCGGGAGTGTCAATAATGTAGCCGCCTTCATCTAATTTATGTAATTCCGAAAAAGTAGTAGTGTGTTTTCCTTTTGCGTGAACGTCTGAGATATTCCCGGTTTTTAAATCCAGCCCGGGTTGAATGCCATTAATTAAAGTGGATTTACCAACGCCGCTGTGCCCGCTGAGCAAAGTGATTTTATTTTTTAAAAGCGTTTTTACTTTCTCCACATCCTTTTTATTCATAGAGGAAATCCCGAAACAATTATATCCTAAAGAAGTGTACATTTTAATTAAATCATTCTGTAATTCTTTCAGTTCTTTATCCAGCAAATCAGTTTTATTGAAAATAAGTACCGACGGAATTCGGTACGCCTCGGCGGTTACTAAAAAGCGGTCAATAAAACCTGTTGATGTACGTGGAGAAATTAAAGTAGCCAACAAAATTGCCTGGTCTAAATTAGCCGCAAGTATATGCGTTTGTTTAGAGAGATTTAAAGATTTACGAATGATGTAATTTTTGCGCGGAAGAATTTCCGTAATAAGGGCTTCGTTATTTTCAACTTTTATTTCTACCGAATCGCCAACAACAACGGGGTTGGTACTTTTGCGCTCATCTAATCTTATTTTCCCTGCAAGGCGCCCAAGAATTAATTCTCCCCCTTCAGTACAAAGCCTGTATAAATTACCGGTTGATTTTAAAACGAGTGCGCGCACTTATTTTTTCTTTGGTTCGGTGTGTTCGGCGTAAGCCAGTTCCAGTTTTTTAAACCACTCTTTACCGTATTGACGAATAAGCGGAGTTTTTAAAAATTTATATACCGGAACGCTCAGTTTTTCGCCACAGACACAAGCGTCTTTACAAATTTTCCACTTGTGATAATTAAGGGCATCGTAATTTTTATGGTGGGTAATGCGAATAGGGTATAAGTGGCATGAAATCGGTTTTTGCCAGTCGATTATACCTTCTTTATGAGCAATTTCTATAGCGCATTTGGCAATTTTATTCTCGTCAAAAATTACAAAAGCGCATTCCTGTTCTTTGCCCACAAGTGTAGTGGTATAATCGCCATCACTGTCTAACACGTAAGGTCCGTGTTTTTCTATGGCTTTTAAACCTTTTTTATTGAGGTAGGGTTTTACTTTTTCAAGAATTTCATCCATAATGGGAAGCTCATCTTCTTCCAGTGGAGCCCCGCTTTCACCGGCCACACAGCAAGCACCTTTGCAGGCATTCAGGTCACAAACGAATTTCTTTTCAAAGATGTCGTCGGATACTATAGTATTGTCAATGCTAATCATGCTAATAAGTTGTAAAGTTAATAATTAGCCTTAATTTTTGAGGTTCTGTTTAAACTATTATATTTGCTTCACTAAATTAATTTATGAAAAAATCAGCATTTATCCTTAGCGGAATCAGCCTGACAGTATTAATGTCATGTGGCGGAAACAAAACAGAAGAAAACAAAACGGGTACAGACAGCGCGGCAGTAAGTACTACTACCGATACAGTTGCCAATACAGTAAAAGATATTGTGCGTTTCAAATTCGATTTTGCTATTGGTAATACTCCTTCGCCGGCCGAGGTGGTTAATGATATGGCCTCTTATAACCTTGCCTATAACAATACATTTTTAAGTAATCCTGATAAAGCGCAAGGCTATAAAACAGATTTTTCCAAAGCCATTAACCTGGGTATTTATAACCTGGATATGGCTTATGCCATTGCCAATAACGAGGGTGCTGATGTAATGAAATACCTCAAAACCTCAATGGTAGAAATTGATGCTTTGGGAATGAAAGCCGCCTTCGACCAAATGATAGGCAAACGCACCGAAACCAATATCAATAATAAGGATTCTTTGTTAAGTATAATTGATGAACTTTACGTAAAAGGCGATTCTTATCTGCGTACTAACCAAAGAGTGGAAACTGCAACTTATATTTTTGCCGGAAGCTGGTTAGAGGCTCTTCATCTGATTTGCCGTACCGGTACCGAAGAAAAAGATGCACTGCAAAAAGTCCGTGCCTATAAACACCTGTGGGAGCAACGTTTTTACCTGAAAAACATCATTGATTTGCTGGAGGAATTTAAAACAAACAAAGAGGCCACTTCTTTAAAAGATGATTTAGCGGCTATCCATAAAGAAATCAATGCTATTGCTGAGCCAAAGGATATTAAGGAAAGCAATTTCAAAGCCATCTCTGAAAAAATTAGCGCTCTCAGGGAAAAGCTTACCAAATAAGCTTCATATACACTTAAAGTAATCAAAAGGTTCAAGGCAGTCTTTGCACTTATACAATGCTTTGCAGGCTGTTGAACCAAACTGGCTGACCATTTCTGTATTTAAAGAGTGGCAACGGGGGCATTTTACCTGCTTGGATTTACCGGTTAAAAAGGATTTATCAGTCGTAGTTTCATTGGGTGGGGCAATGCCGTATTCCCTCAATTTTTCCTTGGCTTGGATGCTGAGCCAATCGGTGGTCCATGACGGACTATACACCATTTTTATCTCAATATTTTCAATGCCTTTAGCTTTTAGCGTGCTCTTTACATCGTCTTCCATCTGTTTCATGGCGGGACAGCCGCTGTAAGTGGGGGTGATTTCAATCTCCACTCCTTTATCGCTGCTTTTTATCTTTCGGATAACACCTAATTCAACTATACTGATAACCGGAATTTCGGGATCGGGAATTTCTTCAAGGAAGGATAATATTTCTTTTTCGCTATAAACAGCCATAGTGCAAAGGTACGGCAAATAAGGCGTTTTTAACAAGGCAGTTCTTTTTTCAACAATCGGGTTTTTAGCCCTTAAACCATGCATAATTGATTAATTTTGCCCTTTACATTGGTTATGAGCAAACAAAGTCAGATTAAGAGCGCATTAGTATCGGTTTTTTATAAAGATAATTTAGAACCTGTTATCAAAAAATTACACAGCTTAGGTATTACACTTTACAGCACGGGCGGAACGCAAACCTTTATTGAAAAATTAAGTATTCCTGTTGTTCCGGTTGAGGAACTTACGTCTTTTCCCGAAATTTTAGGAGGGCGCGTAAAAACTTTGCATCCGAAAATTTTTGGCGGAATTTTAGGAAGGCGCGGATTACAAAGTGATGTTGCGCAAATGGAAAAGCACGAAATCCCTAATATAGATTTGGTAATTGTGGATTTATATCCTTTTGAAGAAACCGTTTCTAAAGGCGCATCCGAAGAAGATATCATTGAGAAAATTGACATCGGAGGAATTTCGCTAATTCGTGCGGCGGCGAAAAATTTTAATGATGTACTGATTGTTTCTTCACGTAACGATTATAATGATTTACTTTCATTGCTTGAAACAAAAAAAGGAATTACTGATTTTGCCGACCGCAGAAGATTTGCCGCTAAAGCTTTTGCAATGAGCAGTCACTACGATTCAGCTATTTTTAATTATTTCAATAAAGCAGAAAAATTGCCTGTATTAAAAGCGAGTGAGAACAATGCCAATGTTTTGCGTTACGGAGAAAACCCTCATCAACAAGGAATTTTTTACGGTAAGCTGGATGAAATGTTTGAGAAATTAAACGGAAAAGAACTTTCGTATAATAATTTATTGGATGTAGATGCTGCCGTTGATTTGATAGAAGAATTTACCGATACCACATTCGCTATTTTAAAACACAACAACGCTTGCGGAATTGCTTCTCGTCCTAAATTAATCGATGCGTGGAAAGATGCTCTGGCAGGAGATCCTGTCTCTGCTTTCGGTGGAATTTTAATTTGCAATGCTAAAGTAGATGAAGAAAGTGCGAATGAAATAACAAAATTATTTTTCGAAGTAATCATTGCCCCCGCATATGATGCAAAAGCGCTGGACATCTTAAAATCAAAAGCAAACCGGATTATCCTTATCAAGAAAACAAATAAAAATAATGCCAAAACATTCCGCACTTTGCTGAATGGAATTATTGAGCAGGACCGCGATTTAAAAACCGAGACCGAAAAAGATTTTACTCCCGCAACAACACTCGCTCCCACAAAAGACCAGATAAGAGATTTAATTTTTGCGAATAAATTAGCGAAGCATACAAAATCAAACACCATTGTCTTTGCAAAAAATAATCAATTAATTGCAAGCGGTACAGGACAAACATCCCGCGTGGATGCTTTACGCCAGGCAATTGTAAAAGCACAGAACTTTGGTTTTGATTTAAACGGAGCGGTTATGGCAAGCGATGCTTTTTTCCCGTTCCCGGATTGCGTAGAGATTGCTGACAAAGCAGGAATAAAGGCGGTAGTTCAGCCTGGTGGAAGCATAAAAGATAAAGACAGCATTGAGTATTGCAATAAACACAATATGGCTATGGTGCTGACGGGTGTAAGACATTTCAGACATTGACCAGTTATTGAGTTAAGGAATTATAAAGTTATAGATTATGGATAATATTGCAGAAGAACTTAAAAACAGAACAAAGAAATTTGCTATTGATATTGTTAAGCTGTGTCGTACTTTCCCTAAAGAAGAAGAGTCGGTTATTATTAAAAGACAAATAATAAGGTCAGCAACTTCAACTGCGGCTAATTACAGGGCTGTGTGCAGGGGCAGATCAGACGCTGAATTTTTTTCTAAATTAAGTATTGTTGTAGAAGAATCTGATGAAACATTATTTTGGTTGGAACTAATTACCGAATTGGAGTTGGTTAATAATGCGCAATTAAAACACTGTTTTGATGAAGCAAGTCAATTAATAAAAATATTTTCAAAATCAAGAAAAACTGCAAAAGCAAACAGATACAATTAATCTATAATTCACTAACTCTATAATTCTATAACTCGGTATATGGCATTAATAAATTTTTTAACACAAGAAATCGCAATCGACTTAGGAACGGCCAACACCATCATTATTTGTAATGACAAAGTGGTAGTAGACGAACCAAGTATCGTAGCGGTTGACCGCAGCACGGGTAAAATTATTGCCGTGGGAAAACAGGCACAGCAAATGCATGGTAAAACGCACGAGAATATTAAGACTATTCGTCCGCTAAAAGACGGGGTAATTGCAGATTTCCAGGCGGCAGAGGAAATGATTAAGGGGATGATTAAAATGATTAACCCCGGCCGTAAATTTTTTCAACCTTCTTTACGAATGGTAATTTGTATTCCTTCAGGTATTACTGAGGTGGAGAAACGTGCCGTACGCGACAGTGCTGAGCACGCGGGAGCAAAAGAAGTTTATATGATTCATGAGCCGATGGCAGCCGCACTGGGTATGGGTATTGATGTGGAAGAGCCGGTTGGAAATATGATTATTGACATAGGCGGTGGTACCAGCGAGATTGCGGTTATAGCATTAGGAGGTATTGTTTGCGATAAATCAGTTCGTATTGCAGGTGACGATTTTACAGCAAATATTGAAGAATACATGCGCCGCCAGCACAACATTTTAATTGGTGAGCGCACTGCGGAACGTGTTAAGATTGAAGTAGGAGCGGCCATGACTGAAATTGATAACCCTCCGCCCGATTACCCGGTTCATGGAAGAGATTTAATGACAGGTATTCCTAAAGAGATTCACGTTTCTTATGTGGAGGTGGCTCATGCCTTGGATAAATCTATTTCTAAAGTAGAAGAAGCGATCTTAAATGCGCTTGAGATGACTCCCCCCGAGCTTTCAGCAGATATTTATCGTACCGGAATTTATTTAGCGGGTGGTGGTTCATTATTGCGTGGGTTGGATAAACGTATCTCTATGAAAACAAAACTGCCCGTACATATTGCCGAAGACCCGCTGCGTGCCGTGGCCCGTGGTACAGGTATCGCCCTTAAGAATATCCACAGGTTCCCGTTCCTGATAAAATAGTTATTGAGTTGGAGAGTTATTGATTTTTTTGATTGTAAGTTTTTTCAAACTAATAAGTACCAACCTTGCTAACAATATTCAGTTGAGAAATACAATATTTAATAGGCTTTGTAAATTCAAATTTTTAGCAATTTTAAATCAATAATTCGATTATTCAATAACTCAATAATTAAAATTGCGCGCACTTTTAAATTTTGCCATAAAAAATTATTATTACCTGCTGTTTATTTTGCTACAGGCGGCTTGCGTTTTATTAATGGTTAAAAACAGAAGTTTTCAAAGTACGCATATCATCAATTCGGCAAACGCGGTATCCGCAAAAACGTATGAAGTAGTTTCAAATACCAAGGAGTATCTTTCTTTAAAGGAAGAGAACCAAAAACTGGCAAACGAAAACGCAAAGCTGAAAAACATCATGCGTTCTTCTTCGTACGAGTTTATCAGTCTTAAAAACTTTGAACGCAATGATACTTTGTATAAGCAAAAATATACTTTTTTCCCGGCTAAAATAATTAATAACTCTACTAATTACCGCAGTAATTATCTTACACTTAATATCGGCAGAGCACAGGGCATTGTGCACGATATGGCGATTATAAACACAGAAGGAATTGTAGGTATTGTAAAAGATGTTTCCGAAAATTATTCATCGGCGCTTTCTATTCTCCACAAAGACGTAAAAGTAAACTGCAAATTAAAACGTGATGGTTCCTACGGCCCCCTTAACTGGGAGAAAGATGATGATTACCTGACCGCCACTTTAACTGATATTCCAATTCACGCTAAATTTAAAGTGGGTGATACTATTGTAACCAGCGCTCTCTCATCCATTTTCCCGGAAGGAATTATGGTTGGCACCGTAAAACATTTTGAACGAAAAAGCGGCGATGCTTTTTTTACTTTGAAAATTAACCTCACTACACAATTCCGGAAACTGAACCATGTGTATGTAATTAAAAACTTTTTTAAAGCAGAGCAAGACTCTTTAGAATTGAAATCGCAAAAGCACGACAAGGATGATAAATGAGGTAACTAAAAATATCGGACGCTTTATTGTATTGCTGTTGCTGCAGGTTCTTATTGTAAAAAATATTAACCTGGGTCGGTATTTTATTTTTTTCCCTTATGTACTTTTTATTTTACTCCTTCCTTTTAACACCAACAAACCATTTGTATTACTGATTTCATTTATTTACGGCTTGCTCATCGATTTGTTTTACGATACGCAGGGCATGCATGCGTCGGCCTGCGTATTCATGGGCTTTGCAAGAGGGTTTGTTTTAAAATTATTATCACCCCGCGAAGGTTATGACGAATCACATAGACCAACATTGGCATTTATGGGAGCTGCATGGTTTATTTCTTACGCGCTGATTTTAATTTTTGCGCATCACCTTGTTTTGTTTTACATAGAGGCATTTTCATTTAGCGAATTCTTCAGGACGATGTTGCGGATTGCCTGCAGCACAATCTCCACTTTTGCATT
The DNA here is from genome assembly GCA_035569635.1 of Bacteroidia bacterium. Lineage (GTDB taxonomy): Bacteria > Bacteroidota > Bacteroidia > B-17B0 > Aurantibacillaceae > PALSA-968. The sequence goes on along the minus strand of DATMMV010000188.1, from coordinate 39,588 downwards.
TGTGTACATGTTGCAGTTTTTGTTTTACCGCTCTAATTCCGAACGACTGGCATGAACAGGAATCGTCAGCTTGAAAGTCGCAGATATATTATCGGCGGAGTTTTTACACTCGTTGCCATTATTTATATCTGCCGTTTGTTTTATATGCAGGTTATCGATAAGCAATCGGTGGTGGATGCACGCAACAATGCATTCCGTTATCGTACGGAATACCCTGTGCGCGGATACATTTACGACCGCACCGGAAAATTACTTTTACTGAATGATTTGGCGTATGATTTAATGGTCATTCCTAAAAATGTTACTTATTGTGATACTTCGGCGCTTTGCACCATTCTCGGAATTGATACAGCGGGATTTGTGAAGCGGATGAAAAAAGCAAAGCAAACTCCGCGCAAGGAGTCATATTTCGAAAAGCAAATTTCTTCCGAGACGTATGCCAAGCTCCAGGAAAAAATGTATCGCTTCCAGGGTTTTTTTATTCAGAAAAGAAGTATACGCAGGTATCCTAAAAAAATTGCTGCGCATTTATTGGGTTATATCGGCGAGGTAAATAAAGCACAAGCGGAAAAGGACCCGTATTACAACGAAGGAGATTATATAGGAATAAGCGGAATTGAAAAGGCATACGAAAAAGAATTGCGCGGAATAAAAGGCACCAAAGTAGAAATGGTAGATGTAAACAACAAGGTAATGGGCCGCTACGCGAACGGAGCTTATGATACATTGGCTATTCCGGGCAAAGCTTTGTATTGTACCATTGATGGCGCATTACAAGAGTACGGTGAAAAATTAATGCAGGGAAAAAGAGGAAGTATTGTTGCCATCGATCCAACTACCGGCGAAATACTTTGTTTGGTTACCAGTCCTACATACGACCCCAATTTAATGGTTGGCCGCGAGCGTTCTAAAAATTACGGTATTTTACAAAAAGATACATTGGGAATCCCTCTTTTTAATCGTGCGTTGATGGGTGCTTACCCTCCGGGCTCCGTTTTTAAATTAATTGATGCTTTGGTTGGATTGAAAGAAGGAGTACTTACTCCGCAAACAGTTTATCCTTGCAATCACGGTTACCCGCCAATGCATTGCAAGCCTTATTGCCACCACTCCGGCGCCAGTGATTTAGACCGGGCAATTTCTGCTTCGTGTAATTCTTATTTTTCTTATGTTTTTAAAAGTATTGTTGATCATCATCCGGGCGGAACGTTTTCCGATGGTTATAATAATTGGCGGGCTAACGTAATGAGTTTTGGTGTGGGGCATAAATTGGGTTCCGATTTGCCTTATGAATTAGGAGGAAACGTACCCACTGCAAAATATTATAACAAAGTTTTTGGCGAAGGACGCTGGTTTGCAAATACTGTTGTTTCATTGGGTATCGGGCAGGCCGAGTTAACAATTCTACCTGTACAAATGGCTAATGTGGTTGCTTGTATTGCAAACCGCGGATATTATTACACGCCACATATCATTCGCGGAATTGGTGCCGACAAAAAAACTGATTCGAAATTTCAGGTGAAAAATTTCTGTTCTGTGCCGGGCCAATATTTTTTGCCTGTGGTTGACGGAATGGAAAAAGTAATGAAGCCCGGTGGTACAGGTTACTTATCGGCCATAAAGGATATCCCGATTTGCGGAAAAACAGGTACGGCGCAAAACCCTCATGGCGCCGATCATGCGGTTTTTCTGGCTTTCGCTCCCAAAGACAACCCTAAAATTGCCATTGCCTGTGTGGTAGAGAATTGTGGTTTCGGTGGAATATTCGCCGCACCTATTGTCAGCTTAATGATTGAAAAATACATTAAGGGCGATATCGACCGCAAAGACCCGCGCCGTGTGGAAATGGAAAAGCGCATGATGGAAATTGATATTATTAACAAGAAAAATATGCCATTCGTCAGAAAGCATCATTAAACTTCACCCTTTCTTGTTTAAGGAGAGGGTAATACATTTCCGACTTTATCAAATAAACAAAAAGGATGATATTTTTCACCTTTAATCCACAATTCTTATCCCGATAGCTATCGGGACTTAATTCCCCATTATCTTTGTGCAAAATTTTCAATTATGGCTTTCATTTATCACATACAGGCCCGCCAGATTTTAGACTCGCGTGGTAACCCCACCGTAGAAGTTGAAGTGTTTACCGATACCGGCCATGTGGGCCGTGCAGCTGTGCCTTCAGGTGCTTCAACCGGCACACATGAAGCAGTTGAGCTTCGTGATGGTGATAAAACCCAATACATGGGTAAAGGTGTGCAGAAGGCCGTTGAAAATGTAAACACCATTTTACTGGAAGGCTTAAAGGGGATACAAATTTTTAATCAAAATGAGATTGACGCTAAAATGCAGGAAATTGACGGCACCGAAAATAAATCGCGTTTAGGAGCCAATGCTATTTTAGGTATTTCTTTAGCTTGTGCAAAGGCTGCAGCTGAAGCCCTTAGCCAACCCTTGTATCGTTACATCGGCGGAGTAAATGCAAATCTGCTTCCTATTCCTATGATGAATATTTTAAACGGCGGCGCACATGCCGATAACGGAATAGATTTCCAGGAATTTATGGTGATGCCCGTTGGCGCAGAAAGTTTTTCTGAAGGATTACGAATGGGAACAGAAGTATTCCATCATTTAAAAGCAGTATTAAAAAAACAAGGGCTTTCTACCAACGTTGGTGATGAAGGCGGATTTGCTCCAAATATAAAATCAAACGAAGAGGCGCTTAAATATGTATTGCAGGCTATCGAAGCCGCGGGTTACAAGCCGGGAGAAGATATTTATATAGCCATGGATGCCGCCGCTTCTGAATTTTATGACGCAAAGAAAAAAGTTTACAAATTTAAAAAATCGACAGGTGATGAATTAACTTCAGCACAAATGGTTGATTATTGGGCGGACTGGTGTAAAAAATACCCCATCATTTCTATTGAAGACGGTTGTGCCGAAGACGATTGGGACGGATGGATTTCTTTAACCGAAAAAGTAGGCGACAGCATTCAATTAGTAGGTGATGATTTATTTGTTACCAATGTAAACCGCCTTGCCGATGGAATTAATAAAAGCGCGGCCAATTCAATTTTAGTAAAAGTAAATCAAATCGGAACTTTAACCGAAACCATTGAAGCCGTTAACATGGCGCATATGCATGGTTATACTTCGGTAATGAGTCACAGAAGTGGCGAGACAGAAGATACTACCATTGCTGATTTAGCGGTTGCTTTAAATTGCGGACAAATTAAAACCGGTTCTGCTTCCCGCAGCGACAGGATTGCAAAATACAATCAATTACTCCGCATCGAAGAACAATTGGGAGATTCTGCGCGTTATCTGGGTAATAGTTTCAGGTTTGTTAAATAAAATTATTGTCATTCTAATTTATAGGGTGCCATGCAGAGTCCGCCTTGGCGGTGTTGTTCATGAAGCATCCGGCTGTTAAATACAAGATTCCTCGCAGAACTGCGGGGCTCGGAATGACAAAAAAGAATAAGAAAAAACTACCAAATTCTTATTTCAATTCCGAATAAATAGGAATAATCGGTGCCGGAACTATTAAAGTTGTAATATACCTGAAATCCGAAACCAATGTATTTTCCGTGTACAGAAAATTGTCCACTAAAGCAGACTCCCAGTTTGTTATAATAATATTCTTTGTAGCTAATTCCTCCTCCTGTACTCGCCCTCACTGCCGAATATCCGATTCCCAATCCTGCAGAAAGAGAAAGATTATCTTCATATAAGCCGGCCCCGTAAGTTAAGCCACAAAGACTTGAAGTTAAAGTGGGGTTATCACTTTGTTGTCCGTGATATTCTAACCTGTTAGTTGAAACAGCGTATGCGTTTAGGGTATGGAAATTATAATGTACCCTCGCACTTCCTCCTCCCGAAAAACCGTTTGTTTTATCATTTCCTCCACTTCCAAGTCCGCCAAAAACGGAACAACCAAACTTGTGTATTTTGTTTTTCTGCGCTTTATCGTGCCCTTGTTTTTGTAACGCTTCCCACGAGGAAGAAGTTGTATCCGTTTGTGAAAATGCGGGAACACTTGTAAGGATCGTAAAAAACAGGAGGAGGAGAAAGGATTTCATTGATAAGCATGTTAACTAAAAAATTAAGAAATCTCCCCGCGTAAATTAATGCCTAATAAATTTTTGGTTTTTTGCAGCGGAAGTTTTTGGCCTAATAAGAACATGAGTTTTGTAACGGCGGCCTCAAGGGTAATGTCTTCCCCGCTGATAACACCGATTTTTTGCAACTGAGAGCTGGTTTCGTATTTGCCTTGTATTACGCGGCCTTCCAAACACTGCGTTACGTTGTAAACTATAACGTTTTTATCAATTATTTTTTTCAGTAATTCAATAAACCACTCGTCGGTAGGAGCATTGCCGGCACCAAAACTGTGCAGTACAATCGCTTTTACTCCCGGCGTGTTTAAAACGGCTTGCGTAATTTTTTTAGAAAAACCCGGAAATAAATTAAAAACTAAAATATCGTTATCAATATTTTTGTGTACCTGCAATTTTTTATTGCTCGGATGCGAGATGGCATTAAAATTATAATTAATGTGCACGCCCGCCTCGGCCAACACCGGGTAGTTAGGAGACTGAAATGCATCAAAATGTTCTGAATTATATTTCAGTGTGCGGTTACCTCGGTATAATTCGTATTCAAAATAAACGGCAACCTCGGGCACTAACGGTTTTCCGTTTTTATTTTTTGCCGCAGCAATTTCAATCGCAGTAATTAAATTTTCTTTTCCGTCGGTACGGATAATACCAATAGGCAGTTGCGAACCGGTAAGTATAACAGGCTTATTTAAATTCTCCAGCATAAAACTTAACGCCGAAGCTGTGTAAGCCATCGTATCGCTTCCGTGCAGAATTACAAAGCCATCGTAATCGTTATAATTTTTTTCAATGATTTCAGCAAGCTCAACCCAAATGCGGGGATGCATATTGCTGCTGTCAATTGGTTTCTTAAACGAAACAGAATGTAAATCTAATTGAAAACGGCTTAGCTCAGGTACTTGTTTGGTGAGGTGCTTAAAGTTAAAGGGCTTTAACGTACCGCTTTTAACATCCTGCATCATGCCAATGGTCCCGCCGGTGTATATGAGTAGTAACTTGTTCATAAGAGGGACGAGGGACGAAGTACGAGGTCAGAAATTTCGTTCCTCGCACCTCGTACTTCTTACCTTAAAACGGTAGATCATCATCTGCAGAAGTGCTGGTAAACACCGGAGGGTTGTTGTTCTCCATATTACCCGCGTTGTTGCTGCTTGCTTGCGATTGACTCTGTCCCTGCCCAACTTTTTCCATTCTCCAGGCATCAATCGTGTTAAAATATTTTACTTCGCCTTGCGGAGATGTCCACTCGCGGCCTTTTAAATTAAATAATACTTTTATTTCGTCGCCCACATTAAAATTATCAAGCATACTTACTTTATCCTGCACTAATTGAAAACTTACGTGTTGGGGGTAAGGTGAACCGGGTTCAACGGTTAAAACAAAATCACGTTTTTTAAAACGCTCGCTCACTACATTCGTATCGAATTTTACTTTCAGAATTCCTGTTACTTCCATGATATTTTAGTTAAAAATTTGAACTTTAAAATTAATCAATATTTCATTGGTTAGCCAATAAAACTTTCCACGCTTCGGCCACTTTATTCACATCCAGTAAGGTTTGCACATAACCATGCAAGGCGGCTTCGCTGCCGAATTTTAGCTGGCTTTCTGCCTTGTAGGCCGCTATTTCTTCTGCCGTAGGAAGGTGCTCTACGTTGCCTAATTGTCCCAGGTTATTGCCCGTCAATACTTTACTGTTTTTTATTTTTTCGGGTATCTGGTCAACACCAATACCCAAAGTGGTAAGGGGTTTTGCAATTTCAAACAAAGCATCGCCGTGCGCGCGACAATACCAGTTTCCGCCCATGCGGGCCACAAGGTCTATTTTTTTTTGATCAATTACTCCTTTTTCATCCAACACTTCTTCTTTTATGTGTATCAAAATTACTTCGCAAATAATTAAATTTCCGGCGCCGCCGTGTTCACCCATTTCTATTACCTGGTTCACTTTGCATTCCATCGTTACCGGCGCTTCGGCAACGCGGAACGGTTTTACCAATACAGAGTCCAATTTTGTAAATCCCGCTTTTACAAACTCGTCCACACCTTTTGCGTACGGACTGCTTGAAAGACTCATTTGCTGAACCATGTTGTAGTTTACAATATTTAAAACCACTTCGGGTACTTCCTTCACATTTTCGTGCGTGTGTTTGGTAGTGCCGGTTTTACCACCACGGTTAGGCGAGAAAATAGCAATGGGCGGGTTAGACGAAAACACATTAAAAAAACTGAATGGCGCCAAATTCGGATGCCCGTCCTTATCAATTGTACTTGCAAAAGCAATAGGGCGTGGGCCAACGGCTCCTAACAAATAGCCATGCAGTTGTTGTTGTGTTACTTCTTTCGGATTAATGGTAAGCATAAAAAATCCCGTTGTTTTAACGGGACTAATTTCTGAAAAAATAAATGATTATTGCAGAATTATTTTTTTGCGCAGGGCGCTCACCTTTTGGTCAATTTCCGTAAGCATACTGTCCTTCATGGTCATGTTGGACGGTATTTTTGCATAAGAGGTTTTTAAATCTTTCAGCCCTTCTAAAATAAAAGTGCCGCCGCCGGTTACATGGGCGGTTTCTACCAATGTAATTAAATCGGTAAGCGATTGATTTTGCTCACTCATTTTTTTAATAAATTTTTTACTCTTGCTTTGCGTTCCCACCTTGGCAGATAAGTATAAACCTTCAATCCATCCGCCGGCAACCATTAAAGAAGAAGTGTGCGGCCTTTGGTTATCGCGCAAAAACTGGTCGGCCTGTAAAAAAGATTTATTAATTATAGTAAGCAAAGAATCTTTGTTATCCTTATTGGCTTCTAAGCGGTCAACCGTTTTTTCATCAAACACACCTGCTATGCCCAAACTTTTACAAAGCGAATTCACGCATTTTAAAAACAGCATAGATTCCTGCGATTGTTGGTGAATGTTGGCGTAGGCCATATCGGCACCGTATACCCCCAGGTTCAACGCTTTGAAATTATCCGATAAGTATTTGTTTACATCATCGGGGTTGTTTAACAGGGCTGCATCGTAATCTAAACCCGCTTCATCAACCAGCTTTCCCAACTCGGTAGGGCCGGGTATCGAATTAAATACGTTTTGAGCACTTATTTTTTGTTTCTCAATGGTTTTGGCATTCGCGGTGTCCGAAGTTTCTCCAAGAGTTTCATCGTTCGTGCCGTCATTTCCGCAGGAAACAAGAGTTGCGGTTAAAATGGCTGCTGTAAAGAGGTTTTTAAGCTTCATACCCTACAAATATAAGGATTTTTTGTTTGAAGAAGAGGGGAAATACTTGAAAGTGATTTGGGCGTTCCGCCCCAAACAACAGGGGGTGGCCAGGCCGCGGCCTCCTCGTTCCTACAGGGTTAAACCTTTCGTATCCCTAACGCTTAAGGCTTCGTATTAAATCAGCCATTCTTTTTGCAATAATGAGCTGATTCTTCCACCGGGTATTTTTTGTCTAAATCGACGTTGTTAAAACTTTTTTTGCCTCCCCACGAAAAAAGCCATTCAAAAAAGGGCAGCATCCTGCTGTGTTTTATTTGTTCTAAAAAATAAACCTCGTGTTCTTTTTCTTTTATGCCCATTTCGTACAAAATAGTGTCGTGTTTTGTAATTCCTAAAGAATTAAAATATTGCTTCATCCTGAAATATTCGCAAACGTTGCCACTTTCCAAACGTCCCGCAAAATAAAAAGGCATAAACCAGCCAATCACATAACAACTTCCCGAAATTATTTTTCCGATAACATGAAAGCGAAATTCATAATATTCAGAAACCGGCACATCGTATTCTTTCATAATGTCCATTACTTCCTTGCGATGGTTCCACTCGTCAATTTCTATCTGGTGTATATTTTTTTTCTCTTCCGCATTTTTTACCGATGCGGCATGGCCCTGGTAAGCAAAAGCTGCGGCTTTCTCGGCCGAGTAAGCTTGTTTCAGCAAATCAATTAATTCGGGGTGGTTAATTTTTGGCATATAGAAAGTATATGTTGTCATCCTGAACTTGTTTTCAGGGTCGCTTGATGTATTTACTACCATTCAGATTAAGCGATACTGAAACGAGTTCAGCATGACGTAACAGAACAGAATATTAATGCGCCTCCAACCAATTCACCCCAACTCCCATACCAACTTCTAAGGGCACATCAATGGTTAACGCATTTTTCATGTGATGTTCTATCAATGGTTTTACAGTTTCCAATTCGGGTTTGAAAACATCAAACACCAACTCGTCATGCACCTGCAAAATCATTTTACTTTTAAATTTCTGCTTTTTAAACTCCGCGTCAATTTTAATCATCGCCATTTTGATCATGTCGGCCGCGCTGCCCTGTATGGGCGCGTTAATAGCATTTCGTTCAGCATAACCACGGACTACCGCGTTATTCGAAGTAATATCGCGTAACCACCTTCTTCTTCCCAATAAAGTTTGCACGTAACCGTTCTCACGCGCAAAATTTACGGTGTCGTCCATGTACTTTTTTATGCAGGAATATTCCCTAAAATAATTATCAATAAGTTGTTTTGCTTCCGTGCGTGATACGCCGATGTTTTCTGCCAAACCAAAAGCTCCTTGCCCGTAAATAATTCCAAAGTTTACGCTCTTCGCTTTATAACGCATTTCTTTGGTTACTTCACTCTCTTCAATTCCGTAAACTTTCGCGGCGGTTGCGGTATGAATGTCTTTTCCCGAACTAAATGCTTCGCACATATTCGGGTCTTTACTGATGGATGCAACAATGCGTAATTCTATTTGCGAGTAGTCGGCGCTCAGCAAAGTATGCTCACCGTCACGTGGAATAAAAGCTTTACGTATATATCGCCCGCGTTCTGTACGCACAGGTATGTTTTGCAAATTCGGGTTATCAGAACTTAATCGTCCCGTAACGGCCACAACCTGGTTGTATGATGTATGTACGCGCCCGGTTTTTTTACTTACAAGCAGAGGCAAAGTATCTACATACGTATTTTTCAACTTCAGCACCTCGCGGTATTCTAAAATTTTATTTACGATAGGGTGCTTGTCAGTAAGTTTTACAAGTACTTCTTCTCCTGTGGCATACTGGCCGGTTTTTGTTTTCTTGGGCTTGTCAATAATTTTCAGGTACTCAAATAAAATTTCTCCCACTTGTTTGGGCGAAGAGACATTAAACGGGGTCCCCGCCAATTTCTGAATCTCGTCATCAATTTTTATCACATCCTTTTCCAGTTCCTTCGAGTAATCATTCAAAACTTTTACATCAATCTTTACTCCCTCACGTTCCATATCGGCCAACACATGTATCAACGGAATTTCAACTTCACCGAATAATTTCTCTACTTTATTTTCTTTCAATTGAGGTGCAAAAACTTTTTCTAATTGTATGGTAACATCGGCATCTTCTGCAGCGTATTCGGTTATGGCAGCAATATCCGCGTCGCGCATACTGGTTTGGTTTTTGCCTTTGCCTATTAAAGTTTCGATACTGATCGGATTGTAATTCAAATAGGTTTGTGCCAATACATTCATATTATGGCGTCCTTCGGGTTGAATCAGGAAGTGCGCAATCATGGTATCAAACAATTTATTTTTTATTTCAATTCCGTAATTTTTTAAAACTTCCAAATCGTATTTTATGTTCTGCCCGATAAGTGTTTTACTCTCGTCAGAGAATAAAGACTTAAATTCATCGGCAATTTTTTGCGCCTCTTTCTGTTCGGCAGGAAAAGTAATATAATACGCTTCAAATTCTTTCACTGCAAACGACATTCCGACAATCTCTGCTTCATGCGTATCAAGCGAGGTTGTCTCGCTGTCGTAACAAAACTCAGCGCTCTTTTGCAAAACGGCAATAAGCTCTTTTCTTTTTTCTGCAGTATCAACTAAAATATAATTGTGCGGAACGTCTTTGGATGTCTTGTAATTCTTCGGCGCTTCTATTCCTTCTTCGGCAACGGCTACTTCTTCCTGTGTTTCGCCGAATAAATCTCCCTGTGCCGAGTTTGCCACTTTTTTAGAAACGGTTACTGCTTTCTTTTGTTCTTCAGTAATTTCTTTTGTGCCCGGAATATCTTCTCCCAAAATTTTCAGAGCAAGGTTTCTGAATTCAAGTTCTTTAAAAACTTCGGTTAATAAATCTTTATTAATTTCTTTACGCGATAAATCCAGTTCTTCCCATTTTACTTCAGGTATATCTGTAATTATCGTAGCTAATTTTTTCGACATAATGGCAAGCTCTTTATTGGCTTCCACTTTTTCTTTCATTTTACCTTTCAGCTTATCGGTATTCTGTAAAAGATTTTCAATAGTGCCGAATTCATGAATAAATTTTATTGCAGTTTTTTCTCCAACACCCGGTATTCCCGGAATATTATCGGCACTGTCACCCATCAATCCCAAAATCTCAATCAGCTCTCCAACATTCTTTATTTCCCACCTTTTGCAAATGGCGGCCTGGTCTAAAATTTCAACACCGTTTCCTAAACGCGCGGGCTTATAAATAAAAGTGTTTTCATCTACCAATTGTCCGTAATCTTTATCGGGCGTCATCATATAGGTTGTGAAACCGTTTTTCTCGGCGCTGCGTGCAAGCGAACCGATTACATCATCGGCCTCGTATCCGTCTATACCTAATGTATAAATATTAAATCCTTCCAATAATTTAAAAATCCACGGAATGTTTTTTTTTAAATCATCGGGCATTTCCTCCCTGTGCGCTTTGTATTCTTCAAAATCCGTATGTCGCTGTGTGGGCGCAGCAGTGTCAAACACAACGGCAATGTGCGTGGGTTTTTCTTTATTTAAAACTTCAAGAAGTGTATTGGTAAAACCAAAAATGGCCGAAGTGTTTAAACCTTTCGAGTTAATGCGGGGGTTATTGCTGAAAGCAAAAAAGGCGCGGTAAATAAGCGCGTATGCATCAAGCAAAAATAATTTTTTAGGGACGTCTTTTGTAAGCATGAGGTAAAAGTAGAAAGTAAATGGGCAACAGGCAATAAATAGGGATAATTTTTCTATTTTTGTTTATATTGTTCTGCTATGATTATCAAGCGATTCGTTTTTCTTTTACTCGGGTTACTGAGCTCTGATGTTTGCCTCTCGCAAAACAGCAGATACTTCTCTTTTGCAGATACAAGTGTAAGTGTTGGCCAAATTCACAGGTTGCAAATACTTTATGAACTTAATAAAGCTAAAATAAAACCGGAAACCATGCCGTCGGTAGATTCTTTATATGAATTTATGGTAAGGAATGCAAAGGTTAAGATTGAAATTGACGTGCATTCAGACAGCCGGCCAAACAGAAGTTGCAGTAAACCGACTCAAAACAGGGCTCAGAGTATCGCCGATTCGTTGATTAAAAAAGGAATAAGCGTCGACCGGATTATTGCAAAGGGGTGGGGAGAAAGGAAGCTATTGATTTCCGATGAACAAATAAAAAAAGTGAAAAACAAGCAGGAGCAGGAAATTCTTCATGCGCGGAACAGGAGAACGGAAATAAAAATTATTGCGGCCGATTGAGAATTATTTCTTCCCGTTCATAATCTCAATCTGCGTCCGGATAGATTCTTCGTGTATAAGTTGGTACAATTTCTCAATGAAATCTTTGGTAAGATTTTTTTCATTGGCCCACTGCCCGCGACTTTTTAAAATATTGATATAACGTTCTAATTGAAAAGCCGTAACATGTTTTTGTTTTTTTTCGGCAGCGATTTTTTCTACTAAATCAAGGCGTGCCTTCACTAAATTAATAATTTCTAAGTCGATTTTATCAATGTCGTTACGGATATTAGTTAACTGCTGATTAAAAACAGGGTTGGCTGTAGATTTTTCTTTTATTTGCAAATTATTCAGAATTTCTTCTAATTGTTTAGGAGTAATTTGCTGATTTTTGTCGCTTAGCGCTATATCCGGATTAGTATGTGTTTCGATCATCAATCCGTTCATTCCTAAATCCAGTGCGTTTTGCGATACATCAAAAATCAAATCTCTTCTTCCGCAAATATGACTGGGATCGCAAATAATTGGTAAATGTGGAAACTGTACTTTCAATTCGATAGGAATTTGCCACATAGGTGTATTCCTGAAAGTATTTTTTGCTGAAGTATGAAAACCACGATGGATTGCCGCAATATTTTTTACTCCGATTTGCATAACACGCTCAATCGCTCCGATCCACAATTGCAAATCGGGATGAATGGGATTTTTTACCATTACTGTACAATCAACTCCTTTCAGTGCTTCGGCTAATTCCTGTACCGAAAACGGATTTGCAGTAGTGCGTGCTCCGATCCAAAAAAAGTTGATGTTATGTTTTAAAGCAGCTTCAATGTGTTCGGGTTGCGCTACTTCTATAGTTACAGGTAAATTGAATTTTTCTTGCGCTTCTTTTAACCAAGGAAGAGCTTTATCTCCACTACCTTCAAAGCTTCCCGGACGAGTACGTGGTTTCCATACACCTGCGCGCAAGGCATTTACTTTTTTATTAAATGAAATTTGCCCGGCAGTTTGCATTACTTGTTCATGGCTTTCGGCACTGCACGGACCAGCAATTACAAAACAATTATGCAAATTAAAATCAATTTTCATTTTACAAGGAACAAAGGTACGTTTTAATTACATTTGCACCTTAAAATAGATTAAGTGAAAATATACAAAAATCTGGTTGAAGGCGTCGTTCAATCCCTCGAAAAAATTTTTAACGAAGGCCGTTATGCCGACCGGGTCATTGAGTTTTTATTTAAAGACCAGAAAAAATGGGGTGCCCGCGACCGCCGTTTTGTAGCCGAAACCACTTATGATATTGTACGTAATTATCGTTTGTTGCAGGAATTAAGCGGTAACTCAACTGATTTTTATAAATTAATCGGCGTCTATTTAATTTTACACGATTCTGATTTACCTGCGTGGGAGGAGTTTAAAGGAATTGATAAAAAATCGATTGAACAAAAATGGAACGAAGCAAAAAATATACGCGCTGTTTTTCAATCGGTGCCGGATTGGCTGGATGAATTAGGACAGACTGAATTAGGAAATAAATGGAGCAAAGAATTGGCTGCTTTAAATGAACAAGCCCCGGTTGTTTTGCGTGCGAATACTTTAAAAGGAAATGCAAAAAGTTTAAAAGCAAAACTAAATGAAGAAGGAACGGAAACTGTTTTATTGCCCGAATACGGAGAAGCTCTTGTTTTACAAGAAAGAAAAAATATTTTTACCTCTCCTTTATTTAAGAATGGCTATTTTGAAATTCAGGATGCTTCTTCGCAATTGGTCGCAAAGTTTTTAGAACCTGCACCAGGTATGTTCGTAGTAGATGCTTGTGCAGGAGCAGGAGGGAAGACTTTGCACATCGCTGCATTAATGCAAAATAAAGGAAAGCTTATAGCCCTGGATGTAGAAGAAGGAAAATTGGAAGAATTAAAACGTCGCGCCCAACGTGCCAGCGTAACTACCATTGACGCAAAAGTAATCATATCAGAAAAAACTATAAAAGATTTAGAAGGCAAAGCTGATCGTTTACTACTCGATGTTCCTTGTAGCGGACTTGGCGTTTTAAAACGTAATCCGGATGCGAAATGGAAATTAAGTTTGAAAGGAATTGAGGAAATAAAGCAAAAGCAAAAAACTATTTTACAAAATTACAGTTGTATCTTAAAACCGGGTGGGCTAATGGTATACGCCACCTGTAGTATTTTACCGGGAGAAAACCAAAAACAGGTAGAAGCTTTTTTAGAAACGAATAAAAACTATTCTTTTATAAAAGAAAAAACCATCTATCCTTCTGAGGGATTCGATGGTTTTTATATGTGTTTACTAAAAAGGATAAACTAAATTTTATTCAGCTTCAGATTCTCATCCCGCCTCGGAGGAACAGAATGACTTTCTACCAAACTTCCGCACGTTTATCTGCCGGTTTGTACATTTTATTATTTTCTTTCACATCAAAGGCTTCATAAAACTCTTTCATATTTGTAAGCGGCCCGTTAGCCCTGAAATTACCGGGCGAGTGCGGATTTGTTGCAATCATTTGTTTCATAAACTCAGGGCGCATCAAAATTTTCCAGGCCTGCGCCCAGGCAATAAAAAAACGTTGCTCGCCTGTGTATCCGTCAATCACTGCAGATTTTTTTCCGCCTAAAGACATTTTATATGCGTAATACGACATAGTTAATCCGCCCAGGTCAGCAATATTTTCACCTAAGGTAAGTTGTCCGTTTACATGCAAGGTATCAATAGCCACGTAAGCGCTGAATTGATCGCGAACTACTGCGGTACGCGCATCAAATTTTTGTTTATCTGCATCCGTCCACCAGTTTACCATGTTTCCGTTTCCGTCAAATTTGCAACCCTGATCATCAAAACCGTGTGTTAATTCGTGCCCGATTACTGCACCCATCACTCCGTAATTCATTGCATCATCAGCTGCCGGGTTAAAGAATGGAGGTTGCATAATTCCTGCCGGAAAAACGATTTCGTTATTGGGTGGATTGTAATATGCGTTCACAGTCGGAGGAGTCATTCCCCATTTGGTTTTATCAACCGGTTTGCCGATGTAACCCAACATTTCATTCATGCTGAATTCGCTCGAACGGAAAATGTTATCTATGTAGGCATCATTTTTTATAGTCAATGTCGAATAATCTTTCCATTTATCCGGAAAACCGAGTTTGCGGGTAATCTTACCCAGTTTCTCGGTAGCTTTTTGTTTTGTTTCGGCACTCATCCAATCGCGGGTTTCAATGCGTTGTTTAAAAGCTGCAAAAAGATTATCAACCATAGTATTCACTTTCTTTTTGGCGTCGGCATTAAAGTATTTATCTACAAAAATTTGTCCTAAAGCTTCGCCAACGTTGCCGTCAATAGTGCGTAAAGTTCTTTTCCAGCGAGGTTTCATTTCTCTCGCCCCGGACATAACTGTCCCGTAAAAAGAAAAATTTTCTTTTTCGAAAGCGGGACTTAAATACGGTGCAGCTTCATGCAGTAATCTCCATTTTAAATATACTTTCCAGTCTTCCAGCGGAACAGATTTAATCATCCCGTTTAATTTCTCAAAAAACAAAGGCTGTCCTACAATCACTTCTGTAAAGGGAGTTTTAACTTTTAAAGAAGTTAAATAATTTGTAAAATCAAGATTGTTACTTTTCTTAAAGAATTCATCTTTGGTAAATTTGTTATACTGGGCTTCCTGGTTGCGTAATTCAAGGCGTCCCATCGAAACTTCCGCAAATTTGCTTTCAAGATTGAAAACGATCTCAGCGTTTTTTTTAGCGGATTCAGGTGCCTGGCCGATTAAAACAAAAAGATTCTCCAGGTGTTTTTTATACGCTTCGCGGATTTTTTCATATTTGGCATCGGTATAAAACATTTTATCAGGTAAACCCAATTGGGCCTGACTAAAGTACTGTGTGTTTTGTACTGAGTTTTTTAAATCGGCATAAACATAAAAAGCAAAAAGGCATGCAATCCCTTTATAATGAAATTCGCTAACGGTTTTGAACATATCCGTAGTGTTTGCCATTTTATCAATCTGCGCCAGCATAGGTTCGATGGGTGTGTAACCTTCTTTCTCAAGTTTTACAGTATCCATACCCGACAAATAAAAATCTTTTATTTTCTGGCGGTTGCTTCCGGGTTTGGCGGCTTTATCAGCGGCACATTCCTGAAGAATTTTTTTCAGGTTATCGTAATTGCGGTCAACAATTTCATTAAAACTTCCCCAACTCGATTCGTTGCCGGGAATTTGCGTGTTTTTTAACCAGGTTCCGTTTGCGAATTGGTAAAAGTCGTCGCGCGGGTCAACACTTTTATCAATATTAGCGAGGTTAATTCCGGAAACCTGCGCTGAAAGGTTAAGAGTTGCCATAAATAAAGCAGGTATAATCAGTTTCTTCATAATTTAAAAATTTCGTCAAAATACGGCATTTTTTGCGTAATAGCAGTTTTTAATGTAAAATGTTGGTTTTTAAGGAGACAGATGGCTTAATAATAAGATGAATTAAACAAAAATTTGGAAATTGAATTTGAATTGCTTTATATTTGTCGGCGTAATGAAAGCAAATAACTTACAAAATGCATGGTGGTGGTTTACAACAAAAGTTGTGAACGGCTAAGTATTTAGTAAGGCAGAAAAAATTTTGAAGCCCGTTGTTCACAAAGCAACGGGCTTTTTATTTTCACCCACACGAGCTAAATGAAATAAGGAAAAAATGAAAAAAATTAAAATACATACACTTACCGGAAAAATAAGCGGCGACCTGCTTACGCCGGTGGGTATTTATTTAAAAATACGCGACAGGTACCGCGAGCCGCTTTTATTGGAGAGCTCGGATTACCATTCGGGCAAGAACAGCAGGTCTTTTATTTGCTTTGAACCGCTATCAACGATAGTTATTAAGAAAGACGAAGTAATTCTTAAAAATAAAATTACGGAACGCTTAGCTGCGCCTGAAGATTTGAATATCGAAATAGAAAAATTTATTAAGAGTTATGACGCGGAAGCGGGGCAATCACTTTTTGGATATACTTCATATGATGCGGTGCAATTGATGGAAGATATTGAACTGAAAAATTCAGCAGCGGAAACAGAAATTCCTTTGGCAATTTATTCTTTGTATAAAAATATTATTGTAATTAATCATTTTAACGATGAGGTTGTTATTACCTGTAATTCGGAAAATGAAAAGGATCTGCAGAAACAATTTACGGAGATTGAAAATTTACTGATTAATAAAACAGTTGCCGAATTTTCCTTTGAAGCGGATGAAAATGAAATCTCCGATAATTCGGATGAAGAATATGTTGCAATGGTAAAAGAAGCGAAAAAACATTGCAGGCTCGGAGATGTTTTTCAATTGGTATTATCAAGAAGGTTTGAAAGAAAATTTAAAGGCGATGAATTTAACGCGTATCGTCAGTTACGAAGAGTGAATCCTTCTCCCTATTTATTCTACTTTGATTACGGAAATTTTAAATTCTTCGGTTCTTCACCCGAAGCGCAATTGGTAGTTGAAAATAACAAAGCGGAAATTCATCCGATTGCAGGAACATACAAACGTACAGAGAATGATGCGGAAGATTTAAAATCTGTAGAGCGTTTACAGAATGACAAGAAAGAAAATGCCGAGCATATGATGTTGGTTGATCTGGCACGTAACGATTTAAGCAGGCATTGTAAAGAAGTGAAAGTGGAAACACTGAAAGAGGCGCAGATTTATTCGCACGTGATACATTTGGTTTCAAAAGTTACGGGCGTATTAAAAGAAAATTCTTCCGCTTTTAAAGTTTTGTGTGATTCTTTTCCCGCAGGCACACTGTCAGGCGCGCCAAAACATAAAGCAATGCAATTGATAGATGCATATGAAAAAACTTCGCGTAGTTTTTATGGCGGGGCGGTTGGATTAATCGGCTTAGACGGTTCATTGAATCACGCCATAATGATTCGCACTTTTTTGAGTAAAAATAATTCATTGTTTTACAGAGCAGGCGCGGGAATTGTTGATTCTTCAGTTGAAGAAAACGAATTAAATGAAGTATTTAATAAAATAGGAGCATTGCGAAAAGCAGTCGAGCTGGCTTCAAAAGATAAAATTGTAAAAATTAAAAAAGAGTTAGTATGAAAATTTTAGTATTGGATAATTACGATAGTTTCACTTACAATCTGGTTCATCTGCTTGAGAAAGCTTGTGATTTTCCGGTTGAAGTACATCGCAACGATAAGATTGAATTAAAAAAAATCGATGAGTACGATAAAATACTTTTATCGCCCGGCCCGGGTTTGCCCAATGAAGCAGGAATTTTACCGGATGTCATTAAAGAATACGGAGGCAAGAAAGATATTTTGGGTGTATGCCTCGGTTTACAGGCTATCGGAGAATCATTTGGCGGAAAATTGAAAAACCTTGACAACGTGTATCACGGTATTGCAACACCCGTCCAATTATTAAAAGAGGATGTTCTATTTAAAGATTGTCCGAAAGAATTTAAAGCAGGCCGATATCATTCCTGGGTTGTTGACACAAATGGTTTACCTGATTGCTTTGATGTTACTGCGACCGATGAAAGTGGAAACATCATGGCGCTGAAACATAAAACATATAAAGTAAAAGGTGTGCAGTTTCATCCTGAATCCGTTTTATCTGAATATGGTGAGCAGATTATTAAGAATTGGGTTTTTAGTTAGGCCTTCAACATCCCGCTGCGGTGGAACAGGCTGATAATTTCAAAGGGAAAATATAAAATGAAAAAGTATTTAAAAAAATTATACGAGAGTCAAACGCTTACTAAACAGGAGGCGAGAGAAGTGTTGCTTTTAATTTCGGAAGGAAAAGCAAATGCTGCTGAGGCCGCTTCTTTACTCACGGTTTATTTAATGCGCCCGATAAGCGTTGAGGAACTGGGTGGCTACCGGGATGTTTTATTGGAATTATGTGTTCCTGTAAACATTGAAATTCCAAGTATTGATGTTTGCGGAACCGGCGGTGATTCTAAAAATACTTTTAATATTTCAACGCTCTCTGCTTTTGTTGCGGCGGCTTGCGGAGTAAAAGTTGCCAAGCACGGTAATTACGGAGTTTCTTCGGTAAGTGGTTCTTCAAATGTGTTGGAATATTTAGGGTATAAATTTTCAAATAATGTTGATTCACTTAAAAAGCAATTGGATAAACACAATATTTGTTTTATGCACGCACCCCTGTTTCATCCGGCTTTAAAACATGTGGCTCCCGTACGTAAGGAAATGGGAGTAAAAACTTTTTTCAATATGCTTGGCCCTTTAGTAAATCCGGCGCGTACTTCTCATAAGATGGTTGGGGTTTATAATCTGGAACTGGCCCGCGTCTATCATTATCTTTTGCAGGATGAGAATCAATCATATTGCATTGTTCATTCGTTGGATGGTTACGATGAAATTTCCGGCACTTCGGATTTTAAAGTTTATACTCAGAAAGGAGAGCAGTTAACAAGCCCTTCGGAGTTTGGTTTACCTGCCATAAGCGAAGAAAGTTTATTCGGCGGAGATACCGTTGAAGCGGCTGCAAAAATATTTACAGATATTCTTCAAAACAAAGGAACAAAAGAGCAAACGGAAGTTTTAGCAATTAACACAGCTTACGCGATGCATTGTTATTCTAATAAACCTGTTCCGGAATGTTTGGGAGAAGCAAGAGAAGTAATCCGCTCAGGAAAAGTCTTTCATTCATTTACCAATTTAATCAATAATCAATAAAATGGATATTCTGCAGGAGATAGTAGCTTTCAAAAAGAAAGAAGTAGAAGAGCGTAAATCACTCTTCCCGGTAAAATTACTGGAAAAAAGTATTTACTTCAACTCAAATCCAGTTTCGCTTAAAAAATATTTAATGCGCGATGATTTGACAGGAATTATAGCGGAGTTTAAACGCAAATCTCCGTCTAAAGGATTTATAAATAAATACGCGGATATAGAAAGAACTACTATTGGCTATATGCAGGCCGGTGCCAGCGCACTTTCTGTTTTAACCGACACAAATTTTTTCGGTGGTAAGAGCGAGGATTTGACTGCCGCAAGGAAATTTAATTTTTGCCCGATTTTACGTAAAGACTTCACCATTGATGAATATCAAATTACAGAAGCAAAAAGTATAGGTGCCGATGTAATATTGTTAATTGCGGCAATATTAACAAAAGAGCAAATTAAAAATTATACCAAACTCGCAAATGACTCAGGCCTTGAAGTTTTATTGGAAATTCATGGCGAAGAAGAGTTGGATAAAATAATTCCCGAAATTCAAATTGTAGGAATAAATAACCGCAATCTTAAAACGATGGAAATCTCTCTTCAGAATTCCATAAATATTTTTTCTAAACTTCCGAAAGAAGCTGTAAAAGTTTCTGAAAGCGGAATTAATAAAGCGGAACAATTGATTGAATTAAAAGACGCAGGTTTTAAAGGATTTTTAATGGGAGAATTTTTTATGAAACATAGTCGCCCCGAGCAAGCTTGTATGAATTTTATAAAAGAAGTGAAGCATTTGCAAAAGCAAACAGTAAACGCATGAAGTTAAAGGTATGCGGACTGAACAACCGCGAAAATATTTTACAAGTGCTGGAGTGCAAGCCTGACTACATTGGTTTTATATTCTATGATAAATCGCCAAGGTTTATCGGAGAATTATCTGCCGATTTTGTAAAAAGTATTTCTTTAGCAAAAAAGGTTGGTGTTTTTGTCAATGAAAACGAAGGGCACATTCTTGATTGCGTTTCGCAATACGAGTTGGATTATGTTCAACTTCATGGTGATGAAAGCCCGGAGTTTAGCAAAAGAATAAACAAGGTTGTTCCGGTGATTAAAGCATTTCAGGTAGATGATACTTTTGATTTTTCTTTTCCAAAAGCGTATGAGCAGAATTGTGAATTTTTCCTTTTTGATTCGAAAAGTAAAAATTATGGGGGAAGCGGAAAATCATTTAACCATGAAAAATTGGACGAGTATATATTGAATAAACCGGTGTTTCTCAGTGGCGGCCTTAATTTAAATATTACGGAAGATATTTTATATCTGCAATCTTTACACCCAAATGTGGTTGCACTTGATGTGAACAGTAAGTTTGAGATTGCTCCGGGAGTTAAAGATGAAAAGAAAATTAAAATGCTTATTGAAAAATTAAAAAAATGAATTACACAGTAGATAAATTCGGTTATTACGGAGCTTTCGGCGGAGCTTTTATTCCTGAACTTCTTTATAAAAATGTGGAAGAGCTTCAGGAAAATTACATGAAAATAATTTCCGATGAAAATTTTCAAAAGGAATTTGATGATTTATTGCACAACTACGTGGGCAGGCCAACACCTTTATATCTTGCAAAACGATTGTCAGAAAAATACAATACGAATATTTATTTAAAACGTGAGGACTTAAATCATACCGGAGCTCACAAAATAAATAATACTATCGGACAAATTCTATTGGCAAAACGCTTGGGTAAAACAAGAATCATTGCTGAAACAGGAGCGGGACAACATGGTGTCGCTACTGCAACTGTTTGTGCGCTGATGAATTTAGAATGTATCGTTTATATGGGCGAAGTGGATATGGCGAGGCAGGCACCGAATGTTGCGCGAATGAAATTGCTCGGGGCGAAAGTTGTTCCTGCTACTTGCGGTAGTAAAACTCTAAAAGATGCCACTAACGAGGCGATACGCGATTGGATTAATAATCCTGAGAACACGCATTACATAATCGGCTCTGTGGTTGGGCCGCATCCTTATCCGGATATGGTTGCAAGATTTCAGTCGGTAATAAGCGAAGAAATAAAAAAACAACTTTTAGAAAAAACAGGAAAAGAAAACCCCGACGCGGTAATTGCCTGTGTAGGTGGTGGAAGTAACGCGGCCGGAGCGTTTTATCATTTTATGGATTCTCCCGAAGTAAAATTAATAGGAACAGAAGCAGCAGGTAAAGGAATTGATACGGGGCGCACCGCGGCAACTCTTGGTATCGGTACTCCGGGTGTGATACACGCTTGCAAAACTATGCTTATGCAGGATGAATACGGGCAAATTACCGAGCCTTACAGTATTTCGGCGGGATTGGATTATCCGGGAATTGGTCCTTTGCACGCGCATTTAAATGCAACAAAACGCGCTACATTTTACAGTATTACTGACGATGAAGCACTGCAAGCAGCATTTTTACTCTGTAAACTGGAAGGAATTATCCCGGCATTAGAAAGCTCTCACGCTTTAGCTGTATTGGAGAAAATAAAATTCGGGAAGAATGAAAACATTGTTGTGAACTTGAGCGGAAGGGGAGATAAGGATTTGGAAACATATATGAAACATATAAACTAATTGAGATGAACAGAATTAAGAACCTCTTCGAAAAGAAAAACAAAAATATCTTATCGATTTATTTCACCGCAGGCTTCCCCGGGCTGAACAATACAATGGATATTTTATCTGCGTTAGAAAATAACGGGGTTGATATGGTGGAATTAGGTATGCCTTTCTCAGATCCTCTTGCAGACGGACGAGTTATACAACATAGTAGTGAAGTGGCGCTGAAAAACGGAATGAATTTGGATTTGTTATTTGAGCAGACTAAAGGATTAAGAAAAATTATTTCTATACCCGTCGTATTGATGGGGTATTTGAATCCGCTTTTGCAATATGGTGTAGAAAATTTTTTGAAGCGTGCTTCCGAAAATGGCTTTGATGCTTTGATAATTCCTGATTTACCAATACGCGAATATGAAGAGGATTATAAAAAACTATTTGAGAAGTATAATTTGCAAAATATTTTTCTGATAACCCCGCAAACACCTGAAGTTCGGGTTAAAAAGATCGATGAAATTTCAAACGCGTTTATTTATTTGGTTTCTTCCGCAAGTACCACAGGAGCAAAAGATAAATTCAGTCATGAGCAGGAAGAATATTTTAATCGCATTGCTTCCTACAAATTAAAAAACCAGTTATTAACGGGATTTGGAATCGGCAATCATAAAATGTTTGAACAAGCTTGCAGACATACTAATGGCGCGATTATCGGAAGCGCTTTTGTAAAGGCGCTTGAAAATTCAAGTGAACTTAATTCTTCAATAAAAAACTTTATAGATTCTATTAAGCAAAAACAAATGGTATGATAATACAATTAGAAAATAAAATAACCGCGTCGCAAGTAGAAAAAATTAATGATGCCATTAAGGCTGTTAATTATAAAGCCGCTGAAGTAAAAACTCAATTTGCAAACTATTTGGTTTGCATTGGTAAAAACGATTTTGATATCCGCTCTATCGGAGTTTTAGAGGGAGTAAAAGATGTTCATCGTGTTTCTGAAAGTTATAAATTAGTTTCGCGTAAATGGAAGGTAAACTACAGTGTGGTTGATTTGGGCGACGGAGTTATTATTGATAATAACGATTTAACCATTATGGCAGGCCCTTGCTCAATTGAAAATGAAACGCAGGTACAAAAAATTGTTGCGCACTTAAAGCAAAATAATATTCGTATTATGCGCGGCGGAGTTTTTAAACCACGTAGTTCTCCATACGCTTTTAGAGGATTGGGAATTGAAGGATTAAAAATGTTTTCAAGTATTTGTCGGGAGAACGGAATTAAAATAATTACCGAAGTAATGCAGGTTTCTCAAATAAGTGAAATGCACGATTATGTTGACGTGTTTCAAGTGGGTGCTCGTAATTCGCAAAATTTTAATTTACTGGATGCATTAGGCGAAGTGGATAAACCTGTTTTAATTAAACGTGGCATGAGTGGTACAATTGATGAATTATTGCAATCTGCCGAATATATTTTCTCAAACGGAAATGAAAAATTAATGTTGTGCGAGCGAGGTATACGCACTTTTGAAAATGCTTACCGAAATACGTTTGATGTAAATGCCATTCAGGTATTAAAAGATAAAACACATTTACCGGTTATTGCCGACCCCTCTCACGGAATAGGAATTCGTGATTACGTAAGCAAAATTGCATTGGCAAGTACAGTTGCCGGAGCAGATGGGGTTATTTACGAAGTGCACGAAGTTCCGGAAGAAGCCGCCAGTGATGGTCAACAGACTTTAAATTTTGAAGAGAGTAAAGAGTTGGTTAGAAAATTAAGGATGTTGGAGGAAGTGAGAATCTGACTGTTTTTCGGAGGAAGCTGTTTCCCTCTCCTGTGGGAGAGGGATTAAGGGAGAGGGCCTTTATATCAAATACTTTTCTATTTCTTTTACTACAAACTCTGCATTAAAAAGAATTTCCTCGTTTTTAAACCGAAGTATTGTTAAGCCGTATCGGCGCATAACTGCATCACGATTTTCATCTTTCCTTTTTACTACCTCAAGCTCATGAATTTCTCCGTCTACTTCTATAATCAGTTTAGCCTTATGGCAATAAAAATCCGCTACGTAATAACCAATAGGGTGTTGCCTGCGAAATTTATAACCTTTCAACGATTTCCTTCTTAAAATTTGCCAAAGAAAATCTTCTGCTGAAGTAAGCTCTTTTCTTAAGCGTTTGGCCGCATCAAAGGTCTCCTCTTGAGCATTATAGTAATATGGAAATTTTTCTCGCATCGGCATTTTAGCCCCCTCTCTGTATCTCTCCCCCTCGGGAGAGAGAAATACAACATCATGTAAAATGATAAACTTGAATTTAGATTTTAAAGTTAATAGTAACTTTAGTAAGAAAAGTTACTTCCCGGTAAACAACTGCCTGAGTTCTGTGGCTTCTTCCGGTTTCATTTTTCCGGCTAAAATCAAAGCTAATTGTTTTCTGCGCAAGGCTCCTTCAAAACGGGTAACTTCTTCTTCTGTCTCCGGAATTAATTCAGGAACAGGTAAGGGAGAGCCGTTTTGGTCAATAGCCACAAACGTATAAATGGCCTCGTTACTTTTTTTACGTACACCTGTTACGGGATCTTCTACCCAAACATCAATAAAAATTTCCATACTGGTGCTGAACGCGCGGGAAACCTTTGCTTCAAGCGTTACAATGCTTCCTAATTTTATGGGCTCTTTAAAAGAAACGTTATTTACAGTGGCCGTAACCACCACACGTTTGCAATGCCTGTGCGCGGCAATAGCCGAAGTTGTGTCCATCCACTGCAATAAACGCCCACCGAATAAATTTCCTAAAGCGTTGGTATCGTTCGGCAATACATGTTCGGTTGTAACGGTTAATGATTCGTGGGGGAATTTTGTTTTCATATTTAAGCGTTTAGGTTTTTAGGGTAACAAATAAAATATTTTTTTACAGTTTTAGATAATACAGCTGTATTCAGTTGGTCGCTTGCCTCTGCAATATCTAAAACTTTTCCGGTATTCATTAAAATATTAATTTTTACAATATTGGTTTTGTAGGCACTGTTTTCTATTTCACCGGAAGCCACATAATACAAAGCTTCTTTTTCTGTAACCTTAAATAGTTTAGCGGTTCTTGCAAGCAGTTGTTTTTTATAGGCGGGATCAATTTTTTCTTTGGTCAGTTCAATTTTAAATAATTTACGGTTCACTAAATTCATACAAAGAGTAGAAAGTATTTTGTCAGGATGATGCATCCAAACTTTTACCGAAGTAAAAATATCGTAATCATCGAGTAAAGCAAAAGTTTCCAATAAACCGGGGTAAGCGATAAAATCTTTTTTGTGGTAATTGTTTTTTAAGAAGACGGTAAACGAAGGCGTGGCAAACAACTCTTCTCCCTGAGAAGAAAGCTCTTTGGCACGTTTTAAAATGTTTACGAGCATGTTCTCGGCCGCCACAACGGTCTTGTGTAAATACACCTGCCAGTACATTAATCTGCGCGCTATGATAAATTTTTCTATCGAGTAAATTCCCTTTTCCTCAATGGCAAGTTCATCATTTTTTACATGCAGCATTTTTATAATGCGGTCGCTGCTGATAACACCTTCTGATACACCGGTAAAAAAACTATCACGTTTTAAATAATCAAGGCGGTCCATGTCCAGTTGACTACTCACCAATTGGTGCAAAAATTTCTTTTTATATTGATCGTTAAAAATTTTAATAGCAAGAGTAAGTTTTCCGTTAAATTCTTTGTTGAGCTTCTCCATCAATAAGGAAGAAAAATCCTCGTGGCTGATATTTTTGGCAATAGAATGCTCCAACGCGTGCGAAAAAGGTCCGTGGCCGATGTCGTGCAATAAAATGGCAACGGTTACCGCTTCTGCTTCTTCGTCTGTAATTTCAATTTCTTTTGAGCGTAATACATCAATAGCCTCAGTCATTAAATGCATAGCGCCAATGGCATGATGAAAACGTGTATGCAATGCTCCCGGATAAACAAGGTTGGTCATGCCCAATTGCTTAATGCGGCGCAAACGCTGAAAGTACGGGTGATTGATTAAATCAGAAATAAAATCACCGGGCAGCGTTACAAAACCGTAAATGGGGTCGTTAATGATTTTACTTTTTTTACTGCGGTGATTCATCTTGCTTCAAACTTAAACAAAAATTGCAAATTCCTTTAAAAGAAAATCGCCCCGTTTTTTGCGGAGCGATTTTTTTTATTTTATTCAATCCCGATAGCTATCGGATTAAAAATCAAACTTCGCTTTGTGGTCTTCTATATTGGCGATTGTCTTTAAGGCTTCAAATGCTTCATAATCGGCGCGGGTAGAAAGCGTGATGTTTGCCGATAACTGTGTTGCTTTATAATCCTTAACCGTAGGCGCATCTTTTTTAGAAACAACCCAAACGGCATATACTGCGTTCATTCCTTTTAAAGCCGGGGAAGCAACTCCTTGTTTTAATACGCTTACAGCGCCGCACATAGCGTCTTCTTTACCAAGGCCGGCAACACTGTAACTGTTAAACACCAAATCTTTTGCTTCTTCAACTTTAAGTTTCATTTTAGCGGCTAAGTCTTGCGCAGTTTTGGCAACAGCTAAATAATCACTTAGTTCTTTCAGGAACATTTGAGCTTTTTTCTCTTGTTTAGCTTTAATAGTAACATCTTCTTTTACCTGCTCATAAGGCGCTGTACCTTTTTCTTTAATGTCAGTAAGGCGGGCTACAACAAAGCGGGTGCCAAACTGGAACGAAGAAGACACATCTCCTTTTTTAGCAGCGTAAACCCAACGGATTAATTCTTTCGGTGCTTCAAGGCCCGGAATTTGTTTATCGCTTTCACGGATATTATCTGCAAGGCGCGGAACTAATTTTTGTTCTTCGCATCCTTTAGCGAAAAGTTCAGTGGTATTGTATTTACCAGCAAATTCGCTGGCTTTTAAATTAAATGTGTTAAGCGTTTTATCACTTGGCTGAATTTTGCGGGAAATGCTTGCCAGTTTATATTTGGTAGCGGTTCCTTTACTTACATCCAGCACTTCCATAATGTGATAACCGAAGTTAGACTCGGTAACAAAAATATCTCCTTTTTTATTTTCGGTTGCGCCTTTTACAAACGATTCTACCCAGTCGCGACTGCTTTCCTGAATCCATCCATAATTTCCACCTTTACCCTTCCAGTTATTGGTGTCTTTACCAGGGAAGAAACGCTCTAATTGCGCCTTTACCTGCGGGTTAGATAAATCGGGTTTTTTCTTTCCGCCGTCATCACTGAATTTCTCTACGGTTTTATCAAAATCCGCTTTTTTGGTTTTTAGTAAAGCACAAAGGCTGTCGGCCATTTTCTTTGCCTGCTCTTTTGTACGTTTTACATCCTGAGATGCACCTGAACCTGCATAAGCGATTAATATGTGGCGCACTTTACCTGAGTCAAGTACAGTAGTTGTTTCAAGCAATTTGGTTACTTTAACCAGACTGTTTTCAAGATATGGCCCGAACACGCTTCCTTTTGATGCAGTGAAAATAGAAGAGTCAATCATCGGGCTGATCATATTTTTCTTAAACATGCCTATATCCACCACGTTGTTTTCGTTTTCTGCCTGCATTAAGGCCGAGTCTTCTGATAAAGTTTTTTTGTTTTTAAAATCCACGGCAACATCTGTCATTTGTTTACGTATATCCTCGATGTCTTCGTTAGTTGCAAAAGCATCAAAGGTTACATAATCAATTTTGCGAGTAGTTTCAAAATTCTGAAACTTATAGCTGTTGTTGTTGTAATAGTTTTTTAAATCTTCTTCGTTAACCTGGATAGAAGAATCGCTTACTGAGTTGTAACGTTTTGCAACAAACTGCACATTGTAAGTAGTAGTTTGTCTTTCGTATTCTGTTTTTCCCTCTGCGATGGTAACGTATAAACCTTTTTTAATAAGGTTATTATATTTTTCAGAGGTGCGCGTGTCTTTCACGTAATCTTCCACTTTTTTCCAGTATTTTTCCTGGTCGGGATTCATTTGCTGAATAAAGCCTTGCAATTTTGCGGGATCTAAAGTTCCGTCGGGTTTTGCAAAGTTGGGAAATACTTTTCCGGTTTGCTTATCGGTAAGTTGGCCTGTAATAATAGAGTGAGGATGTGCCACAACGATATCGTACAATTCGTCTTCGCCAACAGAGACGCCTGCTTTTTTATAAACCACCTTTAACACGCGCTCAGAAATAAATTCGTTCCAAACCTGTTCAACCAGCATTTGTTTGTTCTGGTCGTCAACTTTTTGTCCGTTTTGCTCGTAATTTTGTATTGCGGTATTAAGCTTTGCAATGAAATCATTGTAGTCAATATATTTCCCGGCAATGCGGCCTATACTGCGCTCGTTGCTACCGAACAGGGAGTTACCTGTTTCAAGGGCACTTTGTAAAATAAAAATTACAAGGGCCAGGCCAATAATACCTACAAGCAGGGCAGTTCTTTTGCGAATGGATTCTAATACGCTCATATTCTAAAAATTGAAGGTTGCAAAGATAAAAAACCGCTTTGAATGAAGAAATTAAATAAAAATAAAATTCCCTCTGTTTTTGCAGAAGGAATTCATTATATCTAACTGGTTATTATTTATTTATCATAAGTTTACCGGTCGTAATCTGTCCATTTGACTGAATGCTTATTGCATAGGGGCCAACCGGGAGGCCGCTTACGTTAATTTCATTGTTACCCGTAATAAGGGCTTGTTCCAATACAACACGCCCCATTATATCCACCAGTTTCATGCTTCCTGCTTTAGATGATTGTACAAACAATTTATCGCTTGCCGGATTTGGGTAAATGGTGAAACCATTTTGATTTATAGTTTGAATACCAATACAACTTTTTACAGCCACTTTAATTGTTTTAACAACAGGACAGGCATTTAATGTTCCCGTTATGGTATACGTTGTGGTTGTGGTTGGAGAAACAGAAACTGTTGCCGTTGTTACACTACCCGCATTGGCGCTCCATAAATAAGAAGCAGAATTACCTATGGCTGTAAGAACAGCAGAGTTACCATTGCAGATTGTATCGGCACTCGCAGAAACTGTCAATGTTGGCAAAGGTTTAACCGAAAGAGTAGTAAATACCAGGCTATCATGACCATGAACATTTATGGTATCACGGTAAATTCCGGCAGTTTTTTGATAGCTGCCTTGTAACTTGATGCTATCGCCTTGACAAATGCTTGCCGATACATTTCCAACAGGTATTACGCGTACCATATTAGAGTCAACATAATAATTGTTATTTACGCTGTTTGGATTCCCGCTACTAAGAGTAACCGCCCTTACGCTATCCATACCATAATTAGGAATATCTACATATATTTTATAATTCCCTAACGGAACGTTATGAAAGGAGTAATGGCCGGAACCATCTGTGGTAGTACGTGCGGCGGGACTGCCACCGGGATTTTTTCCCAACTTAACATCAACACCTTTAAGTGGTGCGCCAAGAGGAGCAAAATCTCCCGCATATCTTGCTCCATAAGTAGAATCTTTAGTAATGATGCCGTCAATTGTACAGGGACCGGAACTTATACCGGGCATTTGCAGTATTTTAATGTCATTACCTGACTTATTTGCTCCGGTACAAGTATAGTGTTGTATTACCTTTGCCGAATCCCACTGAAATGGAAAGGTTTTGTTACTGTAATATGTTCCGACAGCGGTTTTATATAACGGGTTACTCGTATCTGCAATTGCCTTAACAACATAATTGCCGTAAAAAACGGCAGGAAAATAATATTTACCGGTAGCGTTTAAACTAATAAGTCCCGTGGTATCTCCTATCTTTGGCTTAAGCGGGTTCAATTTAAACAGATATACTTTCCCCGAATTAACCGGTGCAAGTAAAGTATCTGCCACAGAGCCCGATAAACTATCTCCGATATTTACAGTAAGGGTTATAAAACCGTTAGTATTAATACAGCCATTTGCATCTTTAATAATTCCCTTAAAATAAGAAGTTGGAGCTGTATTTGCCTTAACTAAGCCGGGATTACCTACATTATTAAAATGATCGTTATTTAAAGTATTTAAATATGAAAAAGTAAACGGGCCTGTTCCTCCATGGAAATACATAGTTAATGTATCAGTTTGCCCCTGGCAAACCATATTAAGTTTTGCTCTCAGTGAATCAATAATCGGAGTTTGAAAAATAGTTATGGTTGATTTAGTACTATCCACCATGTTCGAAGCAAAAGTTCCGTTATATGCGATTTCAGTTACCGAATAAGTACCTGCGGCCGACGGAACCCATATAGTATCAGCGGTGTGAGAATAAACGTTTCCGTTTATCTTCCATAAAACACTATGGGTATTCGTTGAAGAATTACTATTCAGGTATGTAGCGTTATTGGTACAAAAATTAGTTCCGGTTGAGGTAGAGTCAATGAAAGCGGCGTGCGGAGGAACAAGACGCCAGGCATTGCCATATTGATAATTTACATCTCTGTAAAGACGTGACCCGGAAGTGAAAAGCGCGTTATTAAAAAATGCTAAGGAGTAAACAGAATAATTTGAACCGTTTTCTATATCTGTTCCACCAGACGATTGTAATAATACTCCTTTATTAAGAACATATACGGAAGGATTACCGTAGTTGAGAGATTGAGAAGAATTAGGTATAGCGGCTGATTTTAAATTTGAAGAACCACCCCCCGTTAAGCATGGGGTAATGCTTCCTGTCAACCAAAGCCGGCCCCATGCAGACTGTAAATCCATTACACCTACCCAACAACTAGTGGCTTGAGAAATCGGTCCCACACTATGCCATATTGGTTTGTTAGTAAGACTATCACCGGTATACCACAAAATGTGATTATCTGACATTCCTGATAATACAGTGTATAACGTGTCTTTATGAATTTCGAGTTGATAAAAGTTCATTCCTGCGGAAAGAGTACCTCCAACCGTAGAAAGCAATGCATTTGTAGTAGCCACCGTATCCCACTTAATACCATTTGCTGTACTTAAAATATGAGATACCTTATATACAGTCATGTTTATATCCGTGCTGTCTCTACCGTTTACTGCAATATACAAACGTTTATGCCAAACAATGGCATCGTTTACCGAGGTAATTCCTGAGGCGGAAGAAAACCTTCCGGCATTTACCCAGTTCGGCGTTCCTGTAGGTGACTTCCACACTGAAGCAGAAAGTGTTGTTGAATCGGGATTTACAAATGCGTAAATTGAATCATTGGCTCCGGTAGGAGAATATAATGCAAGAGCACTTATTAAAGGCGCATGGGTAACTAAAACCCGGTTAGGCCCTGTAACATCATATGGAATTGACCCGAATGAAGAATAAGTAGTTCCGTCAAATCTATAAACTGCCGGTAATTTATTATTTATTCCGTCATTCTTTACACCCGAACCGTAAAACATAAAATTAGCATTAGCAGTTATTGCTGTTAAGCCATTTTCATTTAACCCCTGCAAAACACCGGGTAACCCTGCTTCAGGGATAAATGTTCCGTGGGCACCCGTTGATGAAGAATATGCATTTAAATTGACCCCCAGAGAATCCGCCCCGGCAATATATAACTTGTTTTTAAAAACCTTAATGAGATTAAAATGTGTTTTATTTATACCACCTCCTTTAGTAAGAACGGTATCCCAGTGATCCTGCGCATTTAAAAGGTTTGCCGTAAAAAAAGCGGCAATAAGTAATGTTTTTTTCATTTTTTTATTAAAAAAGTGTGGCTAAAGTAATACATTTCAATTAAACCTCCTTCAGATTTTCGGCAAACGGACAAAAAAAAACCGATGGAAACTTGCAAGACAAAAAAAGTTTCCATAGTTTTGCCCCGTTTTTAACAAAGATGACACACAAAGAAAAAATAATGTCGGGTGCCAAAGAGTTGTTTTCGCGCTATGGTATTAAAAACATTACGATGGATGAAATAGCGAAGCAGCTGGGTGTTTCTAAAAAAACCATTTACCAGGAATTTCCCGATAAAGATTCTTTAGTTCACTCGCTCATGCAGGCTGATATGGAAATTCACCATAAAAGATTCGAAGAAATATATAACACATCCGAAAATGTTGTGGATGAGGTTTTTACCATCATGAAAAAAATGACGGAAATGTTCAGTAACTGCAACCCTGTGATGTATTACGACCTGGAAAGGTACTACCCGAAAACATGGAAGCTTCTTTCGGATTTTAAATTAAAATTCATTCTGCAAAATGTAGAACGTACCATTGAGAAAGGAAAAAAAGACGGGCTTGTAAGGCAGGATGCAAATACAAAAATACTGGCACACCTACGCATAGAGGAAATCACCATGGCCATGTCGGGGCAGGTTTTTCCGCACGATAAATTTAATATGCTTGAGGTACAGTTAGCACTTACCGAACATTTTCTTTACGGTATATGCACATTAAAAGGGCATAAATTGATAAATAAATACAAGAAAATTAATGAAGACGAATAAGAACCAATGAATGCTACTATGAAAAAATTTAAATTATTTACACTCTTTGCATCGTTTGTGTTTTTTGCAAAGGCACAAAATCAGGCAGAATTCACTTTGCAGGCTGCAATTGATTACGCATTGAAACATAATGCAACATATCTGAATACAGAGGCCGATGCTGATTATAACCGGTATAAACGTAATGAAATCATGGGTCAGGGCCTGCCGCAAATAAACGCGGCTTTTGACGTAAAGGATAATGCGATACTTCCAACATCGCTTATTCCTGCTTCCGCCTTTAATCCGCTTGCACCAAAAGGAACTTTTTTTGCAGCAAAATTCGGGGTGCAATACAATAGTACGGCCAGTGTAACAGCCAGCCAGTTAATTTTTAACAGTAATTATATAGTGGGATTACAGGCATCAAAAGAATTAATGAATCTTTCGCAAAAAAATATTTTACGCAGCAAAGTAGAAACCGCGCAAAATGTTTCCAAAGCTTATTATGGCGTACTTGTAAACCGTGAACGTATTAAAATCCTGGATTTAAATATAGACCGCGTAAAAACTTTGAAAGAAAATACAACTGCTTTAAATCAAAACGGCTTTGTAGAAAAAATTGATTTAGACAGGCTGGAAGTGAGTTATAACAATTTACTTACCGAACGCGAAAAAACGGCACGTTTACTGGAGTTAACCGAGGTAGTTTTAAAATTTCAGATGGGATATGAACTCAGCCAGCCAATAACACTTACCGATAATCTTGATAAAGCAGCTAATGCAGAAGAATTACAAAACCTTGCCTTAAACGATAAACCCGATGTTTCAAAAAGGCCTGAGTTTCTAATTATTCAATCGCAACAAAAATTAAACGAGTACGATTTAAAACGTTATCGGTTAAACTACCTTCCTACTATCGGAGCTTACGGCACTTTTGCACAGCAATTTCAAAGCAACACGCTGGATTTTAACAGCAAAAGCTGGTACCCTTTTGCCATTATCGGCGCTACCCTTAATATCGGCATTTTTGACGGATTGCAAACTAATGCGCGCATTCAACAGGCAAAAATTAATTTATTAAAAACAAGAAATTCATCCAACCAGTTAAAGCAATCTATGGAAATGGAAGCACAAAGCGCGGCCATAGCGTATAAAAATGCCGCTCTTTCTTTACAAATGCAAAAGAAGAATATAGAATTGGCTAAAAACATTTTTGAGGTGGTAAAGAAAAAATACGAACAGGGTATCGGCTCAAGCCTTGAATTAAATACTTCAGAAAATGATTTGCATCAGGCAGAAACAAACTATTACAACAGTTTATATGATTTAATCATTGCTAAAATAGATTATCAAAAATCAACCGGAACATTAGTTAAATAAGTTAAAAATATGAATACAGGATTAAGAATTAATAAAATGAACAGTATGAAAAACGGAATATTTTACGTGGCACTGGCTACCCTGGTAATTTCCTGCGCCGCACCCGATAAAAAAGCGGAACTGGAAAAACTGAAAAAGCAAAAATCAGAACTGGAAGGAAAAATTACTTCTCTTGAGGATGAAATAAAAAAATCGGGCGCCGACACCACTAAAGAAAAATCTTTGGAAGTGATTGCACGGGCAATTACTCCCGAAATTTTTAAAACTTACATCGAGGTGCAGGGCCGTATCGATGCGGATGAAAGTGTTTCTTTATCAAGCGAGATGCCCGGTACCGTAACTCAAATTAACGTAAAAGTAGGCGATGAGGTTAGTAAAGGACAATCCTTAGCCGAAACAGACGCACGCGCCATTCAACAGCAAATGTCGGATTTGCAAACTAATCTGGAGTTAGCTACACAAATGTTCCAAAAACAAAAAAATCTTTGGGAGCAAAAAATAGGAACTGAAATGCAATTCCTGCAGGCAAAAACAAATAAAGAAAGTCTTGAGAAAAAAATGGGCACCCTGCAGCAACAATTAAATATGAGCAAAATTATTTCTCCCATTAACGGAACTGTTGATGCCGTAAATATTAAAGTAGGGCAGGCCATTGCGCCCGGAATTCCTGCGATCACTGTAATTAATTTCTCAAACCTTAAAGTAAAAGCGGATGTGGCAGAGACTTACGCCAACCGTGTAAAAAAAGGAAATGATGCGCAGATTGTATTTCCGGATATGAACGATTCCATAAACGCGAAAGTAAATTATGCTTCGCGCGCTATCAATACACTTAACCGCACATTCGGTGTAGAAGTATTGCTTGATAACAATAAAGAATACCACCCCAACATGGTGGCCAAACTTAAAATAAACGATTTTCAATCGCCGACCCCGGTTGTAGTTGTTCCTGTAAAATACATTCAGCGTGGTACGAGCGAAAATTATGTGTACGTGGTAAACAGCAATAAGGCGATGAAAAAAGTAATTAAAACAGGAAGGGAATACGGCGGATTAACCGAAGTAACAAGCGGCTTAAACGCGGGTGATTTATTAATAATTGCAGGATATGATTTGGTAAACGACGGCGACGTGATTACTGTAAAAAAATAACTTCTCCTGACAAAGGTCGGGATCTAAAAAATATTTTTTATGATTGATAAAATAAAAGAGTTTAAACCCTCCAGTTGGGCGATAGACAATAAAATTACAGTATATCTTATAACTATCCTTATATGCTTTATGGGTATTAAAACCTATAACAGTTTGCCTAAGGAAAGTTTTCCGGATATTACCGTACCTACCATTTACATCAATACCGTTAATGGCGGAAACTCTCCGACAAATATCGAAAACACGATTACTCGTCCGATAGAAAAAAGATTAAAGGCTTTATCGGGAGTGAAAAAATTTACCAGCACTTCTTTACAGGACGTTTCGGTTATTGTGGTTGAGTTTAATACTAATGTAAATGTTACTGTTGCCAAACAAAAAGTAAAGGATGCAGTTGATGAAGCGCGCGCTGATTTACCCCAGGTACTTACCCGCGAGCCGATGATTAAGGAAATTGCTTTTTCCGAAATCCCGATCATGTACGTAAATATCGCCGGTAATTTTGATTTAAAAGATTTAAAAAAATACGCCGAAGATTTGCAGGACCGCATTGAAGGGATGAAAGAAATTAACGAAGCAAAAATTATTGGTGCCCTCGACCGTGAGATTCAGGTTAACATTGATATGTACAAATTACAGGCAGCGCAATTATCTCTGACAGATGTGCAGCGCGCTATCGCTTCCGAAAATTTATCACTTACCGGTGGCACTGTTCCTTTAAACGGCATGAAACCAACGCTTGGTATTAAAAGTGAATTTAAAGACCCTAAAGAAATTGAAAATATTGTGGTAACATCTGCTGCCGGCGCAAAACTTTTTATTAAAGATTTCGCTACCGTAAACGATTCTTATAAAGAAAAAGAAAGTTACTCAAGCACTAAAGGAAAAAACGTAATTACACTTAACGTTGTAAAACGCGCGGGAGAAAATCTCATCGAAGCTTCCGATAAAATTTATAAGGCCATTGAGGAAATGAAGGTGAAACAGTTTCCAAAAGGACTGGAGGTAACTGTCAGCGGCGACCAAAGTCAGAAAACAAAAGTCACACTGCACGATTTAATAAACACCATCATCATCGGATTTATTTTAGTTACTCTTATCCTGATGTTTTTTATGGGCGTGACTAATGCGTTGTTTGTGGCTATGTCTGTACCACTCTCCATGTTCATCGCTTTTTTAATTATGCCGGGCATAGATTTCAGTTTTAATATGATTGTATTGTTCGCATTTTTATTAGCACTTGGTATTGTAGTGGATGATGCAATTGTGGTAATTGAAAACACCCATCGGTTATTTGATAATGGTAAACGGGATATAAAAACCGCGGCTAAAATGGCGGCAGGCGAAGTATTCCTGCCTGTTTTATCGGGAACAATAACAACACTTGCTCCGTTTATTCCTTTAGCGTTCTGGACCGGTATCATAGGTAAATTCATGTTTTTCCTTCCGGTTACTTTAATCATCGCACTTCTTGCATCACTCTTTGTGGCCTATATCATCAATCCTGTTTTCGCGGTTGATTTTATGAAAACAAAAGAAGAAGAAAATAAAGAGCATGGCAAAATCAGTAAAAAAGCCAGACTGCAATTAATCGTTTACGGAATCATTGTTTTATTCTCCTATGTAAGCGGGCATGCAGGTGTAGGAAATTTTGTAATTTTTCTTGCGCTGTTTTTAGTTCTTAATCGCCTGTGGTTGTATAAAGCAATTGATTTTTGGCAAACAAAAGCATGGCCCGCATTTCAAAATGTGTACGTGCGCGTTTTAAAATGGTGCCTTAAAAAACCGTATCGTCCTTTATTATACATCATCTTTATTTTTGTTTTTTCATTAATGTTTTTTGTGGTGCGCGGCCCGAAAGTTGTTTTCTTTCCGCAAGGCGACCCGAATAATATTTACGTGTATGTAAAACTTCCGGTGGGTACTGATCCTTCTGTAACAAACGGTGTGATGCGTAAAGTAGAACATAAAATGTCAAGTGTTTTAAGCGATACTACCAAATGTGTGGAGTCAATTATCACTAACGTTACCATCGGTGTTACAGACCCGCGCGATAATGACCAGAACTCGTATCCTAACCGCGGGAAAATTGCTATCAATTTTGTAGAGTTTGAAAAACGCCACGGAGTTTCAACACAAATGTTCCTCGAGAAATTACAAAATATTAAATGGGATATTCCGGGCGCCGAAATCACGGTTAACAAAGAACAGGCCGGGCCTCCTGTTTCAAAACCAATTAATATTGAAGTTACAGGCGATGATTTTACGGAATTAGTCAGTAACGCTTCCAAGCTGAATAAATTTATCGACTCCTGTAAAATTGACGGTATTGCCGATATAAAATCGGATTTTGAAAGCAACAAACCCGAAATCGTTTTTGATATTGACAGAGAGCGTGCTAATCGCGAAGGATTATCTACTTCGCAATTGGCAATGGAAATCCGCGGTGCTGTTTACGGAATAGAAGCAACAAAATTCCGCGCGCCGGATGATGAATATCCTGTGCAGGTGCGCTACCGTTTTGATCAACGAAATGACATTGAAGCTTTACGCAATTTAAAAATCAGTTATCGAGATATGAATATGGGCGGGCAGGTTCGTTCAGTGCCTCTTTCTTCCGTTTGTAGTGTTCGGTATGATAATACCTATGCGGGTATTAAACGTAAAAATAATAAACGCGTTATCACACTTTCTTCCGACGTAAAAGAAGGATTTAACGCCAATGAAGTGGTGGCAAAATTGCAAAAAATAACTACAGGGTTTAAACCGCAAGGTGCGGTAACTGTTAAATTTACCGGTCAACAGGAAGAACAGGCTGAGACAGGAAGATTTTTAGGAAACGCCCTGATGGCCTCTATCGGAATTATTTTGTTGGTACTTGTGCTGCAATTTAATTCAGTTGGAAAACCTTTAATCATTCTTACCGAAATTTTCTTCAGTATCATTGGTGTATTGTTGGGGACAGCCATTTTTAAAATGGATATGAGTATTGTAATGACAGGTATCGGTATCGTTGCCCTTGCAGGAATTGTAGTGCGGAACGGAATATTATTGGTTGAGTTTGCCGAGATGGCACGCGAAGGCGGAATGAGCCTTTACGAAGCAACCGTTGAAGCAGGCCGTACACGTATGACGCCGGTTTTACTTACCGCAACTGCAGCTATTCTCGGATTAATTCCATTGGCGGTTGGATTGAACATCGACTTTGAAGGATTATTTACACACTTAAAACCAAACATATTTTTTGGTGGCGACAGCGTAGTATTCTGGGGGCCTTTAAGCTGGACCATGATTTTTGGACTGGGCTTTGCAACCGTTTTAACTTTGTTGTTGGTTCCTGCTATGTATTTAATTTCAGAAAGATTAAAACGTAAATCAACTATTATCCTGAATCATTTTGAGTTACCGAAATTTTTAATGTATATACCGTTTTTCATTTTAGCAATGCGCGGAGTTTTACGCCTGCAACGCAAAAAATTGGATTACGGTAATCTGGATGCATAAATAAAACGGGTCTGTTCTTTAAATATTGGCGTGTGTTTATTCATTTAAGGAGAAGGCCGGAATTTTCATATCTTTGCATTTAAAGCAAGCCGTTCTATCGCTCCCGCCAAGGCGGGAGAGGAAAGTCCGGACAACACAGAGCACCCCACCCCGCAGAATGCAGGGGTATACAAAAGGCAACTTTTGTGTAACAGAGAGTGCCACAGAAATAAACTACCGTTCAGCAATGGGCGGAAAAGGTGAAAACGCGAGGTAAGAGCTCACGGCCTATACGGGTAACCGGCAGGAAGGAAAACCTTGGGGGTTGAAAGGCCAAATAAGTGCAGTTTTAAGGTGGCTCGCCTTGAAAGCCAAAAGCTTAACTGTACGGGTAGGCTGACCAGATAAATGATAGAAATCTCGTCTTGGCGGGAGACAAAAACCGGCTTACAGGCTTGCTTTATTTATTTTTTCCGAATTATAGTTGCTATAATTTTTAGGTTTCGGACGAATAGTCCATATTTTTTTTATGTGTTTTTAAAAATTGTATTATATTAGCGTGCCAAAAAAAACACATATGTCGATAAAAAATATACTTATTCTAGCTTTTGCATGTACTTTAACAATTGCAAACGCTCAAATTTCTAAACAATTAACGGATTTTGATGAAGAAAAGGCTTATCAAGAAGCCCGCAAAAAAGGCATTCCGGAAAGCGATATCAGTGGTTATGTAAGAGCTCAAAAAGCACAAATGCATGATAATGATATGAATCATGAGCATACGGAAGCGGAATACAAAGCGAAGGTTACTGTGATAAATATGAATACCAGGCAAATAGCTACCACTATACAAACTACACTTTGCCAGAATAGTGATTTTTCTATGTTAAATTATTCTAATTGGACTGGTGATGTATCCACTACTTGTAGTACAGGTAGTCAATATCCCATCGCCGCATGGTTAGGTACAGGTTTTAATGGTAATGGTGGAACACCTGTATTTTTAAATACTGATCCGTGCAATGGAAGTGTTTCTACTGATAGGCATGTTATTATGAGTACTGTTGCGGGTGTTCCAAATAACGTTATGACATCTGCTTTTAACAATGGTTATGACCCTTCTTGTCAGAATCCGAATACTAACTTGTATGATTTACCTATGACACCGGTAAATGGCCTAAATAGTATACGAATGGGATCTGCATATCCCAATTATACTTGCGAAAAATTAGTTTA
>DATMMV010000187.1:0-17190 GCA_035569635.1 Bacteroidia bacterium | reverse complement strand
CGTCAGCGTTCCAGGTATCTGCCGTTCCGTTTCCGAACATCAGGTACCCGGATCCGTCATTTGTAAAACTGCTTGTACCCTGAAAAATATTTCCGCCACTGCCCGCATCACTGGTGGCTCCGGTTTTTGTACCATCAACTGTACCGTTAAAAGTACAACCATTGTAAAGCAAAGAGGCGCTTGTTGAAACAACATTCCCACCAATAGTTGCTGCCGGGCCAAACGTTAATGAAGAAGTGCCCGTTAACGGTAAGCTCATAGCTGTATTACCAAGTTGTGTAAAACGCTCAATTTGTAAATAACCGGTATTAAAACCTGCGCCACCTATTAAAATGGTTTTTCCGGCGGCCATGGTTATACCTGTTGTGGCATTCCATCCGAAAGCGATTCCCACTGAAGAACCGATTTGAGTTAAAGTAATATTTCCGTTAAACTGATTTCCTGCGGAGCTGTTTCCGAAAATTACCCTTTCTGTTGAATTGTTATTAACGAAAACATCTCCGTTGTAAATATCCGGAGAACCGTTGGCAAAACCGAAGAAGCCTGAGCCTTGTTGGTTAATAGTTGTGGTTGCGCCGTTAAATGTATTTCCTCCGTTAGACCACTCTCCGGTCGCTCCGTTTTTTGTAAGGTTAACGTTCCCCGAATAAGTTGCACCATTAAGTAAAATGCGGGGAGAAACAACCGTAAAATCTCCGCCAATAGCAGATGTGGGGCCAATAACAATAACTGTGGCGGCACCCGTAAAAGTAAGATTACTTGCGGCACTACCCGATTGAGTAAAACGATAAAGGTGTAAGTAACCTGTATTATACCCTCCTCCTCCTATTTGTAAATTTTTTGTAGCAGCAAGTGTACAGGATGAAGCAGCATTACCACCACAAAACTCAATACCTGTCGCGGAGCCGGTATTACTTAAAATTATATTCCCGTTAAATTGATTTCCTGCCGAATTCCAGCAAGGTAAAATCCGTTCAGCGCCGCTGTTATTAAAAGTTACATCGCCATTCCAGGTATCTGCTGTTCCGTTTCCAAACATTAAGTACCCTGTTCCGGTATTTGCAAAAGTACTTGCTGCCTGAAAAGTGTTCCCTCCACTGCCCGCGTCAGAACCGGCACCTGTTTTGGTACTATTTACCGTTCCGTTAAAAGTAGCGCCGCTAAAATAAACATCCGGAGTACTGGTGGTTAGATTACCGCCGAAAACCGAACTACGTGCAAAATAAAGTCCTGTGCTGGCTCCTGTAAAAGTTAGGTTAATAGCCGCATTACCAAGCTGGGTAAAAGTATTAAAATATAAAAAACCTGAGCTGAACCCTGCACCACCTACCAGTACGGTTTTTCCCGCAGCAAGAGTTGGTGTTCCTGTACCACCGGTCCATCCAAAATAAATTCCGCCCGTTCCGGTTGAGGTTACGGTAATATTATCGTTAAATGCGTCGGCCGAATTATAACCCAACATAAAATAGCCTGTGCTGCTTTGCTGGTTTATGGTACAGGTTGAATTAAATGTATTTAATCTTTGATTGTTGTGATTATTTGTGCCGCCTGTTTTTGTTACAGTAACAGCACTTGAAAAAGTACCGCCACGAATGTAAACGTCGGGCGCATTAGCTGTAAAAACACCTCCGATTGAAGTAGGATTATACGAAACACCTTCACCAACATAAATTGCAGAAGTTCCTGTTGTGGTTAAACTCATTGCAGTATTTCCGTTTTGAGTTAAGCCTTGTATGTACAAATAACCGGTATTAAACCCTGCGCCGCCAACTGAAATAGTTTTGCCCGCCGCCATTGTGCAACTTGTTCCTGCATTCCAGGTTAATGAAGTACCAACCGAAGAACCAATTTGCGTAACGGTTAAGTTTCCGTTAAATTGATTGTTGGATGAATTATGTCCGAAAATAATTCTGTCTAAACTGTTGTTATTTGAAAATACATCCCCGTTATAAATATCAGCAGTGCCAAAGCCAAAACTCCAATACCCGTTGCCGCTTGCCGATGTATAATTTACAGTTAAAGTTGAATTAAAGGTATTGCCGCCTACCGTTGCATTGCTTGAAGTACCGTCTGTTTTAGTAAAAATAACAGCGCCGTTAAAAGTAGAATTTGATGAATAAATATTTGGAGCATTTACAGTAAGAGCGCCGTTAAATACGCAACTTCCGTTTATAGTCATTGTAGCACTTCCTGTTAACGTAAGGTTTTGTGCAGTGGCACCTGTTTGCGTAAACCTGCTCATG
The DNA here is from genome assembly GCA_035569635.1 of Bacteroidia bacterium. Taxonomy (GTDB): domain Bacteria; phylum Bacteroidota; class Bacteroidia; order B-17B0; family Aurantibacillaceae; genus PALSA-968. Next base: position 14,947 of record DATMMV010000187.1, on the reverse strand, counting down.
GTTAAAGTTCCGGTATTGAACCCACTTCCGCCAACCGCAATGGTTTTTGTATTGGCCAGTGTTGCAGTGGCAGTTGCCTGTTCACAAAAAGTAAAGCTGCCACCACCTGTATTATTTACCGTAATGTTTCCGTTAAAATTAGTTGCTCCCAGATAGCACATCCGTAAGTTTTGTGTTGCAGAAGTATTTGTTAAAGTCAGATTACCATTGTATGTGCTGCCGGTGGTAAGTTCGGGTAAAAAATAACCTGTACCACTGTTAAGAAAAGTTGTGGCTGCGTTATAAGTACAATTACCGTTTATTCTGAAATTACCCGTTCCGCTATTGGTAACAGATAAGGTAGAATTAAAAGTAGCTCCGCCCGAACCTGTAGTTTGCGTTGCTCCCGTTTGGTTAAGTGTAACGGCGCCACCATATGTTCCGCCACTTACGGTTATTAAACCCGTTGTAATATTTAAAACAGCACTTGCATTAAAAGTTGTATTTGTTAAAACAGCAGTGGCGGCTGCGCCGCCCGAAATGGTCAGTACTCCGTTTGTAACTGTTCCCGCTGTAAATACGGCATTACCGGTTGGCGATAATGTAAAACCACCTAAATTTAAAACACCACTATTTATTGTAATGTTTGTTACAGAAGTAGATGCGTTTAAAACGCAGTTATTAAGTCCGGTAACAATAGTTACGTTATCAATCGCACCTGGAATACCGACAGGAAGCCAGTTTGCCGCAAGACCCCAATTGGTTGAAAGAGTACCGACCCATGTATAAGAAACTTGCGCAAAATTTGTTGCCCAAAAACCGACACAAAATAACAGGCTGAATAGAATTCTTTTCATATAATAAAATATAATTATTACCCTAAAAAGGGTTTAGTTATAAAGCTAATGTTTAATGAAAATTTCAACCTGTTGTTTCGACAAACGACATATTTATCCTATAAACAGCAAATCAAACAACTCCATTTAATAGTATGATAATCAATAAAATAATTAACAAAGAATAGTTTTACCCTAAAATTCCGCCTTTTTACCGCAAAAATTCCCTTAAAAAAAACCCGGAATTTTTAGCCCCTGTTGTATTTGGGTAATTTTCTACCTTCGTGTACTTAAGATAACAAAAACAGATGGATAAATTTTCCTATATCGGAACAAGTGATGTAAGCGCGATTGATGATTTGTTTCAGCAATACCTGCGCGATGAAAATTCGGTTGACGCAAGCTGGCGCGATTTTTTTAAAGGATTTGAGTTTGCAAAAACTTCATACAACGGCGAAGGAGCTGTAATTCCCGATAATATTTCAAAAGAATTTAAAGTAATTACTTTAATAAACGGGTATCGTCAGCGCGGCCATCTTTTTACACAAACAAACCCTGTACGAGAGCGCCGCACTTACAAACCAACTTTAGATATTGAAAATTTTGGCTTAACCGAAAAAGATATTAATACGGTTTTCCAGGCAGGAAATGAAATTGGTATAGGGCCGTCGAAATTAAAAGATATTATTGCTCACTTACATCAAACGTATTGCGGAAGTATCGGCGTTGAATATTTATTTATGCGCGAACCTCAATCGCTGAAGTGGTTACAGGAACGAATGGAAAAATCACGCAACACCCCGGCGTTTTCCATTGAGGAAAAAAGAACCATTCTTGAAAAACTTACACAAGCGGTAGTTTTTGAAAATTACCTCGCGACTAAATTTGTGGGACAAAAACGTTTTTCACTCGAAGGGGGAGAAGCATTAATTCCTGCAGTACACGAATTGATGGAAGTTGGCGTTGAAACCGGCATTGAGGATTTTGTGATTGGTATGCCGCATCGTGGAAGATTAAATGTACTTACCAATATCATGCACAAAACCTATAAAGATGTTTTTACCGAGTTTGAAGGAAGGCCCAGTGAAGATTCTTTATTTGACGGTGACGTAAAATATCATATGGGTTATTCATCCGACCAGGTAAGGGACAACGGAAAAAAAGTACATATCAGTTTAACGCCGAACCCTTCGCACTTAGAAACTGTAAATCCTGTTGTAGAAGGAATTGCCCGTGCAAAAATTGATAATTTACACAATGGCGATCACTCTAAAGTCTGCCCCATTTTAATGCATGGTGATGCTGCCATTGCAGGACAGGGAATCGTTTATGAAGTAATTCAGATGAGTCAGTTGGACGGTTATAAAACCGGAGGTACCATTCACTTCATTGTAAATAACCAGGTTGGATTCACTACAAATTTTCTGGACGCACGCTCTTCAACATATTGTACAGATGTTGCAAAGGTTACTTTGTCGCCCGTGTTTCACGTAAACGGAGATGATATTGAAGCAGTTTGTTTTGTTGCAAAATTAGCAATGGATTTCCGCCAGACTTTTCACCGCGATGTTTTTGTAGATATTTTATGCTACCGTAAATACGGGCATAACGAAGGTGATGAGCCACGCTTTACTCAACCATTATTATATAAAGCAATTGCCGCGCATCCGAACCCGAAAGATATTTATGTAAAAAAATTAGCCGACGAAAATTCTCCGCTCGCAGATGAAGCCAAACAAATTGAAAATAATTTTAAGGCAGAATTGGATTCAAACCTGGATGAAGCGAAGAAAGTAGAAAAAGCCAAAGTAACTTCTTTCCTTGAAGGAAACTGGAAAGGCGTGAAGATGGCGACCGAAAAAGATTTTGAACAATCGCCGGAAACGGCCATCAGCGAAAAATTATTTTCTGAACTAGCAAAAAAAACAACGGAACTTCCCAAAGACAAAAAATTCTTTAATAAAATACAGAAAGTTTTTGACGACCGGAAAGCCATGATTGGCAATGATAATTACGATTGGGCCATGGGCGAATTATTGGCATATGCTTCTTTAATGAGCGAAGGCCACCATGTGCGTTTCAGCGGGCAGGATGTTGAGCGGGGAACTTTTTCTCACCGTCACGCTGTTGTAAAAGTAGAAGACAGTGAAGATGAATATATCCCTTTGAATAATTTGGGAGCAAAAGGTGAGCTGAGAATTTTTAATTCACTTTTGAGCGAATACGGGGTTCTTGGTTTTGAATATGGTTATGCTTTTGCTTCACCGAATATTTTAACTATTTGGGAATCTCAGTTCGGAGATTTCTTTAATGGTGCGCAAATTATCATTGATCAATATTTATGCTCTGCCGAATATAAATGGCGCCGTATGAACGGTTTGGTTGTATTGTTGCCTCATGGTTACGAAGGGCAGGGGCCGGAGCACTCATCAGCGCGTATGGAACGTTTTTTACAATTATGCGCCGAAAATAATATGCAGATAATTAACGCAACCACTCCCGCGCAGCAATTTCACGCTATTCGCCGCCAGTTAAAACGTGATTTCAGAAAACCATTAATTTGTTTCACTCCGAAAAAATTATTGCGTTACCCGAGCTGCGTAAGCAAGTTAAAAGATTTTACTTCGGATAAATTCCATGAAGTAATTGATGATTCAGGTGTTGATGCAAAAAATGTAAAACGCATTGCTTTTTGCAGTGGTAAAATTTATTATGACTTAATTGAGCGAAGGGAAAAAGAAGGAACAAACGATATCGCTTTTGTGCGCATTGAACAGTTATATCCTTTCCCATACAAGCAAGTTGAAGCGATTCTGAAAAAATATAATAAAGCAAAAGATTATTTCTGGGTGCAGGAAGAATCTGAGAACGCCGGCGCGTGGAGGCATATTGAACACACCATGAAAGGCACCGACATAAAATATATCGGCAGGGGAGAAATGGCAAGTCCTGCAACGGGTTTTTCAAAACGCCATGCTGCTGAGTTGGAAGAGATTTTAAAAAGAGTTTTTATTAAAATTATGGTAAAATGAGAAGAATATCTGTCGAAAAAAGCATAAAAGATATATTAAACTGCTCAACGGCCGAAAAGCTTTTAGCTGTAGAAGAAATTTGGGATAATATCCGAAAGGAAGCTTTCTTGGAAAAACCTGAAGAAATAAAATTAGTTAATGAACGGGTAGCTGAATATGAAAAAAATCCTAAAAAGGTAAAAAGTTGGGATTTAATAAAGAAAAATTATTTAAAGAAGCGATGAGTTTTGAAATTGTATTTTCTTCAGGGGCTGAAAAGGATTTTGAGGAAGCAGCAGATTATTATAAACAAATCAGACAAGGTTTAAATGATGATTTTGTACTTTGCCTTGAAACGGAGCTGGAAATTATAAAACGGTTACCGCAAATTTATGGGAAGGCAATCGGTGAGGCGAGAAAAACGGTATTACATAGATTTCCTTATAAAGTATATTATATTGTAAGGGAAAATGTGATAATTGTTGTGGCGATAATACATCATAAAAGAAGTAATAGGATAATTAAACAAAAATTAAAAGAAAGGAAGTAAAATGGCAATTGTAGAATTAAAAGTACCGAGTCCCGGCGAATCGATTACAGAAGTAGTAATTGCACGTTGGTTAAAACAAACAGGCGACGTGGTTGAAAAAGATGAAGCCCTTGCCGAAATTGATTCGGATAAAGCTACACTTACTTTAAATGCAGAGGATAGCGGAAAAATTGAAATTCTTGCCGGCGAAGGCGATACCGTTAAAGTAGGACAGGTGGTTGTGAAGATTGATAATTCGGTGAAACCGGAGGCAAAAGCAAAAGCTGAACCGAAAAAGGAAGAAAGAAAAGAGGAGAAAAAGGAAGCGGTAACTTCAGATAAAGAAAAGGAGGCAGAAAAGAAATCTGAAAATAAAACATATGCAAGTGGCACGCCGAGTGTTTCCGCATCGAAAATAATGGCGGAGAAGGATATAAAATCTTCCCAGGTAAACGGAACCGGTAAGGACGGCCGTATTACAAAACAAGATGTGTTAGCTGCTTTATCTACCGGAATTCCGAAAGTGCAGGAGGTTTTATCAAATTCCTGGAAAGGAGGGCGCGATAAAGACAAACAAAAAATTTCGGCCCTGCGTAAAACAGTTGCAAAAAGATTAGTCGCCGTAAAAAATGAAACTGCAATGCTCACAACTTTCAACGAAGTTGACATGAGCGCCATTTACACTTTACGTGCAAAATACAAAGACAAGTTTAAAGAAGTGTACGGAACGAATATAGGTTTCATGAGTTTCTTCACCAAAGCAGTATGCGAAGCTTTATATCATTTCCCTGCAGTAAACGGAATGATTGATGGTGATGAATTGATATATCATAAATATTGTGATGTGGGAATTGCAGTGAGTGCTCCGAAAGGATTAATGGTTCCGGTTTTACGTAATGCGGAATTAATGAGTCTTGCAGAAATTGAGATGGGGATAAAAAACCTTGCAATAAAAGCCCGCGACGGAAAACTCGCTATTGATGAAATGATGGGCGGAACTTTTACAATAACTAATGGTGGGGTGTTCGGTTCAATGATGAGTACGCCAATTATCAACCCTCCGCAAAGTGCCATTTTAGGAATGCACAACGTTGTTGACCGCCCAATGGCGGTAAATGGAAAAGTAGAAATTCGTCCGATGATGTATGTAGCGTTAAGTTACGATCACCGTATTATTGATGGAAGAGAAAGTGTGGGCTTCCTTGTAAAAGTAAAAGAAATGCTGGAGAACCCGAGCAGAATGTTGTTTGGTGGTAAACAACCCGAAGAAGTATTGTTGGGGCTATAATAATTGATTAATTTTTAGTTAATGTATAATGAGAGCCGGCTTTCATCTTATATTTTTATTGATTGCTTTCTGCGAAATTTCTTTTTCTCAGGGAAACAGTAAGAAACCGGATACAGTTTTTTGTGATTGTATAACTGCCCGCGCTGTAAAAATATCGGGCAATCAAAAAATCGGAGAAACGATTGCTCCTCCCGGATTTGGTCAGGTAGAAGAAAAATATATTACGCGGGTAAAAACAAAATATGGTTTTGAAAAGGAACATCATTCGGCCTGGTATAAATTGATTATTAATATCACCGGAAATTTATCTTTTGATATTTTACCTTCAAATCCTGATGATGATTATGATTTTGTGATGTTTAAAGCGGGTAATGACAATTTTTGCGACAGCCTTGAGAGGTACAAAATTAAACCTGTACGTTCAAATATTTCCCGGGATAAAAATGAATTGAAAGGGAAAACAGGGCTTAGCATAACAGCAAAGAATGAATTTGTAAAAGACGGACTAAATGACGCTTATTCTTTATCACTGAATGTAAAAAAAGGTGAAGTGTACTACCTGGTGCTGGATAATGTTTATGAGAATGGAAGCGGGCATACTATAAATTTTTTCTTTGAACAAAAGGTCGAGATTAAAGGTGTTGTAAAAAGTGATGAAGGAAATATAGGTGTTACTCAGGTTACTTTGAGCGACGCTAAGGGCGAAACAATTGCTGAAACAAAAACTGATTTACAAACAGGGAAGTATAAGTTAAATACAGTATTCAAGCGCGGAGTAATATATTCTCTTAATTATTATAATGACAGCTCCTTTGTTTTTTCAAAAACTATTTCGTTAAAGGATACCTTGGAATTAAAAAACATTGAAGTTGTTTTACCAAAGCTGAGAAGAGGAAAAAAATATTCAATAGGCGCTGTTAATTTTTATGGCAGCTCTGATCAGTACCTACCTTCGGCTTTCCCAGTTATAAGAAGTTTATATAAATTGATGGAGAAGAACAGTAATCTCATTATTCTTATTATAGGGCATGTAAATTGCGCGCATGAAGGGAAGCCATTTGGTGTAATCGGTGATTTTACTTTGTCAATTGATAGAGCAAAAAAAATACGCGATTACTTAATTCGTCAAAAAATACGTACTACGAGAGTAGAAACAATGGGCGTTGGTTGTGAAGGAATGCTGTTTCCTAAAGCAAATACTGAAGCTGAGGAAGAGGCCAACCGAAGAGTGGAAATAAAAGTACTCGAATATTGATAATTATTGCGATTTTTGACCATTAAATATATGATCATGAAAAAATTACTTGTTATTATTTTGTTACTTAGCTATGCTTCTTCTTTTGCTCAAAGGAAAATGCCGCCCAGAAAGCCAAAAAATAAAATTGATACCTTGATGATTAAGCGTACAGGTGCTGATCTTTATGGTATGAAAAAATATGTGATGTGCTTTTTAAGAACAGGCCCAAATAAAAACTTAAGTGCCGATTCAACTAAAAAAATTGTGGCGGCACATTTACAAAACATTACAAAGCTTAGTAATCAGGGCAAATTAGTTCTTGCAGGCCCTTTTTTAGACGGGACTGAACTTGAAGGGATTTTTATTTTTAATGTAACTACTGTTGAGGAAGCAAAGAAACTGACAGATACCGACCCGGGTGTACTGGCGGGAATTTTTTCAGTTGAATTGCATCCGTGGTACGGCTCGGCAGCATTAATGGACATACCCCTGTTGCATACCAAAGTGCAGGTTAAACAATTTTAATGAAAGTAAATTACGCGCTGAGCATAATTTGGGCCGCCGTTATTTTATTTTTCTCGGGCCTGATGATTTTCATCACTTTGCCGTATCTAAGTTTTAAACTTAACGTAGATTTTTTAATTACTAAACAAAGTATTATTCATCTGAAACACTGGCGTTATGCTTTTTATTTACATATACTTAGTAGTGTGTTTGTGTTGTTGGCGGGAGCTGTACAATTCTCAGAATATTTTTTATGTAATCATAAAAAAGTACATCGTTTCATTGGTAAAATGTATGTTTTTATTATTCTCTTTATCAGTGGGCCGGGAGCTTTGGTGATGTCATTTTACGCTAACGGAACGACTGTAGCTAAAACCAGTTTCGTATTGCTTTCGGTACTTTGGTTTCTGTTTACAACACTTGCATTCTATTTTGCAGTGAAAAGAAATTTCATTGCGCACAGAAAATTTATGATACGGAGTTATGCACTCACACTCTCAGCAATTACGTTGCGATTGTACGCGCTCATGTTGCCGCATTTTATTCATATGGAGGGAAGAAATGAATATGCCTTAATTGCCTGGGCCAGTTGGACGATCAATTTACTCATTGCCGAATTGATAATTTTCAGTAAGAGAAAAAAAGAAATTATTTTTTAACGACTTTGTCATCTGTAGAAAGTACAATATGACCACTGTTGTCTATTATGTATTTTTTTTCAGAAACAAGTTCTTCCCCTTCATATTCATTATCTACATAACCTTCGTCTAAAGGGTTTTTCTTCCATTTCATTTTGCTTTCTTTAAGTGTAATCACTTTGTTCTCATCGATTGTTCCGGTTAGCAAAGTCTCCGGAAGTGTAAATTGTCCGAAAGTGATTTCTTCAATTAAATTTCCCAGCGAATCAAAAACTGCCAACATAACTGTAACAGGTGGTAGCGTATCTGCCATAACAATTACGGTTTTATAGATAACAGCCTGCGTATTATTTCCTGCGTCAAAACGGCCCACCATGTAATAAACATTACTTACATCGCGGGAGAAACGACTATCTTCCATTCCGCCGATAAAAGCTGCAAAATCATAATTAATAGAATTCATTTTATACATCGCCTGCATATCGGGTTCAAAAATACTGTCCTTCATCATCATAAATGGTAATTTTAACTCAGGAGCCGATGCAAGAAAGGATTTGAAAAGTGTTTCTTTAAGTTTTTCATCATTTTTCATATAATTCACTACCAATGCCACAAATCCTTGTTCATTACGCAGGTAGTCAAACACTTTATCGTTTTCAAATTTCTTTTTATTGGAAAAACCGTAAGCAAATGCTTCAGCCAAATCCTCTATAGCCCTTGAGGTATCTTTTTTAAGAGCAGAAAGCCTTGCGAAAGCATACATCAAATCCTGATCGGGTTGATACAAACTGAAAAGAGAACTGTCGGCGTAAGTGGTATCTCCCATATCAACATAAGCATTTCCCAGGTATACGTAGGTGCCAGGGTCCGGATAATATAAAATGGATTCGCAAAATAGCTTTATAGCCCCGGCGGCGTTTTTCTGGTTGATGTATAAATCAAGGCCCTGCATGTACAATTGTTTTGCTTTAGTTATCTGGTCATGCGATGCTTTCTCGAGCCATTTAAGTATGGAATCCTGTTTAAATATATCTGCCTCTGTTATAAGTTTATCAATTACCTTTGTAGATAAAAATTTTCCGCCTGTTGCGTTGTTTTTCTCACTGCTACAGCTAAAAAGTAAAATAGCCATGGAAAGGAAATAAAATATTTTTTTCATAGGAAATTATTTGATTAAAGATAATAAAAATTTGCATCGGGGGTAACCAAACCTGGCTTTTTACGAGTAACTTTGCCTTATGCGTCTGCTCTTTTCAGAAAACATAAAAATTGCCCTTACTTCCATTAAGGCAAATATGTTGCGCACTATTCTTACCGCGGTAATTATTTCTTTCGGTATTATGGCTTTGGTGGGAATTTTAACCTCCATCGACGCGCTTAAATTTTCTATCTCAACAAATTTTGCGGGAATGGGTTCCAATACTTTTACCATCCGAAACCGCGGCATGAATGTGCACATTGGTAAAGGAGGGAAAAAGGCGAAGACCTATCCAAAAATAACTTATTACGAAGCAAAAGATTTTAAAGATAAATTTAAATTTCCCGCAACTGTTGCTATTTCTACCATGGCAACTTTTACAGGTAAATTGCAATACGGTTCTACCAAATCAAATCCGAACATACAAGTGTTCGGTGTTGACGAAAATTATCTAATCACTTCCGGTTATGAATTAAATAAAGGAAGGAATTTTTCTTCGTTTGAAGTATTGAGCGGAACGCCTTCGGTTCTGATTGGCAGCGAAGTTGTAAGTACTGTTATGAAAACTGAAAAAAACCCGATCGGAAAGCAAATACGTATTGGCAGCGCAAAATATACTATAGTTGGAATTTTGAAAACTAAAGGAAGCGGTATGGGCTTTGGCGGAGATAAAATTTGTTTGATACCTATTCAAAATGCACGGAGTGCTTTCCCGAAACAGGACGCTACATTTACTATCAGCGTTTTTGCTCCTACAATAAATTTACTGGATGCAGCGGTTGCAGAAGCTACCGGGTTGTTCAGGCAAATAAGGAAAGTGGTTGTTACGGAAGAAGATAATTTTGAAATCACTAAATCTGATTCATTCGCAAATTTGCTGATTGATAACATGAAAAAAGTTACAATCGGTGCAACGCTTATCGGGATCATAACTTTAATAGGAGCTGCCATTGGCTTAATGAATATTATGTTGGTTTCTGTAACCGAGCGCACCCGCGAAATAGGAATCAGAAAATCATTGGGCGCAACCAGCGAATTAATAAGAAATCAGTTTTTAACTGAAGCGGTTGTAATCTGCTTATTAGGCGGGACTCTCGGCATCATTTTAGGTGTAGGTCTCGGAAATATTTTATCGCTTCAATTGGGTGTGGGTTTTTACATGCCCTGGAAATGGGTGATAAGCGCTTCTTTTCTTTGCGTAATTGTAGGGTTACTTTCCGGGTTCATTCCTGCTAATCGTGCCGCAAAACTCGATCCGATTGAAAGTTTGAGATACGAGTAATTACTCCCCCGCCTTTCTTAAAAATACAAGGAAAGGATACATCGCTTTGAAAACATCTACCGCGTATTTGGGGAATGAGGGGCTCATCATTTTTTTTTCATCAACTTTATGAAGAACTATGTAATGTTTGAATTTTAAGTATTCAATTGCTGGATTTTCTTTATCGTAACCTTTAGGCGGGTTTACTAATTTTTCTTCATCGCTTAATTTCCCTCCGAAGTATTTTTTAAAATCTTTTGCGGCCAGTAATTTTTTAAACCCTTTAAAATCGTAATCAATTTCCTGGCGTATGGCGTTTAATTTATCCGGTTCCGGCATATAACTTCCCCCTGCTAAAAAAATATTTCCAGGCTCAACATGTAAATAATAGCCGGGAATTATATTGTCTTTTGTTCCGGGCATTAAACGCGCACCAAAATTTGTTTTGTACGGCGATTTATTTTTGGAAAAACGTATATCACGGTTTATACGAAATAAAGTTTTCTTTACCTGTAGCCCTGATAATTTTTTATCAAATTTTATACTCTGACTTAAAATATTTTCTACAATTGCTGTAAACTCTGCTTTCGCTTCTTCGTAAGAAGCGCGGTTTTTATCAAACCATTCTTTGTTATTGTTCTTTTTGATTTGTTTTAAAAATGCAGTTGTTTTTTTCATAAAATTTATTTTTGATTTTTTAACCTTAGCGTATTTGTGGTAAAATGCTTTCTTTTTATTCCGGAATATTTTCCGTCATTTTTTTAAAGAACTTGTAATTCGCTAAAAACTCTTTTGCCACAATTCGGAACAAGGTATACGTTGGAATCGCTACTATCATTCCCCAAACACCGGCTAAGGAAGCGGCGAGTAAGATTACAATAAAAATTTCGAGAGGGTGCGCTTTTACACTATTGCTGAATAAGAAAGGTTGAATAAAAAATCCGTCTACCATATTCATTCCCAAAAGCACCCAGAAAATTTTTGAAATAATCGGCCCGATAAGCATCAATTCATTATGCTGCAAACTACCTGTAACACCCAATACGCAAGCAAAAATAAAACTGATAATCGGCCCTACATACGGAATAACGTTCATTACACCCGCGAAAACACCAATGAAAAAGGCATTGGGAACTCCTAAAAAATACAAAAGGCTACTGACAATTGTTATAACAATAATGACATCTATAAAGAGTGCCACAAAATATTTACTGAGCATACTTTTGGTTGTTCGTAAAATATCTTTCATTTCATCTTCGTACTCAACGGGCGTAATTAAAAGAACTGTTCGGTAAGCCAATTTATCATCTTTTAACAAAAAGAAGGTAATAAAACTGATAATTAAAAAAGCGCTTGCTATAGTTCCGAATGCCGACAGAAGTTTATCGAGAAGGAAACCCGCATTACCGATATTGATGAAAGATGAAAGTTGATTGTACACATTTTGGCTGAGTTCTTTTTCTGTACCAACATTCAACAATAAATTTTTCAATTTTGGAAACTGGTTAATTACATCTGTAAAAACATCGTGAAAATTTAAGGTTGCAATAAATTTCCCCTGGTCAATAATAAGCGGAACGAAAACATAGAAAAAAGAGAAAAATACAGTTAAAATAGCAACAAGTGAGGTTAATGCTATAACTGCATCAGGTAAGTGTTTGTCTTTAATACGAATTTTAGAAAGTAGCTTTACAAATGGTTGCGCAACCAAAGCCAGGATAGTGGCCACGAGCATATAGATAACAATTTTTGTAAAGAGAAAACAAAATACAACGATACACAGAAGGGTGAAAGCGAGTATAATTTTTGAGCGGTTGTTGGAAAACATATTCTTGTAAGCAAAGGTACTCAAATTTTAATACCTGCAAAAGCCTAAACAGCGCCTAAAACCGAAAGTTTTTCATAGAATTCCCGCTTTATTTCAGCATTCATCAGGTTGCCTATACTTCCTTCGTGAGTATGGGTAATTTCTCCGTCAAATTCAAAGATGCCGGAATTTATTTCTTCACCAACAACTTTATATGCTTCTCTGAAAGGGGCTCCCTGCTTCACCAAATTATTTACTTTTTCGACGCTGAAAATGTATTTGTATTTTTCATCGAATAAAATATTTTCTTTCACCCGGATTTGTTGCAGCATACTTGTTGCCGCTTTTAAACAATCGTTCAAAGTTTTAAAAGTTGAAAACAAACTTTCTTTTGTAAGTTGCAGGTCCCGTTGGTAACCGGAGGGAAGATTATTAATTAATAAAGTTAGCTCGTTAGGGAGCGCCTGAATCTTATTACACTTTGCCCTTATTAACTCAAATACATCAGGATTTTTTTTATGTGGCATGATGCTGCTGCCTGTTGTCAGTTCGTCAGGAAAAGAAAAGAAATTAAAATTCTGCGACATAAACACACACACATCCATAGATAGTTTAGAAAGTGTGGAAGCCACAGTTGACAATGCCATAGAAGTAATTTTTTCTGTTTTCCCTCTGGTCATTTGTGCGTAAACCACATTATAATTGAGCGAGGAAAAATTTAATTCTTTTGTAGTCATTTTTCTGTCAATGGGCAATGAACTTCCGTATCCGGCTCCTGAACCTAATGGGTTTTTATCTGTAATTTTATAAGCAGCTAAAAGCATTTCCATATCATCGCTTAAACTCTCGGCATAAGCACCAAACCATAAGCCGAAAGAAGAAGGCATTGCAATTTGTAAATGCGTGTAGCCCGGGAGTAATATTTTTTTATGCTCTTCGCTTAACAACTGAAGTAAATCAAACAGCTCTTTTATGTGAAGAGATGTAATTTTTAATTCCGACTTAATAAAAAGCTTTATGGCAGTAAGTACCTGGTCGTTCCGCGACCGAGCTGTATGAATTTTTTTCCCTGTATCTCCGAGTTTCCTGGTAAGTAAAAATTCTATTTGTGAGTGAACGTCTTCAATATGTTCTTCAATAATAAAATTTCCGGAAAGAACGGAATTGAGAATATTCATTAGTTCGTTTTGAAGCAAATTGTTTTCTTCACCACTAATCAATCCCGTTTTTGCCAGCATATTGGCGTGTGCCATAGATGATTTTACATCATGTTCAGCCAATAACAAATCAAAAGATTTATCAGTGCCTATTGTAAAGTCTTCCAACCATTGCGGGTTTTTTGTCTTTTCTTTTTGCCAGAGTTTTGTTTCCATTTTAAAATACTATTTCGTTTAATAATTTTATATAAAGCTCAATACCTTCTTCAATTTCGTTTATGTAAATAAATTCATCCGCACTGTGCGATCGTGCAGAATCTCCCGGTCCGATTTTTACCGAAGGCCAGGGCATTAATGCCTGATCGGATAGAGTAGGGGAGCCATACGTTTTTCTCCCGTGTTTTATTCCGGCCTGTACAAAAGAATGATTTGCCGGGATGGAAGAAGGTTGTAGTCTCAGTGACCGGACTTTTACCTCACAACTCACATTTTGTTTTATAATTTCTAAAACTTTTTCATTTGTATAGCTATCGGTTGTTCTTACATCAACAGTAAATTCGCAATTTGCGGGAATTACATTATGTTGCGATCCTGCTTTTATAACAGTAACATTCATTTTCACCGGCCCTAATGTTTCCGATATTTTTGGGAAAGAAAAACTTTTAAACCACTCAATGTCTTTTATTGCTTTGTAAATAGCGTTTTCTCCTTCTTCTCTTGCCGCGTGGCCTGATTTTCCGTAGGAAATACAATCTAAAACCACTAACCCTTTTTCGGCAATAGCAAGATTCATTTGTGTGGGTTCCGCAACGATTGCAAAATTTATTTCGGGTAATTCTGTAAGTACAGAGGCGGTTCCGTTCGCCCCTGAAATTTCTTCTTCTGCACCGGCACAAAAAATCAAATTGTATTTTAATTTTTTGTTTTCATAATAGTGTAAAAAAGTTGCCAATAAAGAAACCAAAGCTCCGCCCGCATCGTTACTTCCTAATCCGAATAATTTTCCATCAGTAATATCAGGGTTAAAAGGATTTTTAGTATAAGCGCTGTCAGGCTTAACGGTATCGTGATGCGAATTCAGTAAAATAGTCGGTAAAGCAGAATTAAAATGTTTGTTAACCGACCAAATATTATTTACTTTCCTGTTTGTAACAATTCCTTTTCCGTTCAAAAACGATTCCAGTAAATCAGCTGTTTTGTTTTCTTCTCTGCTGAATGAAGGAATGGCAATCAATTGCTTTAACAAATCAATCACTTCTATTTTTAACACTGAATTAATTTCTTCAGTTGTGGATATAAGTCCCTGCATGATTTTGCGAATTAAGAATTGTTAATAAATCAGAGGCATGGCCAATTACAACCGAGGCTACGCCCTCTTGTTTGGCCTTAAAAGCATTATCAAGTTTGGGTATCATGCCATCGACAATAATCTTTTCTTCTTTTAGTTTTTTATAATTTTCCGAATCTATTTTTTCTATTACTGAGTTTTCATTGTTTTTATC
>DATMMV010000186.1:0-26308 GCA_035569635.1 Bacteroidia bacterium | reverse complement strand
AAATCCCAACTCATTAAATACAGGTTATACTTTAAGCGGGGTCGATTCAACAAAATCTGTTTTGACTTTTGTACTTACCTCAACCGGAAATTGTTTACCTGTTTCTGATACTGTTTTATTGTATCTTGAAAAATCACCTATTGTTAATGCGGGTCCTAATGTAACCATGTGTGCCAATAACGTTACACCTGTTTCATTGAACGGCTATTTTAATTATTGTTTAGGTGCAACGTGGGCGGGCGGAAACGGCGGCTCTTTCGGAAATACCGCTGCTACCGCTACTACTTACACTCCTTCTCCGGCTGACATTTCTTCCGGGCAGGTTTTAATTACTTACTCTTCTACCGGTAGTGTCTTTGGCTGCCCTAATACTGTCGATAGCCTTTATTTATTTTTTACGCCGGCTCCGTTGGTAAATGCGGGTGCGGATATTGTAGTATGTGCCAATACACCCAAAGTTTTACTTAATGGTAGTGTTAGCGGTGGTTCTACAACAGGTGTTTGGTCTTCTTCAGGTTCAGGAACTTTCAGCCCGAGCAATACAAGCCTTTCTTCATTCTATCATCTGAGTACGGCCGATCAGGCACAATCAAGCATCATCATTCACCTGACCTCAACGAATAACGGATTGTGCAATTCTGTTGGAGATAGTTTAATAATTACCATTACACCTGCTCCTTTGGTAGATGCAGGTCCTAATGATACCATTTGTTCTAACATGGGAGTCATTCAGCTTAACGGAAGTGTAAGTGGGGGCGCCTCTAATGGAACCTGGTCCAGCATTGGCGGTACAGGCGCGTTCGGAAACACTACTGTATTAAACACAACTTATACCATGAGCTCTGCAGATACAGCCGCAGGTTCAGTTACTATTTTATTAAGCTCTGCAGGAGGTAGTTGTCCTACTGTTGTTGATACGGTTACTTACACTATTGAAAAAGCGCCGATGGTTTTTGCAGGAAATGATATACTGATTTGCGATAACCAGTTTATTATTCTTAACGGATTAATCAGTGGATTTACCACTACCGGCGGATGGACAACTACAGGTACAGGTGCATTTGTTCCTTCAAGTACCGTACTTAACTGTCTTTATCATCCCTCAGCCGGAGATATAGCGTCAGGCTCAATCCAATTTATTTTAACTTCCACAAATAACAAAGGTTGTAATCCGTCGATGGATACGATGAAGGCGACTTTTATTCCTTCTCCGAATTCAAATTTTACAGTACCCAACAATTGCTTCGGACTTAACTCATTCTTTACGGATGCATCCACCACCACAGTCGGCTCTATTAACGGATGGAACTGGGATTTTGGTGATGGTACTACCGCAATCTCAGCCAATGCAGTACATCCGTATACAATTCCCGGAACTTATACAGTAACCCATATTGTTACCGGAAGTAATGGTTGCAAAGACACTATTCAAAAACCGGTAACCATTTACGGATTGCCAAACGCAAACTTTAATTTTAATACGCCTTGTTCAGGCAACACCACTACTTTCATTGATACATCCATTGCATTCCCGGCAACAATTATAAGTTGGAACTGGAATTTTGGCGATGGAAACGGTTCTGCTATTCAAAACCCCTCGCATATATACAGCACATCCGGCACTTATACAACATCGTTGATTATTGAATCGAGTTTTGGTTGTTATGATACTATTCGGAAACCGGTTACTGTTCGCCCATCGCCACATGCAAATTTTGCCATGAGTGAAAACCCGGCAAATGCATTGGATATAATTAATTTTACAGACCAATCAACTCCGCAGGCAACTATTATCGGCTGGTACTGGAATTTTGGAGATACACTTTTATCTAACCTTCAGAATCCGACTCACAGTTATGCAAACCAAGGTTACTACAATGTTATTTTAGTTGTAACCGACCAGTGGGGCTGTAAAGACACAGCGAGCAAAGAAATTTCTATTACACTTTTACCCCAGGTACCAACTGCTTTCACTCCCAACGGAGATGGGGCAAATGACCTGTTATTTGTACGCGGAGGCCCGTTTGAAAAAATGCATTTCAGAGTTTACAATAACTGGGGCGAGCTTGTATTTGAAACCAACAACCAAAAAATTGGATGGAACGGAACTGTTAGCGGTGTTGAACAACCTATGAGTGTTTATGTATGGGTATTAGATGTAGAGACCTTTAACAAAAAAACTATTCATAAAAGCGGCGACGTAACCCTATTGAAATAACATGAAGCGACTTAGTAAGATATTTTTTATTGCCTGTTGTGTTTTAGTGACTACAGTGAAGGCGCAGGATTTTCACCTGTCGATGTATGATGCGGGCCCGCTGTTTTTAAATCCCGCGATGACTGGCATGGTGGATGCTCCATGGCGTGTGCATGCGCAATACCGCAATCAATGGAAAGCTGTTGCTTTTAAACCTTACAACACCGCACTTATAAGTATTGATGCTCCTTTTGGTAAATGGGGCTTTGGCGGTCAGATAACAGAAATGCGCGCGGGTGTTGGAGGATATAATGTATTTCAGGCTTTAGGTTCCGCGGCATATAATGTTCCTCTCGACAGAAATCGTTTTCATCAATTAGCTATGGGCTTACAAGCCGGTATCACTCAAAAATCTATCGAGTATAATATTTACACATTCGATAGTCAGTACACACCAACCAATGGCGGTTTCTTTGATAAGAGTTTATCCAACAATGAAAACTTAAGCAGTCGTAGTATTATTCTTCCACAGGCCAACGCTGGTTTCATGTATTATTACGCAAAACAACAAAGCCGTCTTAATCCTTTTTTAGGTTACTCCGCATTTAACCTCATGCAGCCTAAAGAAACTTTTTTCGGCTTCAATAATAGATTACCGATGCGCCATTATATCCATACAGGTATCCGCATAAACATAACCGAATTATTTTACGTTTTACCAAAAGCTCTTGTAATGATAGAGCGCAACGCAATTGAACAAACATACGCGGTTGATTTTGGTTATTATCTGAAACATGACCAATTATATTTATTGGCCGGTGTTACATACCGTAATCAGGATGCCGGTGTGATTTATGTGGGCGCGCGCCGTAATAATTACATTGCTAAAATCGGCTATGACGTAAATACATCTTCCTTGAAAGACGCTTCGCATTCGCGTGGTGCTTTTGAAATATCCTTTACTTATATGGGTAAAAAGAAAAAAGCTGATGTTATAAGAAATTGTCCAAGATTGTAAGAGCATATATTGTATGAAGAAATTTTTAATTGCCGCTTGTATTATTTTATTGTCGACGGGTGCGTTCTCTCAATCGAAAAAGCTATGGCTGATGTATGCTGATGAAGCGTACAAGAAAAAAGATTACGCAACAGCCATCAACTATTACAGCAAAGTACTTGATGATACAACCATCCTCGATATTTTTGTGTTGCCCTATGAAGTTACTTTGGTAAACCTGCCAATGAAAGACTTAAAGGACACTACAAAAGTAAAAAAGGGTAATGTGGTAAAAGTGGGGAAATACGATTATATCCTTCATCAGCTGGGGCACTCATATCAATTAAACGCCGATTATCATCACGCAGCTGTTTATTTAAAAAAGAGTATGGATCGCGGGGTGTATACAGATGACGAATATTATTACGCGCTTTCTTTAATGCAACTGAAACGATATACGGAAGCCATGAATGAGTTTGAAACTTATTCGGGCTCTTCTTACAAAACTGATTCACTTACCAGGCAGGCACAACACCAGATGTCGAGTTGTTTTTACGCCCAGGATTCTATAAATAATACGCATAAACACGTACGTGTGCGCATGATGGACACGGCAATTATTAATAAGGGTTCGGCAAACTTTGCACCTATGTTTTACGGAAGTCCTACCAGATTAATTTTTACTTCGGCGCGCAAAGGCGGAGTGGTTAACAATCCCGAAAAACAGGATTCAAAATATTTATGCGATTTGTGGCAAACCGAATTAAGAGATAGCGTTTGGTCAAAACCAATCAATTTCGGAAGGCCGGTTAACAGTGGTTTACATGAAGGCGCAGGAATTGTATCAGTTGATGAGATTATGTTCCTTACCCGTTGGAGCGATAACAACCGCGACGAAACTTTTATTTATATGGCCAAGATGCAGGACGGTCGATTCTTTGAATGCTACAAGCTTGATAAAAACGTAAATATTTCGGGTTACAAATCCATGCATCCGTATATCACTTTTGACGGCACTAAACTTTTCTTCTCTTCAAACCGTCCCGGCGGAAAAGGCGGAATGGATATCTGGTATGTTAATATTGACGAAAACGGAGCAACAAGTGAACCGCATAATCTTGGCCCTACAGTTAATACAGCCGGCGATGAAGTTTCTCCTTTCTTTCATCACGTTTCTTCCACTTTATTTTTTGCTTCTAACGGCCATGCAGGTTTGGGCGGGTTGGATCTTTTTAAAAGTTCATACAGCCCTGATGACACCACTTTTACATTAGCAAAAAACCTGGGGCAACCTATTAACTCGAGCAAAGACGATGCCTATTTAATTATGGAACGTACGCAAAGTAAAGGGTATTTTGCCAGCGACCGCGAAGATTGTCCCGACGGGCATTGCTATGACATTTACGAGTTTGACAACGAACCGATAGAATTTGATTTGAGCGGTGTTGTTTTTGATGCCACCACAAACTTACCTATTCCGAGTGCGCTTGTAACTATTAAAGACGTACACGGAGATATGGAACCTTTGTTATTGATAACGGATGAAAAAGGTTATTATTTCACTACTTTATTATCTGAAAAAGAATTTTATTTAAAAGCACAGAAGAAGCAATATTTTGCCGATGCGGCCAGCCTTGCTACAAAAGGAAAAACAGAAACCACGCATTTTGTGCAGGATTTCTTTTTAAATATGATTCCGGGTGGTGATGTGGTAATTGAAGGTGTTGAGTACGATTTGGATAAAGCCACTTTAAGGCCCAAATCAAAGGAGATATTGGATAATATTTACAATATGCTTAAGCTGAACGAGAATATCTCTATAGAGATTAATTCGCACACAGATACCCGTGGTAGCGATATTTATAATATGAAATTATCGCAGGCAAGGGCACAAAGTTGTGTGGATTACCTGATTTCGAAAGGAATTAATAAAGACCGTTTGATACCCAAGGGTTATGGGGAAACCAAACCTATATTCAGTGATGCGGAAATTGCCAAACTTGCCACTAAGGAGGAGAAAGAGGCCGAACACCAGAAGAACAGGCGTACTGCATTCAGGGTTATAGGTGAGGCTGATTTGAAAGGAAAAAGTAGCCCGAAAAGCTGAGTTTAGGTGGTTTTAAGCCAGTTTTCATTTAAAAACAACCACTTACCAAATACAAGGTATTTTTTAACAATTAAAATTGCCCATTATTCAATTTTTGATTAAAATTGCATCTTAAGTTTTTAAAACATAATATAATGAAAAACAGCATTTACACCGTAAAATTTCTGGTACTTGCCTTATCAATTAACTTTTTAACATCTTGTAAAAAAGATACTGTGGCATTTCCTTCACAATCTTCAGCCGGTGGAACAACCGCTGATTATGTTTATGGTACTCCTTCTATGCCTGTTATTAAGGACGCGGACGGAATTCTTGCCGCTGTGGATGTACATAACTATCGTATTGTAACCATCAGTCCTTTCCAAAAAGAATACCAATACGGAATGGCCGAATTTACCAATACCACCGGTAACTATACAGGCCTTACGAGCGGTGGCTCCGTAACTGTTGACACCTCAAAGCTTACTGCTTCAAGTGCTTTTTTATACCAATCTTATCCCACTACTTACAGCTTAAACTTTTCTTCAAATATTAGTTGGAATGTTGGCGGTGCAGGAAGTGTGCCGGCAATGACTTATACACTTATAAACGGCAATCCTGTTTCCACTCTTTTCTCAGATCCTACGTCAGGTGTAAGTTATTGGAAGGATGAATGGATTCCCACTTACCCGAAAGCATTGCACAAACCATTGCCCGTTATTCCTGTACCTGCAGCTGTAACTCCTCCTGCACCAAACCATACGGATACACTAAGGTGGAAACATGATCTTCATGTACATGATTCTCTTGATGTATATTACGTTATTTATCATAACGACTCGTTAAGATTTAAAACGGATTCTTTATGGAATGAAACTCCGTTTGCTAAAATTCCTGTTAAACATTACGTTGCCAATACAGACACAGTTATCTTCACCTGGCACGATAATTCAGGTTTTAATTATACCCGTAAAACTCCGGCAACAGACTCTTTAGCTAATTTTAAGCCGAATGACTTTTTAGGTTATCCGGCCACAAACCTTGATTCCGACTTTAAGATGGAGATGAATCTTGTAAATTATAATTCGGTCATTTCCGGCGGAAAGAAATATTACTACATTCGTATGGGCAGCTACATTAAGTACTGGCGGACAAAATAATTTTTTGCGCTATTATAAAAATCCTCCGCTGAACACGGAGGATTTTTTATTTCTAGAAGTTTGGTTTCAGGAGGTATTTCGAGTAGAAATCAGTAATTACTTTTACGGCTTCATCGGCAGTATCCACCACTTTAAAATATTCGAGGTCGCTTTCGTTTACATTATGCTCTTCCAACAGCATGGTGGTTTTAATCCAATCCAATAAGCCCTGCCAGTATTTTTTTCCTACAAGCACAACAGGAAACTCGCCTATTTTATGTGTTTGTACAAGTGTAAGGGCTTCAAACAATTCATCCATCGTTCCGAATCCACCGGGTAAAGCAATAAAGCCTTGCGAGTATTTTAAGAAAATAGTTTTACGGACAAAGAAATAATGGAAATCAATACTTTTATCTCTGTCAATATAATCATTAGGTTTTTGTTCAAAGGGTAATTCAATATTTAATCCTACTGATTTACCATTGCCACGATGGCAACCTTTATTAGCCGCTTCCATAATACCCGGTCCTCCACCGGTGATAACACCATAACCTTCAAGTGTAAGTTTAAAAGCGATCTCATCTGCCAGTTTATAGTATTTATTGTCGGGTTTGGTACGTGCGCTTCCGAATATAGATACACAGGGGCCGATGCGGCTCATACGTTCAAAGCCATCCACAAATTCGCTCATGATTTTAAAAATCTGCCAGCTGTCGGACGCTTTAATATCGTTCCAGTCTTTTTGCCTGAACGCTTTTCTTATTTTCTCTTCATTTTTTTCAGTCATAATCGGTATTATTTTTTGGGC
This sequence comes from Bacteroidia bacterium, assembly GCA_035569635.1. Lineage (GTDB taxonomy): Bacteria > Bacteroidota > Bacteroidia > B-17B0 > Aurantibacillaceae > PALSA-968. Next base: position 19,081 of record DATMMV010000186.1, on the reverse strand, counting down.
TCATTATCTACCCACATAAAAATATGCGGGTTATTTTGAAATCGGGAAATATCTTTATTAGTCACTAAGTTAATAAAATCAATCAAAGGGAGGATGCCTACGCAGCCGCCTAATGTGCCCGCGTAAATTAAAGGGATGTATGGTTTGGTACCCAGGTAAAGGCGATGAACCCCGATCCAACCAAAGGGTAACGGAAAAGCAAGTATTGACGCAATTATTCTTTTACGGTTACTTTGTTTTCTTTTAAAATTAAACCAGGCCGGGTTTGGCTTTTTGCCCGACTGAAATACCGCATTATTTTTAAACGAAATTTGTTCGAGGCCGGTAGTTATTTTTAAATCAATAGAAAATATAGTGCAAAAACTGAAAACAAAAAGTATAATAAGAAACACTCTCATTGAGGTAAAATTAAAAAGGATATGCTTGCGGCATATCCTTTAAACGTAATTTAATTAACAATATTATTTAATAGCCGTTTTGTAGTTATTGGCTACTTCATCCCAGTTAACCACATTCCAGAAAGCAGTAGCGTAATCGGGACGGCGGTTTTGGTAATGCAGGTAATATGCGTGTTCCCAAACATCAAGTCCGAGGATTGGTGTTCCTTTGCATTCTGCGATATCCATTAAAGGATTATCCTGGTTGGGAGTCGAACAAACACCAAGAGTTTTATCTGCCTTTACACACAGCCATGCCCATCCGCTTCCGAAACGGGTTGCAGCAGCAGCAGCAAATTGTTTTTTAAATTCTTCAAGGTTGCCGAAAGTTTTATCAATAGCAGCGGCTAAATCTCCTGTTGGAGCTCCTCCCCCGTTTGCTTTCATTATTTTCCAGAACATGGAGTGATTATAATGGCCACCACCGTTGTTACGAACAGGCATGGGATATTTAGAAATATTTTTGCAAATTTCTTCGATGCTTAATTTTTCGGCATCAGTGCCTGCAATTGCATTATTTAAATTGGTTACATAAGCCTGGTGATGTTTGCCGTGATGTATCTCCATTGTGCGTGCATCGATATGGGGCTCTAAAGCGTTGTGCGCATAAGGAAGCGCGGGTAATTCAAATGCCATGATATTTTTATTTTAGGGGTTAATTATTTTTTAATTGACACCGTGAAGGTAAATAATTTTTGAAGGAAAGTACAAAAAAATAAATGGAATTTAAACGGCTTATTTAGCCAGTTTTAACTTTTGACCTACCTGCAGGCCGGCACTTTTTTTAAGGCCGTTGATTTCAAGTAATTCGTCAACGGGTATACCAAAATCGAGGGCGATTTTATAAAAGGTATCGCCTTTTCTTACAACATAAATTTTGGGTTTAAGAGGCAAGTGATTTTCGGTTAATTGCTTGTTTTCTTTACCTTCTGTTGTTGAGGTGACTGTAGTACTTTCAACAGTTTCGGGTTTTTTTACTTCAGCTACTTCTGACTTTTCTGCTTTATAAATTACCAAACGCCTTCCGGGTCTTAATCCTTTTTTACCAATCAGGTTCCAGGTTTTTAAATCGGCTACGGTTACTCCGTATTTTTTTGCAACGGATTTAAGATTATCTCCTTTACGGATAAGATGGGAAATCTGAACTTCTTTGATATTGGTTTGAGTAATTAATTTTTGTTCTTCGGCCTGTTTGCGAAGCATGGCATAAATCTCTTCTTCGTTACTGATAAATTTGCCCAACGTGGTTTTAGGAAGTGTTAACACATATCCACCCGAAGGAATTATTTGTTTTTTGTAAATGGGATTGAAATACTGGATTTCGTCCACATTTACATCAAGCACCTGCGACAATTGAGTAAATGTAAGGGGCTCTTTTATCACTACAGTATCCAACTCAAAATACGTTTTTTGCGGAACAGAAGGATATACGTTATGCTCGGCATAATAAGTCATGGCATAATTTGCACCGATAAAGGCAGGAACGTAACCCTGTGTTTCTAAAGGTAAATACGGGCGGATTTCCCAATAGGTTTTTTTACCGCCGCTACGGCGTATGGCGCGATTGATTGTGCCGGGGCCCGCATTGTAAGCCGCTAAAACCATTTGCCAATCGTTAAACATACTGTATAAAAACTGCATATACTCGGCAGCAGCAACAGTTGCCTTATAGGGATCTGACCTCTCGTCGATATACGAGTTAATATTTAAATTGTACAATTTTGCGGTTGGATACATGAACTGCCACAACCCGGTTGCACCAGCGCGTGAACGTGCCGTTGGATTTAGCGCAGATTCGATTACAGCCAGGTGCTTTAACTCAAGGGGCATATTGTATTTATCAAGCACCTCTTCAAAAATGGGATAATATAATTGCGATAAACCCAATAACCTGGAAAGGGTTGAGCGACGACGCACGGTATATAACTCGATATAGCCTTTAACCGTTGGATTATATTGCAAATCAAAAGGAGAAACAGCATCTAATTTTGCCAGGCGGCTTTCGTAAATAAATTCATCCGCTGCCGGAATAGAATCGGGTGCATAGTGAAATTTATTTTTTTGTGGAGAGGGCTTCGAGTAAAGTTTATCCAGAATTTTTTTTGTGGCAAGGCTATCCAGCATTGCGGCAATAGGGTCATCTACTGTACTTACCTGTTGCGGGAAGGCTTTATGGCCCAGAAGCATGAAAATCAATAGGTATGGGAGATGTTTAATCATTATATATGTGTAACGAAAAATATTCTTAAAAGTTACATCTACAATGATAAAAATATATTGTTAAATCCCAACAATGGCGCACCTTGTTTTTACACCAAAGGTTGTTAAAAAAGACGAATAGGGTTATTTATCGGATAAATCAGGGGTTTTTCTTCAGAAAATCCTTTACAAACAAGTCGCTTCTTTTAATGGATTTTAAGAGCCAATCCAGGTAGATGCTTTCTTTCTCTTCATTGGTTAAATAAGCCTCCTTTACTTCTTTACGTATTTTATGAGTAAGCTCCTGCATGCACAAAGCGGCGCAAACACTAATATTAAAACTTTCGGTAAAACCCATCACGGGTATTTTAACAAATTCATCTGCTGTCTTAACAACATCGCTTGTTATTCCTTCTTTTTCCGTTCCGAAAACAAGTGCGAATTTTTCTCTTACATCAAAATCAAAAATGGTTTTATCGTTTTTATGCGGAGAAGTGGCTACAATTCTGAAACCGCGTTGCTTCAAACCGGTCAATGCTTCTTTGGTATCCTTATGTCTTTGAATATTTACCCATTGCGAAGCACCTAAAGCCACATCATCCGAAATTTTATATTTATTACGGTTCTCGATAAAATGCACATATTGCACACCGAAACAATCCGCGCTGCGAACAACGGCACTGGCATTATGCGCCTGGTAAACATCTTCCAGCACAATATGCATGTGATTTAAACGATTTGAAAGCACCTCATCAAAACGGGTTTTTCTTTCTTCGGTAACAAAAGAAAGAAGGTGATCAGTAAGTAATTTTTTTTGTGTATGTGATAATTCCGCTGTCACAAAAAAAATCAGAAAGAAAGATAAGGCATTAACCCGTGCAATCCGCCTTCTCTTCCAAAACCACTTTCCTTAAATCCTCCGAAAGGAGATGTAGGATCAAATTTATTATAGGTATTTGCCCATACCACACCTGCCCGTAACTTTTGTGTAAGATTAAATATTTTAGAGCCTTTATCCGTCCACACACCCGCGCTTAACCCGTAAGGAATATTGTTTGCTTTCTCTATCACTTCCTCAATCGTACGAAAAGTTTGCACGGTTAATACAGGGCCAAAAATCTCTTCCTGCACAATGCGGTGCGATTGCGAGGCGTTTAAAAATAAAGTAGGCTTACAGAAAAATCCCTTTTGTGGAATTGAACAGGATGATTGGTGAATATCCGCACCTTCATCTACACCCAATTTTAAGTAATTATTTATTTTTTGCAATTGCTCTTTTGAATTTATCGCGCCGATATCCGTATTCTTATCCAGGGGATCGCCCACAATCAGCGTTTCCATTCTGTCCTTTAATTTTCGGATTAATTCATCGGCAACACTTTCCTGCACAAATAAACGCGAGCCCGCACAGCATACATGCCCCTGATTAAAAAATATTCCGTTTACAATTCCTTCTACAGCCTGATCGATAGCTGCATCTTCAAAAACTATATTGGCCGCTTTACCCCCTAATTCAAGGGTGGCTTTTTTATTTGTTCCCGCAATTGCTTTCTGAATTAATTTTCCGACATCGGTGCTTCCGGTAAAAGCGACCTTATTTACCAATGGGTGATTTACAATTGCAGCTCCTGTTTTACCATGGCCTGTAATAATATTTACAACACCTTCAGGCAAACCACTTTCCTGAATTATCTCCGCAAGTTTTAAAGCGGTTAAAGAAGTTGTTTCGGCAGGTTTTAATACAACCGTATTTCCGGTTGCAAGCGCCGGAGCAATTTTCCAGGCAGCCATTAACAAAGGAAAATTCCACGGAATAATTTGTCCGGCTACACCTAATGACTGAGGTTTCTTTCCCGGAAATGCGTATTCCAATTTATCAGCCCAACCTGCATAATAAAAAAAATGGTTCGCCGCTAAAGGAATATCAATATCCCGGCTTTCACGAATGGGCTTACCTCCGTTCATGGTTTCAATCACAGCAAGTTCACGCGAACGCTCCTGCATAATACGAGCTATACGAAAAATATATTTTGCGCGCTCTTTGGCAGGCATTTTTTTCCATGTCTTATCATAGGCATTTTTTGCGGCTTTTATTGCGATATCCACATCTTTCTCATCGGCCTCAGCAATTTCAGCAAGCTTTTCTTCGGTGGAAGGAGAAATTGTATCGAAGTATTTCCCCTTTGCAGGTTTTACAAATTTTCCACTAATGAATAAATCGTATTTTTTATCCAGTTTAATATGCTTTTTATCTTCGGGTGCCGGCGCGTATGCCCAGTTGCCCATTAAATCCAATTTTGTTTCTGACATTTTTTGTTCAACCATAAATTTTATTCATTTACTAAAACTGCCATACCACATTGATATGACAACATCCATTTACAATCATTTTTATCAACCTTTATGTAAGTAATTCTTTCTTTCCATCCATAATTGGATTGGCTCATACAAGTATTAAACGGAGTATAATAATTCGACCATGTGTTATTATATAATCTTTGAAGTCCACTGTATGTAGCTATCCACACACATCCGTGTTTATCAAAGGCGATACCATAAACATCATTATCAATTAATCCTGAATTGGTTTTATTATACCCTCTCCATTTTATTCCATCGTAAACAAAAACACCTCTTCCGCAAGCCACCCATAAATTATCATTTACGTCAAATTGAACATCATTAACAGAAGTGGGGAAGTCAGTATACCACTTTGTAGAATCAGCCGAATTTTTTACTATAAAGTTCGGAACATAATGAGCGGTGTCATTTTCAATCCACACAATACCGATGCCATTGCCTGTTCCTGCCCAAATTTGTCCTTTACGGTTTATGTTAACCCCTCTGTAAAAATTAGAAGTGCATCCCGCCGGATTTTTAATGGTTTTCCAGTTGCTTCCGTCAAATCTTGCGATACTGGTATCATAAGTTCCCCATATATTTCCTGCTGAATCGATACATTGCGTATTAATAGCCAGCGCTGTTGGAGGCAAAATATAAGACTGCCAACTTGTACCGTTAAATTTATTCAAGCCATGCCAGCCGCCAATCCAAACATTATTGGACTTATCAATTAAAATGTACCCGCTTGTAGTATCTGAAAAACCGGGATAATTTGTAAGATTTGCCTGATTAAAACTTGCTATACCCGAAACCACAGGTAACCACGCTTCGTTGTTTTTATCCAAAGCAAATGCGCCGAAATAAGAAAGTGGAATATACTGTGAATTACAAAAACCGTAGATGTCATTTGAATAGGTTTTCCATACAAGCGGATTTGTTTTGGTAACACTTTTAACCGTAACATCATCTTTTTTACAAGAGAAAAAAAAGATTCCGATTAAAATGCATATGTATTTATTGAATTTCATTCGGTAAATATTAATCAATACTTATATAGTCTTTCGAATAATAAACTCCCTTTGCCTCTTTCTCCAATTGTAAAATAATATCGTTGGCCAAACTGCTTGCTCCAAAACGGAACCATTCATTAGTCATCCATTTTGAACCGAGCGTTTCACTCAACATAACCAAATATTGCAAAGCTCCTTTTGCTGTCGAAATTCCGCCCGCCGGTTTCATTCCAATTTGTATTCCTGTTTTGTAATAATAATCTTTAATGGCCTGCAACATGACCAGGGTAACCGGCATAGTTGCGGCAGGAGAAATTTTTCCGGTTGAAGTTTTTATGAAATCTGCACCTGCATGCATTGCAATATCACTGGCCCGGCGCACATTATCCAAAGTAGAAAGTTCGCCCGTTTCCAAAATAACTTTTAATCTTGCTTTACCGCAAGCTTCTTTTATATCCGCAATCTCGTCATATACAAAATTATAATTGCCTCTTAAAAATTCACCGCGGCTAATAACCATATCAATTTCATCCGCCCCGTTACCGACAGCAAATTTTGTGTCTTGCAGTTTTACATCCAATGTTGAATTTCCGCTGGGAAATGCGGTTGCCACCGAAGCAACTTTTACTGTACTTCCCTTCAAGGCTTCTTTAGCAGTTTTAACGTGTGTAGGATAAACGCAAACAGCTGCAACAGTGGGCAAACCCGGTAACTCATCGCATAAGTGCATGGCTTTATAACACATTTGTTTCACCTTACCCTCAGTGTCTTTTCCTTCAAGAGTAGTAAGGTCGATCATGTTCAGAGCAAGTTTCAGTCCTTGCAATTTGGATTCTTTTTTAATGCTCCTGGTATTAAAACGAGACACACGTTCTTCAATACTAACCTGGTCAATAATCGGCGAATGCCTGAAATCGGGAATATTTTTTGTACTCATAATTTAATCATTCAAAAATAAGGATAATTTACCGGATTTTGCGGTGAATTTTTAACATAACCCTTGTCTTTATTTGTTACTTTTGGCCGGTATTTTAATGGTATTCTGCAGTACATACAAAGAACAAAAACGCAAGAAAAAGCAGCGTAAACTGGAAGGCGATTATACCTTTACTTTTTACGACAGTATTCTGGCCGTAAACCCTTTTGAATGGCAATCCCTTTGCGATAAAAACAACTTTTTCCTGGGAAGGGAATACCTGACCATGCTGGAAAGATTACACAAATCGCAAATTTCGATGCGCTATGTAATTGTATACAAAAAAAAACAACCTGTGTTCGCGGTTTATTTCCAAGTGATTGATTTTACGGCTCACGTATTCGGCGACCTGGTTGCAAATCAAATTTCGGAACTGCAATCAAAACGTTTAAAGTTGTTTGACAAATACATAAACAAATACAAAGACGAAGTTATCATGCGTCTCGTTACCTGCGGAAATAATTTTATAAGCGGCGAACATGGTTTTGTTTATGATGATATAAACCGCGAAGAAGCTTTTTACCTTTTACAAAAAGTAACCGGAATAATTTCTAAAGAAGAAAAATTGCGGGGGACTATCTCTGCTACACTGGTTAAAGATTTTTATACAAAAACTTTACCGACAGCAAAAGTATTGGAAGAAGACAGCTTTATTCAGTTTACAGTTGAACCCGATATGATTGTAGAAATACCACATGGGTTGAATAATATAAATGAATATATCGCTACTTTTTCTAAAAAGTACCGCAACCGTGCTAAAAATATTTTAAAATCGGGTATGGCCGTTGAAAAAAGAAATTTAACAGAAGAGGAAGTAAAAAAATTCAACAGGCATATTTACAAATTATATGATAATGTGTTTTCTAACGCTAAATTTAAACTGGTAAAACTTGCCGGGGATTATTTTTACGAGGTGAAAAAAACTTTTCCTGCAACTTTTTTTGTTACCGGATATTTTCTCGACAACAAATTAGTTGCTTTTGATTCCGGTTATAATCTTGAAGGAAATTCACTTGAAGCTCATTACATCGGCTTTGATTATAACATCAATAAGGAATTCGATTTATATCAGAATATCCTGTATCATTTTATTGAGATGACAATTGCTTCAGGGAAAAAACATTTAAACCTGGGCCGCACCGCTGCCGAAATTAAAAGTACGGTAGGTGCAAAGCCACATGAACTGGTTTGTTATATAAAACCCCAGAATACGGTTAGTAAAGTAATATTAAAACCTTTCATCAGTTTTTTACAACCTACCGAGTGGGTGCCGAGGAATCCGTTTAAGGAGGAGTAATTTTTTGCCACAGATTTCGCGGATTAATCAGATTGTTTAAATTGCTTCCGCCAACCCGATTTAAATCCCACTGTTAAATTAAATTGTATACTTTATCGCTTGATGAAGTATACTCAGAGATAATTGCTTTCTTTCCGGCATCATCTTCATCATCCTGAGCCTCAGAAAAATTAAAGCGAACTAAGAACAAAATGAGTATGAGAAAAGATTTCTTCATTCGATAGATTTACAAAAAATTAAATAGTCAATCTTCGGTTAAATTCATATATTTGATTTAAGAACAATTAACCCAAAATAAATATCATGAAAACAACCAAAATTATTTCAGCAGGCATTTTATCCATGCTTTGCGTTTTATTTCTATCCTTCACTTTTAAAAATCATGAGCCGAAGGGCGCATACTTTGGTTCAAACTCTCATATTATATGCGCGGGGGTAAAAGCACAATTATGCGGTGATTGCGGTTTCGGTAATAAAAAAGATAATTGCGCAAAATGCGGTAAATGGGTTGCAAGCAGTGGCGTACAAGCTATGCTTTGCAGCGATTGCGGTTTCGGCAATAAAAAAGATAATTGCGTAAAATGTGGTAAATGGGTTGCCAGCAGCGGAGTTAAAGCTCAGTTATGCAGTGATTGTGGCTTTGGTAACAAAAAAGACAATTGTGTGAAATGCAACAAATGGATTGGCGGCTGATTATTTAAAAAGAAATCAATTACAATGTTTTTGCCATACCTGCCCGCCGACTTACCACCCCAACAAAGGCAGGCGGGGATTTCGCAGATGACACAGATTTTTTAATTGAATACAATCCATTCCTGCTTAAAATTTCATCCGCGTAATCAGTGTAATATGCGGCTAACCTTTTTTACGGCTTACTTTTTCTTTATCTTTCTTCGGCAAACCATTTACCACCAAATCGTATGAATGATCAATCCATTCCTTAAGTAATTTCTTACTTACTCCGCTTTCACACACAATGGTGTTCCAATGCTTTTTGTTCATGTGGTAGCCGGGTAAAACATAACTGTATTGTTCACGTAACCCGATGGCTTTTTCCGGATCGCATTTCACATTAAAGCTCAGGGGCCTTTCATTAATTCCCGTAAGTAAAAAAGCCTTACCTCCCACTTTAAACACTAAAGTCTCTTCATCAAAGGGAAAAGTTTCTTCGGCAAAAGCTTTGCTTAAACAATATTCGCGAAGTTCTTCGATATTCACGGCGCTCAGAATTTTACTTTAAACCCGAAAGTTTTGTACTCGCTTGAATTGTAAAGTGGAATAGAATTATTCTGCATATCCACGTACTTTAAATTCTTAAGCCCTTTAATTTCTACCGGCACTTCAGCAAAACTGTTATTATTGAGGTACAGTTTTTCAAGATGATTCATTTTATTAAAATCGGCGGGTAGTTTGGTAATTCCATCGCCTTCCAAGTGCAAAACTTTTAATTTAGGAAGGCTGTTTAAAATTTTAACATTCGCCGCGAGATCCATTTTTTTATTTACATTAAGATATAATTCTTCAAGGTTTTTTAGTTTGGAGAATTCGGGAGGAAGTGTCTTAAAATCATCCCCGTTTAATTCCAGAACACGCAGATTTTGTAAATCGCCTACCGAGCTCGGTATAAATTCTAAATGATCATTATTCAAACACAAATACCAAAGGTTTTTAAATTTTGATAAATCCACCGGAAAACTATCTGTTGGCAGATTACTTAGGTTAAGCCGGTACACTTTAAGCGGATCCTTTTTCGCTTCGGTTAAACTGGTATATATTTTTTTGTATTGGGCAGAATCAATCTTTTGCGCCAGAACTAATCCGGAACTCAGTAAAAGAAAAGTTAAAATAATTTTTCCGGGCGATTTCATTTTGTAAGAGTTATAAAATGTGGTGCAATAACTTATTGTTCAAAAATACAAAAACAGCCCTTATCCACAAAGAGATATTAAAACTCTGCGACCATTTTGCCTTCTTTACTGTTTCCTCTGTGTTTTTTGGCTGCTGTTGGTTAGTTCAATGTTCAAAAAACAAATCCTTTTAACAAAAAACAAACAAGGTGCTTTGTAAATTTACATCGTGACTCAGTTTGAACGCAACAGCGCTTTACTTACAAAATACATACCCGAGCCTGCCGTGCCCACTATAGCACGCTGGGTGGTTGAATATGATTTTAAACTGAAAATAAAACGTGAACGCAACACCAAATTAGGGGATTACCGCGCCCCGCAAAAAGGCAGCAATCACGTCATCACCATCAACCACAATTTAAACAAATACGCTTTTTTTATAACCCTCGTTCATGAAATTGCCCACCTGGTTACTTTCGATAAACACAAAGACAATGTACAGCCACACGGACAAGAATGGAAACAGGAATACAAAAATCTGATGCGTAATTTTTTAAGCGCAAATATTTTTCCGACAGATGTTTTACTGGCTCTTCAAAAATATTTAATCAGTCCTGCGGCAAGCTCCTGCAGCGATGTGGATTTATTGCGTGTATTAAAGCGTTACGACGAGGCCCACACCAATGGTAATTTAATTTTTGTAGAAAAAATTCCTCAACGCGCTACTTTTAAATACAACGGAGGCAAACTTTTTGAAAAAGGAGAACGCGTACGTACCCGCTACAAATGCAAAGAAGTTTTAAGCGGGCATATTTATTTGTTTCATGCATTGACAGAAGTAGAACTCACTACGAATTACGAATAACAGCCATACGGATATACGAATCTGGCATAGGCTTCAAAACATCCGTATATCCGTAAAAGATTCATAATTCGTAGTTATTTATGTAGATTTGCCCAACGAAATTATTTTATGAAAAAAATTATCGCTCTCACATTACTCGGCTTATTAAGTTTAACAAGCTGCAACAACCGACCTAAAGAACCCACCGCAGAATCTTTACAAAAAGAAGCGGAAGCTTTTTTAATTGATTATAACAGCCAGTACAAAAAATATTTAACAGCCTCAAACGAAGGGCAATGGAAACTCAACACCCATATTGTGGAAGGAGATACTGCGACTCCAAACGCTGCGGCGCGAGCTGATGAAGAATTCGCAAAGTTTACGGGTAGTAAAGTAATTATTGAATTAGCGCAAAAATTTTTAGATAAAAAAGATTTGCTTACCGAATTACAGGTCCGCCAACTTAAAGCCATTTTATTTACAGCAGGCAATAATCCCGAAACCGCGGGAGACCTGGTAAAGAAAAAAATTGACGCCACTAACGCGCAAGTAGGTTTACTTTACGGTTTTAAATTTACTTTAAACGGAAAAGAAATTACTCCGAATGATATTGACGGCACTCTCGAAAAATCTACCAATGAAAAAGACCGACTCGAAACATGGATTGCCTGCAAGGAAGTAGGAAAAGTTTTAAAAAGCGGCCTCACCAATTTACGTGATCTGCGTAATGGTTGTGTAAAACCTTTAGGTTATCCGGATTTTTTCGCTTACCAGGCATCGGAGTACGGAATGACTACCGATGAATTAATGGCCACTACTCGCGGAATGATAAAAGACATTTGGCCTTTATACCGCGAACTGCACACTTGGGCGCGTTATGAGCTTGCAAAAAAATACGGCAAAAAAGAAGTGCCTGATTATATTCCTGCTCATTGGCTGCCTAACCGTTGGGGACAATCGTGGGGAGAATTGGTAAAAGTAGACGGATTTAATTTAGACCCCTTCTTAGAAAAAAAAGGTGCTGAATGGATTGTAAAAACAGGCGAAGAATTTTACAAAAGCATCGGCATGAGTGAATTGCCGAAAACTTTCTGGGAAAAATCCAGTCTCTACCCTGTTGATGCAAAAGCGGGATACAAAAAAAATACGCATGCCTCTGCATGGCATATTGACAATGATAAAGATGTTCGTTCATTAATGAGCGTAATTCCCAATACAGAATGGTGGGGAACCGCTTTGCATGAGTTAGGGCATATTTATTATTACATGGCTTACAGCAACCCTGATGTGCCGATTATTTTACGCAGCGGAGCTAACCGCGCATATCACGAGGCATTCGGAACGATGATGGGGATGGCTTCTTTGCAAAAACCTTTTTTACAAAATTTAGGAATGATGGATAAAGAAGCCAAAACAAATGATACACTTTTATTATTGAAAGAAGCATTGGAGTATGCAGTGCACATTCCTTGGGGAAGCGGCACCATGACCGAGTTTGAATATAATTTATACTCAAAAAAATTACCGCAGGATCAATACAATAAATTGTGGTGGGATTTGGCAAAACGCTTCCAGGGAATTGAACCTCCTGTTGCGCGCGGAGAAGAATATTGCGATGCCGCAACCAAAACACACATTAATGACGATGCCGCACAATATTATGATTACAGCATGAGTAATGTCTTGTTGTTCCAGTTTCACCAACACATTGCCAACAACATTTTAAAGCAGGACCCGCACGCCACAAATTATTGGGGCAATAAACAAATTGGTGAGTTTTTATTTACCGTAATGAAACCGGGCGCGAGTGTTGACTGGAGAGAGCATTTAAAGAAAAGCATCGGACAGGATTTCAGCGCGAAACCTATGTTGGATTATTTTATGCCGCTTATGGGTTATTTAAAAAGATTAAACGCCGGCAGGAAATATACTTTGCCTGAACAGCCGGATTTTAATTATTAAGGTGTTGCCATGCTGAACTGTTTCAGCATCTGAAGCACTATTTGTATAAGCAACAGACCTGAAACAGTTCAGCATGATTAAATGAGTTGAGCCGCCGGATTTTAATTATTAGATTTTCACTATTCAGAAAATTAACTTCTGCCCAAACCACGCCTGTTTTTACTACCGGCCTTTTGCCATGATTTATAATACTCAGGGCAATCACACTCTTCTAAAACACTGTATTTGCTCCAGTTTATAATAAATTGCAATCCGGCGTTTACGGTTACAATTCCTTGCGGAGCATTTTTAAAATTTAAATTCATTCCATGTGCATCCGCACAGGTAGATTTTAAGTTGGCAATTCTTCCGTCCTGATTTGCTTCCGAATAGGTAATTCCAACATCTAATTTAAGACGCTTATTTAAAGAGGTTACTACTCCCCAACCCACTCCAAAATTAAATCCGTTGGCTTTTGCCAGTAATTCATGTTTGGTTCCTTCGGAACTATAATCAGCCTCATTTGGCTTTATGGTAATATAGCTTCGTGTACTCCTGAATCCTGCATACGCACTTATATAAGATGTGAAAATACTTTTATTAGGAAAAGAAAAACGAAATCCTAAATTCGCGTCAACTAAAAAATTTGAAAGTGTAACTTTCGACAAATCCAATACAGGAGTTATAAAAGGAACCTGGCACACTGTTTTTCTTCCAAGTCCCGAACAGAAAAAATCGCCTTCAAATTGCATGAGCACCCTGTAACCGTTTACTTTATCACCAATAGATTTGCCCTTGTTTAAAAATCCAACACCAAAGCCAGTACCCTTATCTCCACCGGTTAAAGAGTGCATACTGTTTACCTGAGTACCATAAATATTTATAGATGACTGTGCTTCTGCATTTTTTTGTGAAAGGCAAAATACAATAGCAATTATAAGTGTGCAATTTTTTTTCACGATAAAGTTTTATTTTATCTAACCCTTCCCCCACCAAAACCACCGCCAACATGCACTCCCACATTCGAACGGCCGCCTCCTCCGCCACCCCAACCTCCGCCCCATCCGCCGACTCTTCCGTAAGTACGCGTGTTGCAGTGGCAACTTGTACTGTGTGTGCCGTCATCTTCTAAATAGAACATCAATCCGAAATTAACCATTACAATTCCGTTGGGCGCGCTTTTCATATTTAAATTTATCCCGCTTGCATCCGAATAAGCTGAACTTAAATCGGCATATTGTCCGGTGCCTAAAGCCTGAGAATAGGAAACACCAATGTCCAGTTTCACTCGCTTGCTTAAAGTTGTCATAATGCCACCACCAAAACCATAGCCAAGTCCGCTTACGCTCGATAAAGTTTTGTTAGTTTGGTTGCCCCTGTTTCCATAATAATAATTGTAATAAGGGCTAATTTCGAGTGTTGAAAAAATCCCGCGGTAACCACCAAACACATCTGCGTAAGGGGTAAAAATAGTTTTGTTGGGCATCGAAATGCGACCCATCACATTAAAACCAAAAAATGAATTTGAAAGATTAACCCTGGCAGTTCCTATTTGAGGTGCCAACAAAGGCACATTACTAAAGGTGCGGTGTCCGAGCCCCGACCAAAAGAAATTTCCTCCGTATTGCACCTGGAACGGAAGCGTACTTTTTTCGGCTCCAAGCTTTGAGCCTTTGCTCAAAAAATTCATGGCAAAGCCGCCGCCTACATCAGGATTTAAAGAATTTATTGTGTTAGAGCGAACTCCGTAAATGCCCATCCACACCTGGGCTTGTGTATTTTGTGCTACCGTAAGCAGTGTTAACAAAATAAGGGAGTAGATAGTTTTCATGATGATTTTTTTTAAAGTTAAAAAGAACGTTTATTTTAAAACTTCAAGCCCTGTGCCACAAATAACTTTATTATGTTAACAAGGCTTAAATTTTTTATTTCGTATGACCTGTATGGCCTCCTCCGCCAATATGTACTCCAACCTGTGCACCACCTCTGCTACCGCCAAAACTTCCTCCGTAACTTCCACCTCCTCCACTATTGCCCGGATGATAAGTTCCACCTGTACGCGGTGGATTCCAGCCTCCCGAACCACCAACAACAAGCGGATAGGTTGTGCTCTGAACCGGTGGTTGATTATAATCTGGAGTATCACTTGTGTTTGTGGTGGTAAACTTTGTCTCATCTATATAAAAAACAAAACCAATATGAGCAGACGCAATTCCTTCGGGCACGCTTTTCATATTTAAATTAATATTGCCCCCATCTTCATAAGCCGAACTTATATCTGCTATGGGGCCGTTTGCCATATAAGCAGTATATAAAACACCAACATCAAATTTTACATTCTTTCCCATTGATATTAAAACGCCGCCACCTATACCATAATCTAAAGCCCTGACAGAAGTTAAAGCCTGATAAGTTTTTGTATGACTCATATAAGGGTCGTCGTAATTGGGGGTAATTACCAGGCGGCTTACTATGGCCGAATATCCGCCAAACAAATCTACATAAGGGTTAAAACCTTTTTTGTTTCCTAAATTTAAACGAATAGTAATGTTACTTCCATACATATAATTTACCAGGTTAACGCGTGCCTCGGTTAATGCCGGAGAAATTAAAGGAACATGATAAAAATATTTATTTCCGAGGTTAGAGTAGAAAAAATTCATTCCGAACTGCAGAGATAAAGAAGAAGCGCTTTTTTTAGAACCCAAAGTATCAGCTTCGCTGAAAAGACTTATTCCGAGGCCATTTCCTTTATCAGGGCTAACCGTATTAAAACTGGAAGACCGCGTTCCGTACATACCCATAAACACCTGGGCTTTTGCGGTGAAAAGGTTTAGCAAGAGAATTGAAAAAATGGAAATAATTTTTTTCATAATTAAAGGTATGCCAATACCGGGCCGGGTTTAATTAATTACTGTTAAAAAGACTTAATGCTGCCCTTAAAAAATGTTAATCAACTTTTTTAAGGCAATCAAAAATTCTTCCGATATATTTCTCTGAAGTAAACAGCGATTGCCGGATACGTTTTGCATAGTGTAAGCTATCTGAAATTTCCTTTCGTTTTTCTACAAAATGCAGGAATAGTTAATACACGTGTTGTCCGCCATTAATAGCATAGTTAGCTCCGGTAATAAAACTGGTTTCCTCACTCGCTAAAAAAGATACAAGGTGTGCCACCTCGTGTGTACCACCCAAACGGCCCATAGGCACCTGGGCAATAATCTGGTTAAGTACTTTTTCGGGCACAGCCATTACCATATCAGTGCCGATGTAACCAGGCGAGATTGTATTAACCGTAATACCGTATTTGGCGACTTCCATTGCCAGGCTTTTTGTAAACCCATGCATACCCGACTTCGCCGCACTGTAGTTGGTTTGGCCAAATTGACCTCGTTGCCCGTTGACCGAAGATATATTTATTATGCGGCCAAATTTCCTTTCAATCATTCCGTCGATAACCTGTTTGGTACAATTAAACACACTATTCAGGTTGGTGTTTATTACTTCATACCAATCCTCCTTTTTCATATTTACCAAACGCATATCCCTCGTTATACCCGCGTTGTTTACCAATGTATCAATGGGGCCGATACTATGTTCAATGTCTTTGATCAGATTACCTGCCGAGTCAAAATCAGAAACATCGCCATAGTATAAATTAATGTTATAGTTTTCGGCATGCATTTTATCCAGCCACTCTTTGGCTTTTTCTTTGTTGCGGTAATTTCCTACAACCCGATAACCGTCGTTATACAATTCCTTACACATAGCGGTGCCTAATCCTCCCGTTGCGCCGGTTACCAATACAATACGCTTGTTTAATTTATCCATTTTAACCTCCTCCTTTTTAATTGCAAATCTGCATAGCTAATTTAATTAAAAACACAGACAAAAGTTAAGATTAAGTAATTTATTTTTTGAGTTTTTGCGTTTCTCAGCATGAGTAATCCTTATTCAATGTATAACAATGCAAGGTTAATGCAAAAAAAACCAGTATTCTCCGCATCTTTGCGCAAAACAATTACTACCTCCTCTTACAATAACATTACTGTATTTTTTGCGTTTCTGCGTGAACAATCCACATTTTCGTTAACAATTTGTTTGCATCTATAGGCCTCTATAGATAAACTGTTTTTTAATTTTGCCCTACAATGAAGCAGTACCACGATTTAATGAAACACGTCCTTGAGCAAGGGGCAAAAAAAACCGACCGCACAGGTACAGGCACTATCAGTGTATTCGGATACCAAATGCGTTTTAATTTGCAGGAAGGCTTTCCTTTGCTCACCACCAAAAAACTACATACCAAATCCATTATACACGAATTACTTTGGTTTTTAAAAGGCGATACCAATATAAAATACTTAAAAGAACACGGCGTTGGCATTTGGGATGAATGGGCCGATGCCGAAGGAAATTTGGGCCCCGTTTACGGCTATCAATGGCGCAGCTGGCCTACCGCTGATGGCAGGCATATTGATCAGATTACAAGTGTAATCGATATGATTAAAAAAAACCCGGACTCGCGCCGCTTAATTGTCAGCGCCTGGAATGTTGCCGAAATCGATAAAATGAAATTACCGCCCTGCCACGCATTTTTTCAGTTTTATGTGGCCGATGGAAAATTAAGTTGTCAGCTATACCAACGCAGCGCTGATATATTTTTAGGTGTGCCTTTCAATATTGCATCGTATGCTTTACTGACAATGATGGTAGCTCAGGTTTGTAATCTGCAATACGGAGATTTTGTACATACACTCGGTGATGCGCATTTATATTCAAATCACATTGAACAGGCTAATCTGCAATTAAGCCGCGAGTGCAGAAAATTACCTGTTCTTAAAATAAACCCTGCTGTAAAAAACATCTTCGATTTTAAATTTGAAGATTTTGCTTTAGAGGGCTACGACCCGCATCCACATATTAAAGCAGCTGTAGCAGTATAAGTTTATTTAACAAAACTTTTCAGCCATTTTATAGCTTCTTCTTCTTTGGTAAACATACGCGTAGGGCTACTGCGTTTGCTGAGTTTAATAAAAAAGTTTCCGGCAAGTTTAGTGGCTAAAGAATTTACAACAAAAGCAGCAGCCATTCTTTTTTCTGCAAATTCTTTACTTGCAAGCAGTTTATTCGCTTCCGGGCTTACATTAAAATAACCTTTATCGGTATTTAATAAAACACAAAACGGTTTGCCTTCGCTGAATTCAAGATTAACTTCCCTAATTGCCTTCACGTCTTCCATTTCCAGAAAGTCAGATTCGTTTACTTCCATTTTTATGATAGGCGGATTAGTTTCAATAAGAGTGTGCAGGCTTTTTTTTAATTGTATTTTGTTTTTTACCCTAACAAATTCCATGTAAGCTTCCTCCTTTTTCAAAAATACGATTTATTTTTTCTTCCATCTTTAAATCCTTTCCTAAAGCCGGCGCGTGATGTGGTTTTATCCGCGCGTCAATAATCAACGAGCCTTTACAGCTCCAGTGTTTGTTTTCTGTAAAAGAATTTATTCCATAAATATCGTGCGACGGATTACTTCGTGTAAATGTCACCCATAAAAAATTATTTAATTTTTCAGCCACAAAAGCTGCATTATCACAGGCGATTAACATGGCTACTTCACCAAGGTTTTCATTCTTTAATTTTTCGTTCAATGTTTTAAATTCTTCCCGCGCTTTTTCGTAAGTAGAAAATTTTTCCATTGGTAAAGCAAGGACTCCCGGCATAATTAATTCTGCTTCAGACAAGGATTCGGGAACGCCTGTGCAAAGTTTTCTGAGGGGTTCTCCATATGCTGCCAGCACCACTTTACTTCCGCTGTTTAAACCGGTACCCGAATAGTCGAGCGTGTCAATACTTGTGTTTGTCTGAAAATGCAAGTCGCGGGTAAAATCAATCCGCTCCAAACAATATTTTAAAAATTCCGGGATATTTTTTACCGACAATTTATTTGAATCATCGCAGGTAATAAATAAAAATTTTGCAAGACTTAATTGCCCTGTACCCAAAATACGATTAGAGATAGTCAACAATTCGCTCGGTTTTTTTTCTTTTAAATACGGGGTGTATCGTTCGCTTCCGATTGCAAGAAGTAAGGGATGAACACCTGCCGCATCAACGGCGTTAATTTCTTTAAGCCCGGGAATTTCATGTTTTAACGCGCTTCCCGTTAATTCATGTATCAGCGCGC
>DATMMV010000185.1:0-27090 GCA_035569635.1 Bacteroidia bacterium | reverse complement strand
CCCTTTATGTATGCTTTGCATGTGTACGAGTTTACCTGCGCCAGGTAATATTTGCGTTTTTTTATTGCCTGTCGTATAACCGCGTAAGCAGGGTCTTCCCCTTCTTTAAAAACCACTTCTTTTAATTCGTATGCTTCCGATTGCATAACGATATCCATTTTAATGTCAGCTTTAACTTCTACAGTCCTTATTTCTTTTTTAAAACCAACATACTGAAAAATTATCTCGTAAGTGCCGGGGGCAAGTTTGATATTATAAAAACCATCGGCGTTACTGTTAGTGCCTGTTCCCGAACCTTTAACAAGAACAGCCGCAAAGGGCAAAGCATTTTTTTTATCGTCTGTTATTTTACCCGAAAGTGAATATAGTTGTGAAAAAGCAGAAAAGCCCGAAAATAAAGTAAGTAAAGAGAAAAAAATTTTAGCGCGCATACAGGTTAAGACGAATAAATAGTATTAAAAGTTACAATTTGCAAAATTTAACGCAAGTTAAACAGAAGTATTGTGTTTGCGAAACCATTTATAAAGATGAATTGTCATTAATGGTAAAATAAAATACAGTTCCTTTTCCGATTTTGCTGTCAAACCAAATTTGTCCTCCGTGTTGCTCAATAATACGTTTACACATAGCCAAACCTAAACCGGTGCCGTAGGATTTAGTAGAGAAATTAGGTTGGAAAATCTTAGGTTTCAAACTTTCATCAATTCCCACTCCGTTATCAGCAACGGAAACAACAACTTTTTGATGTTCCGTATTCAGTGCCAGAACAATTTTTCCGTTTTCATTGTCACTCAGTGCCTGTACTGCATTATTTACAAGATTATTAAAAACACGTAACATTTGGTCTTTATCGGCACGCACACGAACTTCCTTAACTACAACATTAAATTCAATATTAATTTTAGTATTGGCTGCATAAAGCGGTAAAACCGACTGAATGAAAGAAACAAGTTCAATCTCTTCTGATTTTGGGGCAGGTAATTGTGAAAAATTACTGAACTCGGTTGCAATATGCGATAGAGCATCAATTTCTTCCAATAAAACAGGTGTAATTTTTTTCATGTGTTCCGCTGCTGCTTCCAGATTTGTTTCCATTAAACGTTGCACATGTTGTATACTCAACTTCATCGGTGTTAACGGGTTTTTAATTTCGTGGGCCACCTGTCTCGCCATTTCTTTCCAGGCACCTTCTCTTTCGCTTTGAGCCAGTTTATCCGCGCTGTTTTGCAACTTAATGAGCATGTTATTATAGGCAGAAATTAACAGGCCAATCTCATCATTCCTTTCGTATTTAATAGAGTTATCCTGATGATTCAACCCGATTTGCATAAATTGCTTTTGTAGGAGCCTTAATGGTCGTGTTAACCAATTTGCAAGAAGTGCCACTCCTAAGCTCACAACCATGAATGCAAGAATATAAATATTCAAAAGAGCGGATAGATAACTGAACAATTGCGATTGTAATTCGCCCTGCTTTGAAAAATATGGAAGGTTTACCACGCATAAACTTTTTCCATGCCGGTTTTTTACCAAACGGTAAGCCGAATAGAAGTTTAAATTTCCGACACTTTCTTTATAAACCTCCCCGTTTTCATTCCCGTTTAAAATACGGTTATACACACGGGGGTTTAATTTTTTTGAAACAAGCCCTTCTTCAAATAATTTCGGAAGACTTGCAGCATAATACTCTCCGTTAGTATGAAAAACAGTTACATCATTCTTAAATAAACCCGTTGCCTGTGATAATAAATAAGAAACGTATTCTTTATGCGAATTATTCAATGTATCATAATCGGTCAGTCGCACACTTAAATAATCTGCAAGCATCTGGGTTTTTTCTTTAATAGCATCTGTATTTGCATTTTCAGTTTGCCTTTTTACCAATGCAACGGTGCTGATTGCTACAGGAATGAATAAAGCAAAAATAGCAATGGCAGCGTAATGCTGTATTTTAACCGAAAGCGAGTTTTCTTCTCTGAAAGCAAAAGTGTTTAGAAAACTAAGAAGTAATAAAACTGTACTGCTGGCCAAAAACATAAAGCCAATGGTAGAAAACAAGTCATTAAAATAACTGTAATTTTTAGAAACAATAATTTTTGTATTAGCATTGGGTTTATAAATCAAATGATTGAAACCACCCTGTTGAAAGGCCCAACTATCCGCAGCAGGATCATCCGGGTAAGAAAAATAATTCGGATATTCATACTTGCCTTGCTTAATGTGTATTTGCCCGCCCTTATAAACCGCATAGGAATAATCCGTTCCCGAAAACTGTACGGAGCGGCTCAACAGTAAATCCGGGAAACCCCGGTATTCGGCCGCTTTCTTGGATTCAATAACGACATAGAGTAAATGGGGTTTGTGCACACTCTCCAAAGGCGTTTTAAACAAATAAAAAGTTTTGTCTTTAAGTTGCTCATTAAAAAAAAGTTTTTCGCAACTACTCGGCACAAGTTTGGTATTGATTAACTCATCAAAATAGGAATTGTTATTATACAAATGCTGCGTGTGTTGCACTAACGGGAAACAGAGCGAATCGAAAATACAAACCGAGATATGGTACTTATCCCAATAACCATTAAAATATTTACGCAATACGGTTTGCTCAACATCCACAAGGCCTTTTTCCTTTTTCTGAATAGTACGTAACAATTCTTTATCATTAAGAATAGCGTTTTTTACTGAAACAAAAAGGTTCTCGGCAATTTCATCTTTAGGACTGGCCAACTGTTTGGCTACATTAAGGCGTTGTTCATGGTCGGTTCCGATTTTTTGGTGAATGGTAAGATAAGCCACAAAAAAAGAAATAAACAAACAGGTAAGTGTACCATAAACAAAACGGTTATTTGAAATTATTCTTTTCGAGAAAAAAACCAAAAGGAAAAGCACTCCCGGCCACAAAGCTTTTAAAATATCATATTGCGAAGCTAAATCATGCGCTATAATTACCGCAACAACGCTTAAACAGAAAATAATCCAATGGTTTTTTTGCGACCCGAAAGGAAATTTTTTTAAAAAAGTTTCGCAAAAAATTACGAAGCAAAACAAGAGTATGAAAATTAAAATATAACTGAAATATACCTGTGCTGAAGAGGAAAAAATCACTTCTGATAAATCAGCGGCGAGATAAGGCTTGTTAAATATTTTATAAACGCATGTATTTACAACAAGGCCGATTCCGAAGATAAAGACCAGAAACAGAACCAATACGATCGGGCCATTTTTCAAATTGAAAGAAGATCCGCGCAAAGTCGAAAAAAACCAAAGCATCAATAAAGAAGCCCCCAACAAAAAAACTAATCCCGGAAAACCAGCTACGTCAAATGACCAAAGGCGCGGAATAAATAAAGTATTGAGTTTAAAAATAAATAAACCCAGTATCGCTATAGCCGATAAAACAGCCGCCGACCATTTTATAAATCCTTTCAAGGAGTTTTGAGGAAGAAAAGATTTCTTAAAAAAATAAAGAAACATAAACAGGGCTCCGCATAAAGACAAAAATGAAACAAGGGCGGGAAGCATTTGCCTTCCATTTTCTTTCATTTCGACTAAAAAAACAGGCTGTTGCTTACTGTTAGTTATTGTTATCTGTCTACTCACGGAAGGCGCTTCACCTTCAAGCATTATAGCGTTCTCAGGCAATTGTAATAATTGATTAAACTCGTTTACGAGGTATCTGTTCTCGTACGGGAAATTATTTTTAATCAATATAAGCGCATATAATTGAAAAGGGCTGTACGCATTTTTAGGATGACGAATTACTTCATAATATCCATTCTTCAATTTAACCAGTCTTTTTTCAAGACATACGTTAAGCATGTAATTTTCTACCGCGGCATGACTATCCGTCCAATACAGGAGTGAGTCGTTTTCATACACAAAACAGGCAATGCCCTCTTTAGGATATGTTTCATTGAAATTTGCCGATAGATAATTCACGAAAGATTTTTTGTCAGAACCGTGCAGGTGTTGATGCACACTATCCAAATAAACTTCAGCTTTTTTTTCAAGGACAGATAAATTTTTTTCTGCTTTTTCTTTTGCACCGTTTAATGTAACAAACGAAAAGAAGTAACACAGCAAGGAAACCGCTGTCAGCCCTAATGAAAACCAAAGGCAGGTTTTTTTACTCATTTAGTTTGCTTTATGTTTTTCGCCGTCGATACGCTGTACAGAAATAACTCCCGGGACTTTTTTAAGATTATTACTTAACTGAGTTAAATGCTCTGTGCTGTGAACGTATACCATTACAGTCCCTTCAAAAATTCCGTCTTCGGTATCAAATGTTATAGAACGCATATTTACGTTATGCTGAGTAGAAATAATTTTGGTAATATTATTTACAATACCAAGAGCGTCGGTTCCTTTAATTTTTATACTGGCAAGGAAGGTAAGCAGTTGCTGACTGTTCCATTTGGCTTTTACTACTCGATAGGCATAATTAGAAAGTAATTTAACCGCATTCGGGCAATTTACGCGGTGAATTTTTATACCTTCTCCTACTGTGATAAACCCAAACACATCATCCCCGGGTATAGGATTGCAACAAGGCGATAATTTGTAATCGAGCTTCTCCATATCATCTCCGATTACCAGCCAATCACTTTTACCGCGTTTGGTGTTAACCAGTTCTTCGATGGTATGTTGTTGCTCCAATTTTTTATTTACGTATTTCTCCGGATGTTTTTTGAAGTTTACATATTCTTTTATTTCAGGCGAACCAATCGCTTCTTTTGCGGTGCGGTAAAAAACTTCCTGTGTAGAAGGCAGTTTTAAAAACCCGGCAAACTCCTTTATGTTTTGAATGGTGAATTCTAATTTGTGGCGATAAAATTTTCTTTCTAAAATTTCCCTTCCCTCCGAGGCTGTTTTTTTGCGTTGTTCTTTCAGCGCATTTTTAATTTTAGATTTGGCTTTTGCGGTAATAACAAACTTTAACCAATCCTCATTGGGGTTTTGCTTTTTGGAAGTCAGCAATTCTACCTGATCGCCACTTTTTAATTCATAACTAAGCGGAACTAATTTATGATTTACTTTGGCTCCGATGCAGTGTTCTCCGATTTTCGTATGAATATCAAATGCGAAGTCCAACGCCGTTGCACCTGAAGGGATCGTTCGCATTTCTCCTTTAGGAGTAAACACAAAAATTTCTTCGGCAAATAAATTCAGTTTAAAATCGTCAATGAAATCAAGCGCGTTTTCTTCCGGGCTCTCCAACATTTCACGAATTTTTCCAATCCATTCCTCCAACTGGCTTTCTTTTTCGGAAGCGGTATCTTTATATTTCCAATGAGCCGCGTAACCTTTCTCGGCAATTTCATCCATTCGATCGGTACGTATCTGTACTTCCACCCATTTACCTTCCGGGCCCATAACCGTAGTATGTAAACTTTCGTAACCATTGGCTTTTGGAGTAGAAATCCAGTCGCGCAGGCGTTCAGGGCTGGGATGATAGAAATCCGTAATGATGGAATAAATTTTCCAACAGTCTGCTTTTTCTTCTTCCGGCTTTGAGTTGATAATAATTCGTATGGCAAACAAATCGTAAATCTCTTCAAAACTTACGCCTTTGTGCTTAATTTTATTATAAATTGAAAAAATAGATTTGGGCCTGCCGAATATTTTAAATTTAAAATCCTGTTCTTTTAAAATATCTTTCAACGGCTCAATGAACTTGGCAATGAATTTTTTTCTTTCTGGTTCAGATTCTTTCAGTTTCTCTGCAATATCATCGTAAGCATCACTATGCGTGTATTTCAATCCTAAATCTTCCAACTCTGATTTAATCGCGTTTAATCCGAGACGGTGTGCCAACGGCCCGTACAAATACAAAGTTTCAGAAGCAATTTTCATCTGCTTGTCACGCGCCATACTCTCGAGTGTACGCATATTGTGCAAACGATCGGCCAGCTTAATAAGGATTACACGAATATCATCACTGAGTGTAAGCAACATTTTACGGAAATTCTCTGCCTGTAAAGAAGAAGTCTGGTCAAATACGCCCGAAATTTTTGTTAAGCCATCAATGATTTTAGCGATGCGCTCACCAAACATCCCTTTGATATCTTCAATCGTAATATCAGTATCTTCAACGGTATCGTGCAATAAAGCGCAAACAATAGAAGTAGTTCCCAAACCGATTTCTTCAGCACAAATTTGCGCCACGGCAATGGGATGATAAATATAAGGTTCGCCTGATTTGCGGCGCATATCTTTATGCGCTTCAACCGCCATTTCAAAAGCCTTGCGTATAAGTGCTTTATCACCCTTTTCCATACGGCGGCGCGAAGCTTGTAATAAATTTTTGTAGCGGTTAAGTATCTCCTTCTTTTCCAGCTGATCGTTTCTCTTGTGTTCCATAGGTATTTACTCACCTAAAATTACTAAAATATCGGGCAGCGCAGCAATTTTCAGGTATTTTTTTCGTTTAGTAATAGGATTCCTGATTAAAAACCTAATTTTAGGGCCATGGCAAAATCATTTTTTAAAACAAGGGTTTTATTCCTTTTATTGTTTTTACCTTTATTTTCATTCTCCCAGTTAAAATTAAAAAATAATTACGGCGGAGTTCTGTCGGTGGGTGGCCGCAGTGTTTTCAGCACTTTTAATGATGGTGTCTGGGCTAATATGGGTACGGGTATGGGCGGACAATTTATGTTGCAATTCTCTAACCGCGTAAACACCGCCTGGTTTGCCGATTATATTACAAGTGGAATTGGAAATTATGCCAATCGCACAGATTATCATATTGGCTGGAGCGTGATGTATTATTTAATGCCGAGCAATGCCGAAAAAATGCCCAAATGGCAGCCTTATGTTTTGGCTGGACACTGTTTCGATTATTCTAATTTAAAAGATAACAGTAATGATGCAAATTTTAAAGAACGATGGAGTTCTGCCGTCCAGGCGGGTTTTGGCACGCATTATAATTTTTCGCAACGTTTTGATGCTTCCTTGCAGGCTCAATACATGATTCATTTGGGTAATGATGTAGAAGCTAACTATACAAATGGCGTTACAAATTTTACTCAAAAAGGAGGAGTTAACCTGGAGGGGCATATTTTAATTAGTTTAAGTGTAAATTATAAACTGGCGGATTTATGGTAAGAATTATTGTTGGATTTACCTTCCTGACTTTTTCTGCCGGAATTTTTGCGCAGGAAGAAAATACTTTTACTTATAAGAATATGTTAAAGGCATCCGCTACCCTGGCGCCGGGGTATATGTTTTCGCAAACACAAACTAATATTTATGTGAACGGGCATTTGGAATATTTTCCGGAAGAAAAAATAAGTTTACGCGGAGATGTTTTTTGGTTTGTTGGTGCCCAGCAAAAACCGCAATTATTAAGTGCAAACAGCACGCTTTTATTCGGCGGATTGTACCACATACACAAAAACCGGTTTGATTTTTTTATCGGTATGCAAACGGGCATGGGTTTTACAAAACCTGCCGATACCAATTATGATATCTATAACGTTAGCGGAAGTTCGTATACTTTAACGCAAGGAACAAATTCCTACGCCTTAAAAGCGTTACCGGTACTTTCGCCTTTTACGGGTATTACTTTTTATCCCGGTAAATACGTTAATTTTTTTCTGGAAGCACGTTATGTAAGCGGCCGTTATTTCGGATATAACGGTGGCTCGGTTTTACATATGGATGAAATAAGAATTTCCGCGGGACTTGGTTTCCAGATTCCTTTTAAGAAAAAATAAAATTTTAGTGGTCGCTTTCTTCTTCGTGCCCGTCGATACTACCTTCGTGCTCTTCGCCCTCTTCACCTTCATGCTCCCCGTCAACTGCGTTTTCATCGTCATGTAAATCTCCTGCCTGGCTTTCATCCTCATCAAACACAAGTTTTTCGTCGGCAACAGCTTTATAAATTTCTTCTTCGGGTAAGGGTGATTTATCAAGCTCTGATTCTTCCTCACTCTTCTCTTTTAATTTATCAAGTAATTGTTGCTTGTATTGCTTCGGGGCTTGCCCTACGGTTTTAATACAACGCGGGTATTGCGCTTTAATGTCTTCGGGTACAAGTTTTATGAGTTGAATTAAAAAAGACCATAAAACCTGTTTGTCGTACAAATAAATGTATCGTTGATTGGGTTGCACTACAGTTGAAGAAATTTTTATCTTCTTCATTAGTTTAACTCCATCTTCAAGGTCTTCTTCCAAAAGGGTAAATTCTTCATTTTTGCGCCAGTATTCATCGCTCACAAAAAAAGAGGCGGCATGTTTGCTGTCAAAGCCTATGCTTTGTAAAATAATTTCATGCAGGTCATAAAAAGTTTGGGAAGACTTTACCTCAATGTCCCGGTAAATATCCTCATAATCTTCAAAAGTTACACGCAGCTTGTATACAGCCATAAACAGGTTTGTTTGCGGGCACAATTTACGCTTTTACACGAAATTTAAAGAAATTATTGAAAAAAAAACGGGAAGAATTTATACCTCAATCTCGTTCGGATCGAAGGCAATGATTTTAATAAAAGCTATCAGCAAAATGCCTAACGTTTCTTCAACAATTTGCCAGCCCACATCTACCATCATATTAATCATGGTAAACTTAGCAGAGAAAGATATACCAACGGTTACAGCCACTGCGTACAAAAAAATTCCTACAACAGGGCCGGCTATAAATGCCCTGGTATAAGTACTTTTTATTTCTTTTTTAAAGAAAGTGGCATCTAACAGAACAGACATCCCGAAAGCTAAAACAAGATAAACAATCCCGGCTACTGTAAGAAAAGCCGTTTTGGGCATTGAAATTTTTAATAAATCATTAGTAAGTATTCCATGAAAAACATAGAACAAAACATACATCAGCGCCGCTGAAATAAGCCATCCCACAAAAAATCTTGGATTTCGCATTGTACATCAAAGGTACGGGTTTTTTAGCAAAAAAAAGGGCAAAAATCAGCTCGTTTACCTCAATTTTTGCCCAAAAATATTTTTTTTTATGGATTACTTTCCTATTTTTGTTATGCTTCTATTAATTAAAAATGAAATTATGGCTGAAGAAAACACTGCGAGATACAGCGAAGAAGGCCTGTACTCTAAATCGGTAAGGGCTGGCAAACGCACCTACTTTTTTGATGTACGCTCTACCCGCGGAGGAGATTACTACCTCACCATTACAGAAAGCAAAAAACGCTTCAGTGATGATGGCAAGTTCTTTTTTGAGAAGCATAAAGTATTTTTATACAAAGAAGATTTTGATAAATTCAACGAAAACCTGGCAGATGCCATAGACTATATACGAAAAAACTCGCCTGTTGCCGAAAACGCGGTTCCGGCCGCTGCCGATAGCGGGGTTAGTTTTGAAGATTTAGGAAAGTAAACTTAGCAAAATTCATAATAAAAGCAGGTTAAACAGGGTTTAACCTGCTTTTATTTTTTAAAAATACCACTTCGTTTATATCAATATCCAATGCCTTCAGGAGGGCATCAGCTTTTAAGAGACATTCCTCCCACTCAGTTTCGGGAATCGAAGATGCGGTTATGGCGCTACCTACATGAAAAGATATTCGCCTTTGTTTAGGATTATAAATAATACTTCGGATCACTACACAAAAATCGAAATCGCCGTTTTCCTGCATCATTCCCAAACAACCCGAGTAAATATTACGGGGTGATAATTCGTATCTTTCAATTAACCGGCAGGCGCTTATTTTCGGGGCGCCGGTCATTGATGCCGGCGGAAAAGTTACAGAAATAATTTCTTCAAAATTTATTTCTTCTTTCAACTCGCATTCAACCGTGCTTATCATCTGGTGTACGTTCTTAAAAGTCTGGACTCCGAACAATTCAGTAGTACGCACCGTTCCCTTTTTTGCAACTACGGATAAATCATTACGGGCAACATCCAAAGCCATTACATTTTCGGTTTGCTCTTTAAGGCTTTTTGCGAGATTTTTTTTCAGTAGTTCGTCATCAGCAACATTTTTGCCGCGGGGCGCGGTGCCCTTCATAGGTTGAGAAATAAGTTTATTGCCTTCTCTTTTCAAAAATCTTTCCGGACTGGCGCTGAGTATAATATCATCCCCGCATTGGTAAATACCGATAAAAGGTGCTTCGGTAAGTTTTTTTAAACGCGTAAAAACTTTATGCGGGTTAATAACAATATTCTCCGCAAAAAATTCGATGCAATAGTTTATTTCATAAATATCTCCGCGTTTAATATGCGTCAATAGTTTGGTAACCGTTTCAATATATTCTTCTTTGTTTGTGCGGCAATAAAAATTTTCAGAACTCTCTTTTATATCAGGCATTTTTTCGGTTAAAGGAGTAATTTCCTTAATTTCCTTACTTTCAAACAAAACAAGTAAATGTCGCATAAATCGCAAAATTACATAAGAATAAGTGAAATATTCATTTTTTGCATATTACTGACAATAGAATTGAAAAACGACAAAGAACACTGAGTAGGCTTCTTGGATGTTCTTTGCGTGAAACCAACTGTTCTCTCTTTTATCAACAACTTATTAAAGTTCGGGCTCTGTGCCCGCAATTAGCGTATTTTTGAAGGTTGACTTTTTTAATATTTTACTATGCAAGCAGATGTACTTTTAGGTTTACAATGGGGTGATGAAGGAAAAGGAAAAGTAGTAGACGTACTTACCCCCTCTTATGATTTAATATGCCGTTTTCAAGGCGGCCCCAATGCCGGGCACACTTTAGAGTTTAACGGAATTAAACACGTATTACATACAATCCCCAGTGGTATTTTTCACAAACACGTGCAGAACGTTATCGGCAACGGCGTGGTTATTGACCCCGTTATTTTAAAAAAAGAAATTGACGCACTTATAAAAATGGGTGTCGACGTAAAAAAACAATTACTTGTAAGTAAACGCGCGCATTTAATTTTACCCACGCACCGTTTATTGGATGCAGCTTCCGAAGCCTCTAAAGGAAAAGAAAAAATTGGTTCCACCTTAAAAGGCATCGGTCCTACTTATATGGATAAAACCGGGCGCAACGGTTTGCGTGTTGGCAATATTACTTCGGGTAATTTTAAAGAAAAGTATAATGCGCTTGTTGAAAAACACAAACAACTTCTGGCATTTCATAATTACCAATATAATTTAAATGAATTGGAACCAACCTGGTTTGAAGCGATTGAAAGTTTAAAACAATTAACTCATATAGACAGCGAGTATTTTGTAAACAAAGCTTTGAAGAGCGGCAAGAAAGTTTTGGCTGAAGGTGCTCAAGGCTCTATGCTTGATATTGATTTCGGGACTTATCCATTTGTAACTTCATCCAACACTATGACGGCAGGCGCCTGTACAGGTTTAGGAATTGCGCCACGTTCAATCGGAAATGTAATTGGAATTTTTAAAGCATATTGCACACGCGTTGGCAGCGGGCCTTTTCCAACAGAGTTAAATGATGAAACCGGGGAAACCATGCGTAAAATCGGAAATGAGTTTGGTTCAACAACGGGTCGTGCTCGTCGTTGTGGTTGGTTGGATTTACCCGCTCTTAATTATGCTATAATGATTAACGGCGTTACCGAACTTACAATGATGAAAGCCGACGTGATGGATAATTTTGATACGATAAAAATTTGTACTCATTATAAAATAAACGGAGTAGAAACAGATACACTACCCTTTGATGTGGTTGATGCGGAAATTATTCCCGTTTACAAAGAACTGAAAGGCTGGAAACAAAATATTACTTCCGGAAATAGTATGCCTGAAGAATTATTGAACTACATCCACTTCATTGAAGAAAAAACAGGCGTTCCTATAAGTATAGTTTCTGTTGGCCCCGACCGGAAACAGACTATAATTATGAAGAAGCAGACTGCATAGAGTGAAGCTTCTAAATTTTGATTAGTTTTTTCAAATATGTTATTTAAAGATTCGGGACAATAAAAACTAAAAAACATAGTTCTCCATAAAAGCCCGACTGTTCAGCACTTCTATATCCGCAAAATAAAAATCATCTTTGTCTTCAGTTATAATTACTTTGCACCCACTGTCAAGAGCCGAGTAATATTGAAGGCCGTCTTCAAAATCGTGAATACGTTTATCTTTACTTGTTTGCTTTACCGTTTTTTCAGTCACATCACTTATTGATAAACGGCCGCTTAAAATGTTTATTCTTTGGCGGGCGCTATTACGATTCTTTTTTTCCGCAAAGTAAAAAGCAATTGCCAAACACAAGGGAGAAGTATAAACTTTAAAGCGTGAACTTTCAGTAAGGCTTAAAATACGGGCACAATCCGAATAATATGGATATTCCTCGTTAAGAACAGCTACCAGCACATTTGCATCAAGAAAAATCTTCATTTTTTGCGGTTGCGATAATCATCTTTCATTTTGGAGCGCTTGCGAGGCTTTGAATGATACTCAGGTGCGCCCTCTGATAACAGAGATACCCACTCTGCAATAGGGAAATCTTCGAGGGAAGCATATTGCTTGGAGGTGATTTTATCCAATAGTAACTCCATCAGGCGTGAAAGGCTGATGTTTTGGCTTTCTGCGTAACGTTTTGCCTTTTCTATAACGCGGGCATCAAAGGATAAAGTTATTTTGGCATCCATGACAAAAAATTATACGACAAAGATAAAATACTTATACGTATAAAACAACATTTTTTTACGTAATTTTATCGCCGCTGGGCAGGACTGTAAGAACAGCAAAAACTGGCACTGTGTTTGCAAGAAGGGCTTTTCCTACCTTATGATGAAATTTAAAAAAATATACTTTTTTATTGCTACAATTCTGCTTGTACAGGCATCATTTTCACAAAAACAAATTGAGTACAAGGCCGATAAAATAAAATTTGTAAAAGGTTACAAAGGCGGCGCAAAAAGGCTTATCGGCCATGTGCAGTTTAACCACGAGGGCATGACCATGACCTGCGACAGCTCCTATTTTTTAGACAATAATACTTTGGAAGCTTACAGCAATATTGTTATCCGTCAAGGTGATTCATTAACCATTACAGGGGCCAATGCCAAATACGACGGCAATACCAAAACGGGATTTATTGAAGGAAATGTTGTTTGTATAGAAAAAGATATGACGCTTACCACTACCGCACTTAATTTTGATGTTAAAAATTCTATCGCGAGTTACGTAACAGGAGGAACGATTGTCTCCAAAGAAAATACATTAACCAGCAAGCACGGATATTATCACTCGCCCAGCAAAACAGTTTCTTTCCGCTATGATGTAAAATTGGTAAACCCGGAATACACTATGGTAGCTGACACTTTAAAATATATTACCACTACCAAAACCGCAATATTTCTTGGTCCTACTACCATTACCAGCAAAAAAGATATGTTGTATTGCGAGCGGGGCTGGTACAATACCCAATCGCAAATTTCCCACCTCAATAAAAATGCGGTTATTTATTCCGGAGAGAATATTTTACATGCCGACAGCATTCACTACGACAAGAAAAGAGAAAGCGGAGACGCTTACAGTAACGTGCAGATAATTGATAACAAAGAAAAATTAATAATAACGGGTAACCGCGCTTACAACAACCGCAAGACGGGCAGGACATGGGTAACCGGGCAAACACTTTTAACTAAATTCCTTAAAACAGATACTATGTATGCAAGTGCAGATACCATGTGGGCATATGATAAAAAAATAAAAATTGTGAAAGATAAATTAGGCACTGATACGAATAGCACGAAATATATGGACAGCACCGTAGTAAGAGCCTATCATCACGTTAAAATATTTAAAAAAGATGTGCAGGGTATTGCCGACTCCATGCTTTACTCCGCATACGACTCAACGCTTACATTAAATTACCTGCCCATATTATGGAGTAAACAAAACCAGATGAGTGGTAAAAAAATTATTCTTTACCTCGCCAATAATAAAATTGATAAAATAAACATTCCGGAAAATACTTTTATTGTTGAAGAGGTAGACTCCATACACTACAATCAGATTAAAGGGAAAGAATTATGGGCCTATTTTAAAGACGACACCTTAAAACGTATTGATATCACGGGCAACGCGCAAGCCGTTTACTATTTAAAAAATGATAAAAATAAATTACAAGGGGTCAACACCATTGAAAGCAGTCACCTGAGGATTATAAGTAAAGGCGAAAAACAGAACCAGGTTACTTTCGTTAAAAAGCCAAAAGCAAAAATTACTCCTATAAAAGATGTGAACCCGAAAGACATAGAATTGAAAGGCTTCAGCTGGCAAATTATGAGGAAGCCGAAGAGCAAGGATGATTTATTGAAGTAGATACGAATTACAAATCTTATACGAATATACGAATGGGCTTGCCGCTTTCCAGGAATGTGCATTAAATGAAAACATCATTCGTATATTCGTAAGGCTGTTATTAGTTATTAGTAATTCGTATCTCCGATAATATGTACCTGACTTATTTCTTGGAATTAAGATAAATCTGCGTACAAATTTTCTTCGTATACAAAGCAAAATCGCCTTTCATAATCCAATGGTAGTAGGAAGGTTCTTTTTTAAATATTTCTTCTACTGTTTTGTCTTTATACTTTCCGAAATTAAATACTTCCTGCCCTTTATCATTCAGGACAATTCTCCCCACCAAATCTACCGCCTTTACATCACCGGCTGTATAAGAAGATAAAACAGCAACATTATTTTCAATCGGCGTAAGTACCTCGCCTTTTTTATTTTCTATTTGTACACCTTTGTACCTTTCAATCTGGGCAAGTAATACTTCGTAAGTAGCGCGTACATCGGCTTCAGCACTGTGGGCATTTTCTAATTTTTGGTTACAATAAAATTTATACGCTGCGCTTAAATTGCGGGGCTCCATCATATAAAATATGTGTTGCACATCCACGAGTTTGCGGTTTTTTAAATCAAAATCCATTTCAGCGCGCAAACACTCTTCAATAAAAAGAGGTACATCGTAGCGGTTCGAATTATATCCCGCCAGATCTGCATTACCAATAAAATCCAAAACCTGTTTGGCTATTTGAGCAAAAGTCGGGCAATCTTTTACATCTTCGTCTTTGATTCCATGTATCGCAGTGGTCTCTGCAGGAATAGGTATACCGGGGTTTACACGCCATGTTTTGGTTTGGGTTTCTCCACCCGGCAGGGCTTTTAAGAGAGCAATGTCAATTATGCGGTCGGAAGTAAGGCTTAGGCCGGTAGCTTCAAGGTCAATAAATACAAGGGCTTTGGTCAGGTTGAGCATTGGTTTTTAATTGCAGCAAAGGTTCTAAAAATAAGCCGGTTTAAGAAATTCTAAAAAAATAAGGCGGGATTATTTTTAATTTGGATTTCTCCAAAAGAGGGTTTTAAAACCCAAGTCTGATTAATTTTCCACAAAAACAGCCATTTAACTAACAAATAGGCTCTTTTTAGTGGTGAAAACTCATTTGTTAAAATTTTTATTTATATTGCAGTTATAAATCATTTATTAATTAACGTTTAACCCTTAAAAAAACAAAAAAACTATGGGAGCATTACTTGGAGCCGGAATCGGCATTGTGGTATTTTTCTTGGCTGTTGTTGTATTTATGATCATTTGCCAATGGAAAGTATTTGTAAAAGCAGGAAAACCAGGATGGGCATGTATTGTGCCGATTTACAACATCATCGTTATGTTGGAGATTGTAAACAAACCGGCCTGGTGGTTTATTTTAATGCTGATTCCGATTGTGAACATAATCATTATGATTATTGTTCTGCACAGGATTTCTTTATCTTTCGGGCAAGGCGCCGGCTTTACTGTCGGCTTATTAATGGTAGGGATTATTTTCTGGCCGATTTTAGCCTTCGGTTCTTCTACTTATAAAAAGTTAGAGAGCTAAGAAAAAACTACGAAAAGAAAATCCTCACGTCGTTGATGTGGGGATTTTTTTATGCCTTAATGTTTGAATTTAGTTTGCTTTTATAATCCTTACAGGCCTGGCCGAGTTCAAACTTACCAAATACATGCCTTTGGCCCAACCTTCTCCCAAAATAATTTCTCCCTGCAAGTCATCCAGTTTTTTCTCCATCACAATGTTTCCGCTATAATCATACACACGCAAGTAAGAATTGTTTGCTTCGGCATTAGCCAGGTAATACTTAAGATTTGTTTTATTTTCAAAAATGGTAGGAGTATTAAAAAAGGATTGTTCATTTTGCACGACAGCAATACCCATTCCTAAAGGAGCAAGTTTAGTGTTTAGTACAGTAACTACACCATTAGACAAACTTACATTATTAATAATTTTTGTTTGATACCCGGTTTTAGAGAACTGAACGTTATATACTCCGGCGGCCGCTCCGCCTGTTGCATAATTACCGGAAACATCCGTAAGAGTATTAGAATTTGTAATAGTTAAAATTTGTACGGCAACACCTTGTAAATTTAATAAAGAAGAGCTGTCCTTTACATTTCCTTCTAAATAGCAGGCTCTGATGTACGTAGGATTAAAAACATACAATCCATCTTCAATATTCGAACAAATAATTGTTCCCGAAGGCAAAAAAGGATAAACGCCCCACGTTCCGTTAAAACCATTTCCGCTTCCGGCATACATATCATAATATCCCGTCATAATCAGATTATTTGGGCGGGATACGTCAACAATAGTAAACCCATCACGATACCAGGAGGTAACTGCAAAATAATCTTTACGCACATGCACATTATGTACAATAGAACCGGTGCTTAAACCTTTAATTGTATCAAGTAAAGTAATATTTGCCAGATTAGTTATATCGTAGGAAGTTAAATCCGATTTTGTTTTTTCGTCGGTAGTAAAAACCGTTTTTTTATCGGGCGATAACCAACTGTTATGTGTAAAACGCAAAGGCGTTTGTACTGTAGCCAAAACAACCGGCGTTGTTTTATTACTGCAATCAATAATTTCCATATTGCCGTCGTAAATCTCGCAGGCATATAAAGTATCATTATCCACATAGCCGTCGTGTACATAAGTATTATCAAATTTTCCTAAATAAACCGGAGCTACCGGGTTGGTAAGATTTCCGATAATAGCACCTTTATTTCCAACGTTACTTCCGTATAAATAAATATTTCCTTTGGTTGTATCAATATGCAAAGCATGAATGCTGCTTAAGGTTTGCCCGTTTATTACAGGTTGCCAATAAACCGGTGCGGGTGGTGTTGGAGACGGGAGTTTGGATAAGTCAACAATTTGCACACCATGGCCTGCTTCAGAAACAACATAAGCGTGTTTTTTATAAACTTTAATTTCTTTCCATTCGGAATTGCTGTTTTGCACCGGCCACATAACCTGATAAATCTGTACAGGTGCGGCAGGCACAGTAACATCAACAACCGTCATACCATTATCAACTCCAATCAATGCATATTCCCTTCCGGTACTATCCACATATCCGCAAATGTTGGCGCAGGTACGACTGCTTCCGTACGGATAATTAGCGGCAAATGTTACGTTTAAACTTGATTGAGAAAAAAGGCTGCCTGCCGATATGCAAAGCAAGAATAATAGTTTTTTCATTTGAAGTGTTTTAACAAACTTAAGCTAATTTTCAGGCGAAAAGTGTTAAATCACTAAAAATATATCCTGCGGCACATTTGCTTTACAGGCGGTACATACCCGATAAATATGGGCAATTGACCGCAAAACCGTATTTTTAAGCGATGATAAAGTCTGACGAAATATTACAAAAATACTGGGGCCATGCGGCTTTCAGGCCTTTGCAGGAAGAC
This sequence comes from Bacteroidia bacterium, assembly GCA_035569635.1. Taxonomy (GTDB): domain Bacteria; phylum Bacteroidota; class Bacteroidia; order B-17B0; family Aurantibacillaceae; genus PALSA-968. The sequence goes on along the minus strand of DATMMV010000185.1, from coordinate 9,408 downwards.
ATCATAAATTCTGTACTGAAAGGAAATGATACACTTGCTCTTTTACCTACAGGCGGAGGAAAATCGGTTTGTTACCAGGTGCCGGGTTTGGCTATGGACGGTATGTGTATTGTCATTTCGCCACTTATTGCGTTAATGCACGACCAGGTTCAACAACTTGAAAAAAAAGGAATAAAAGCGGTGGCGATTACTTCGGCCATGAATTACCGTGAGATTGAAACTGTTTTTACTAACGCGATTTATAAAACCTATAAGTTTCTTTACATTTCTCCGGAGAGAATTCAAACTAAACTTTTTTTACGAAAGCTTGCATCCTTGCCGGTTAATTTAATCGCAATTGATGAAAGCCATTGTATTTCCCAGTGGGGTTATGATTTCAGGCCGAGTTATTTACAAATAAAAAAAATCCGCGAGTTAAAACCGGATGTTCCTTTATTGGCAGTAACAGCAACCGCTACGCAAAAAACGGTTGAAGATATTATAGCGCAACTTGAGTTTAAAAAAGATTATGCAGTTTTCAAAACTTCTTTCGCCAGAGAAAATTTACACTATCACATCAAAAAAGAAGAAAATAAATTTGAAACACTTTTAAATACCTGTAATAAAATAAAAGGTACAGGTATTGTTTATGTTCGTAACCGCCGTAAGACAAAAGAAATTGCCGATTTTTTAATCAGACAGAAAATTACCGCCGACTTCTACCACGCAGGATTAGAAGCAACGGAACGCGCAAAAAAACAAAGCGATTGGATCAATAACCGCAAACGAATTATTGTCAGCACCAATGCATTCGGTATGGGCATTGATAAACCCGATGTTCGTTTTGTTGTACACATGGATTTACCGGACAGCCTTGAAGCATGGTTTCAGGAAGCGGGACGTGGAGGCAGGGACGGAAAAATCTCTTACGCCATAACTTTATACAATGATGCGGATATTTTAAACCTTGAAGAGCAACTTGAACAAGCTTTTCCCACTATCGAACAAATAAAACAAGTTTATTCTGCCATATGTAATTTTTACCAAATAGCGGTAGGTGCCGGCGAAGGAATGAGTATGCTGTTTAATTTAGATGAAATCAGCGCCAAATATAAATTGGCACCTTCGGTAATTTACAACTCGGTAAGATTTTTAGAAAAAGAAAACTATATGTCATTCACCGACGGAAGTTTTCAGCAAACAAAATTACACATCCCGGTAAACAAAAGCGAGTTGTATAATTTCCAGGTGCAGAATCCGGCAATGGATCATTTTATAAAAGTTTTACTGAGAAGCTACGCAGGTTTGTTTGAAAATTACATAAACATAAATGAGTTTAAAATTGCGCGAGCTGCCAGAATAGATTTAAAGGATGTCACTAAAAATTTAGAGAAATTACACAAACTGCAATTGATTGATTTTATTCCTCAATCGGGATTACCCCGGATTTTATTTACCAAAGGGCGTGTTGACAGTAAATTTCTTTTTATTTCAAAGGAAAACTATACAACGCTTAAAAAACAGGCTCTTGCACGAATTGAATCAGTAATAGATTTTGTCAGAAATACAAACACTTGCCGCAACCGAAAAATATTACATTACTTTAACGAAACCATTTTTGAAGATTGCAAAACCTGTGATATTTGCCTGAGAAAAACAAGATTGAGTGATGAAAGTGCCTTCCGGAAAATAAAGGAGCAAATAAATATGCTACTCGACCATAAAACCTATCCTTTTGCAGAGCTGGTAAGTTTAATGTATCATTACCCAAAAGAAGATGTGGTAAATTGCGTGAATCAAATGGCAGATGATAAAGAAATAAAAATAAGTACCAAACAAATTGTTTCCAGAATATGAATACAACTCTTTACTTACTACCCACCCCGCTCTGCGATGAAAATATTTTGCAGTTTACGGTGCCTTATAATATTTCTGTTATTCATTTATGTAAGTATTTTGTGGTGGAAGAATTGAAAACCGCGCGTCGTTTCCTGAAAGTCATAGACAGAAATATAAATATTGACGAGTTAATTTTTTCCGAATTAAATGAGCACACTTCTCCGCAAGAATCACTTGAAATTTTTAAGACTACTTTACAACACGAAAATGTTATTTTAATGAGCGAAGCGGGATGCCCCGGTGTAGCTGATCCCGGGGCGGCCCTGGTACAAATGGCGCATAAGCAAAATATAAAGGTGGTTCCGTTAATAGGGCCGTCATCCATTCTTATGGCTGTTATGGCCGGCGGGCTTAACGGACAAAATTTTGCTTTTAACGGATATTTACCAAAGGAGAAACCGGGGCGTACGCAAAAAATAAAGTTACTGGAAAAACTTTCGTCTGATCAATCACAATGGTTTATAGAAACTCCTTACCGCAACGTGCAATTATTTGATGAATTACTTGCCACACTAAACGGAAACACTAAATTATGTATTGCGTTGAATATTACCGCTGCTAATGAATTTATAAAAACAAAAACAGTAAGCGACTGGAAAAAAGAAAAACCCGATTTAAATAAAATTCCGTGCGTGTTTGGCATAGGGGCCTGATATGAAAGAAAATCGCAAAACGATAATACTTATTATAAAAATACTGATTGGCGTAGCCTGTTTCTGGCTGATTGCGCAAAGGTTGTACAATTCTTATTCGTCGGAAAACGTACAATCGCTCAAAGAAATTTTTTCTTCCGGTAACCTCCTTATACTTGCCTCCTTACTCCTTTTACTTAACTGGGGAATAGAAATAAAAAAATGGAGCGTAATTACGAAGCCCATTGAAAAAATTTCTTTCGGAAAGGCATGGCAATCAGTTTGGACGGGAGTTTGCATTGGTAATTTAACTCCGGGCCGTGTAGGTGAATTTGCTGGAAGAATTTTATTTTTCTCGCCGGATGTACGTGCTAAAGTTGCAACCAGTCATTTTGTTTGCGGCATTACACAACTTATAGTTACAATCGTTGCAGGTTGTGCGGGCCTGGTTTTTTATTCAAGCGGTTTAAATATGGGCACGTATATCGTAACGCTTTCGTTGGAAATAATTTTACTTCTTTTTCTCATTATTATTTTACTTCGGATAAATAAGGTAATTACATGGCTTTTAAATCTCAGTAAATTAAAAAAATTCAATTTTGAGGGTTTATCTTATAGCCGCGGTATGCTTTTAAAATTAATCGGGCTTTCGGTAATACGTTATTTTGTATTCTCGGCACAATTCTATTTATTACTCGTGGCCTGCGGTGTTCATGGTGGTTTTCCGGAACTTGCTGCTGCTATTTCAATTATGTATTTAGTATTAAGTACTATTCCGATGATAAGTTTCATTGAAATTGCCGTGCGCGCTTATGTAGTGGTAATTTTATTCGGCTCGTTTAATCAAAACGATTGGCAACTAACAGCAGCTTCCACGCTTTTGTGGTTTATTAATATTGCTGTACCTTCCGTCATTGGTTATATTTTTATTTTAAAAAATAATTTTACGTTTAGTATAAATAAAAATGGGGTGGTTTGAGGTATACTGCCTGGGGGCAATAGTGTTGTACGTCGTATTTATGCTTAAAAACATATTTACTTTCTATCCGCGTAAAAAAAATATTTCCTTGCCCGAAAATTACACACCTCAGCTCAGCGTAAGTATTATTATAGCAGCACGCAATGAGGAAGAAAATATTATTCGATGTCTGCAAAGCATCGCACATCAGGAATTCCCTAAAGAACAATTGGAGATACTAGTTGTAAACGACCACTCAGAAGACAAAACTACGGAGCTTGCAGGTACGTTTTTAAAAGAGAATTTCCGGCATTTTAAAATTTTACATTTAGCGGAAAGGGAGAAAGGAAAAAAAACTGCAATCATTAAAGCTGTTGAACAAAGTTCGGGCTCGGTAATTATTACCCGCGATGCGGATACAGTAACAGAAAATAATTTCTGGCTGAAAGAAATTGTATTTCAGTTTGAAAACAAAAACTGTGATTTGCTGATTTCTCCCGTTTTACTTTCCGGCACAAATTCTTTTTTTTCATCTTTTCAGAAATATGAAAACCTGGCTGTAACATTTTTGGGCTTGAGTATGGCGAAAAATAAATTACCGATAGTTTGCAGTGGCGCCAATCTGGCTTATAAAAAAGAGATTTTTTTGACCCTTGATCCTTACAGAAACAACCTTCATATTGCTTCGGGTGATGATATGTTTTTGTTAAAAGCTGCGTTTTCCGGTAAATGCCAAATTCAACCAAATGTTTCGGCTAATAGTTTAGTTTATACCCAAACTGAAGATACTTTTAAAAAAGCCGTCTTCCAAAGACTGCGTTGGGCTTCTAAAACAGGCAAAATAAGCACTTTGCCTGTTTTTATAAGTGGTTTAATCCTGCTTTTTGGCAATATTGCCTGCCTGATAGCTCTTATATGGCCATTTATTGATAGTTATTATTTGCCTTTTTGTCTATTTACTCTAACAATAAAATTTATAATTGATTTTTTGTTATTATTTTTAAGCGCACGTATGCTCAATCAAAAAGTCAACCTGATCTGGTATTTGCCGGCATTTGTAATAAATCTGATTTACACGCCTACAATTGCCCTTGGTTCTTTTTTTGTTAAACCAAACTGGAAAGACCGCAGCATTTAATGGCAGATAATAAAGACATATCCAACGATAAGGCTCGCTCATTAAGCTATATGGCCTGGAAACGTTTCAGGCGTAACAAACTTTCCATGATTGGCCTTGTAGTTATCGGTATTTCTGTTGTGGTATTTATTTCCGGTTATCTCATTACTCCCGACCCTACTCCCAACGCTAACGACCAAAAGCCCGAATTACAAATAAAACCTCCCGGCTTCGGTATTCGAATGTTGAAAGTGCGAAAAAATGAAGAGCCGCATCAGGTAAATTGGTTTGTAAAAATGTTATTCGGCCAGCAAAGTGATTATACTTATGTTACCATGTACGATTATACATTTTCGGATAACGACATTGTGGTTGAGGAATACACGGGTAACGAGCCGAATCGCGGAACCAAAATGCGTTTTAACCTGGCAGATGTTGTTTATGATATTAACTCGAATCTCCCGGTCAAGAACGACGAAAAAAACGGCACAATTGATTTTTACCAATATTCTACAAGCAAAAAAATGACAGCTTCCGTAAAAGAGTTGCGCGCAGAAGTGGAAAAAAACTTTATCATCACTAAAAAATATTTGCTCGGCACAGACCGCCTGGGACGTGATATGCTTAGTCGCATGCTGATTGGTACGCGTATTTCACTATCGGTAGGATTTATTGCGGTTGTAATTTCTTTAATTATCGGAATACTTATGGGAGCGATGGCCGGATATTTCCGGGGATGGCTGGACGATGCCATCATGTGGGTAATAAACGTTGTGTGGTCAATTCCGACTTTGCTTTTGGTAATTGCCATAACACTTGTTTTAGGAAAAGGTTTCTGGCAGGTGTTTGTTGCCGTTGGATTAACTATGTGGGTAGAAGTTGCCCGTATAGTGCGAGGACAAGTTATGGGACTTCGCGAAAAAGAATTTATTGAAGCGGGGCGTGCCTTAGGGTTCAGAAATTACCGGTTAATTACAAAGCATGTCTTACCTAACATTATGGGGCCCGTTATTGTTATTGCTGCATCTAACTTTGCAAGTGCAATTTTAACTGAAGCGGGTTTAAGTTTTTTAGGAATTGGTGCGCAACCACCAATGGCCAGCTGGGGTAAAATGATTAACGACCACCGCGCTTTTATTTTTACCAGTGATGCCTTTTACTTAGCTTTTATTCCCGGTATTGCCATTATGTGCTTAGTGCTTGCCTTTATGCTGGTGGGCAACGGCCTTCGCGATGCCCTTGATTCTAAATCAAGCGACCAGAATCAGGTAATGGGAAGTTAATTTATTCTTTAAGCCAAAATGCGTTTCAATTCTGTTTTTGCTTTATCAATCCATATAGTGTTATTACCCTTCTCCTTTCGGTTCATCTGTTCAGCTTCTTCAACCATATCATTAAAAATAAGAGCTGCATCTTCCTTACGGTTAAGATGTAGTAGAAAATCTCCATACTGATAACGCGCTTCGTAATTTGAGAAACGATGATTCATGGCTTTATATTCCTTTTCAGCCAGGTCAAATTTTCCGGTTTGTTCAAGGGCCAGGGCATATAATAAATTACTTTTGCTGGTAGAAAAATCAACCACATTTTTAATTCTCGGAGCTATCTCTATTAATTTTTCGGGTTTTCCCAAATGGTGATACGCAATTATTAATTGTTTAACCACATGCTCATTATCATAGAACATTCCTTTCAACGTGGGCTCATATAATTCTGCTGCTTTCTCATACAATCCCGATTCAAGATAGGCATCGGCCAGGGCAACCCGATTGGCATGGGTATCAGAAAAAGTAAATTTCTTTTCAAGATCCTTAATTCTTCCTCCCGGATTTACTAAGGTTGCCATACCTTCCTGTAAAGAAGATACATGCCTGCGCTTTATAATCTCAGTAAATAAATAGGCAATGCATCCGATTAGTGGTAAAAAAACAATAATCCATATCCACTTGCTTTGGTTTCCCTTTCTTATTGAATGAAAAACACAAATTCCCTGCAGGATTAAAACCAGGTAATAGTACTCGTAAAGATTTTCAAAAATCCCGAACATATTAATGGCATAAAGATAAAAAAAACTGCAAAGCTATCGCCTTCTGTCAATAAACCCGCCGCCGATTAAATCATTGCCTTCGTACATTACCGCGCTTTGTCCCGGAGCCACACCGCTTACTTCATTGTGAAAAACAACGTGAAGTTTATTTCCTTCCGCATTTATGGTGGCGGCTGTACCGGGGTCTTTGTACCGTATTTTGGTAAGCGCCACAAAATCGTGAGGCAGTGTTGCATACTTAATTAAATTAAAATCGCGCACAAAAAGTTGTTGCTCGTTTAAATCATCTTTAGTGCCCAATACTACCGTATTAGTTTCGGGAACGATGTTTTTTACAAATACCGGTTCGCCTAAAGCAATATCTAATCCTTTGCGTTGGCCAATTGTATAAAAAGGGTAACCGCGATGGGTTCCTACTTTTTCTCCTTTAAAAATAAAATCGCCACCTTCAACTTTCTCTTCTAACCCGGGCATGCGGTGCTTTAAAAATGCCCGATAATCGTTATCGGGTATAAAACAAATATCGTAGCTCTCAGGTTTATTGGCCAGTTCGGCAAAACCGTACTCCTCCGCCATTTTGCGTATTTGCGGTTTGGTAAATTTTCCCAATGGAAAAATAGTACGTTTTAAGCTTTCCTGCGATAAACCCCATAGAACATACGATTGATCTTTATTCAAATCCAATCCGCGCGAAACAACATGACGTCCATTTTCTTCTCGTACCTGTGCGTAATGCCCTGTGGCGATAAACTCGCAGTCAAGCATGTCGGCACGCTTTAGCAAAGCCTCCCATTTAATGTGTGTGTTGCAAAGTACACAGGGATTGGGTGTTCTTCCCGCTAAATACTCGTCCACAAAATTATTGATAATGTAATCGCCAAATTCCCCGCGTATATCCAGTATATAATGCGGAAAACCCAAATTAACCGCCACTTGCCTTGCATCATTAATTGAATCCAGGCTACAGCAACCGGTTTCTTTTTTGGAAGAGCCGGAGCTTTGGTAATCCCATGTTTTCATGGTAATCCCAATAACATCATAGCCCTGCTCGTGCAACATCATTGCCGTAACAGAACTATCTATACCGCCACTCATGGCTACCAACACTCTTCCTTTCTTGCTCATTTTTTCTTTTGCCGCTAATACGCGGGAATATTATTTTTTTGTACCCTTAGAGTCTTTAATTACAGGCTTCTTCGGTTCATTCTTCTTTTCTTCCGGGGCAGTTTTGTTTTTCTTAAAATATTCTTCCATTTCTTTCGGGTTCAGTTGCCGGCCATTTTCCCAAACCTCCTTATCTTTTAATTTTCCTTCCTTATCTTTATATAACCAGACTCCTTTTTTATTTCCGTTATCGTAAAGGCCTTTGGCCGCAGCAATTCCGTTTGGATAATACCATGCACACGGGCCATTGTAATTACCATTTACGTAAGTGCCCTCGACTTTCACAACTTTTCCGTCGTAGTACATTTTAAAAGGGCCGTCTAAAACGCCGTTTTTGTAAATTTTTTCTTCGGATAATTTCCCTTCCGGAAAAAATATTTTTGAAACGCCGTTTTTCTTTCCGCTTAAATACCCTTCTGTAGAAATTATATTTCCTTTTTCATCATAAAAATTCCATATGGAATCTTTTTGTTCGCCGATGTATTTCCCTTTAGCCTGAATTTTACCGCTTACCAAATGAAACATTTGTACATAAGCTATTTTTCCATCCTGCCTGAATTCACTTTTTGTGTGCACGGAATCTGTTCCGGCATAATAATAAATAAACAAGCCATGAGGTTTATCGTCTTTAAAAGTGCCTTTATAAATCATTTTTTTTGTCGCGGGGTCAATCTTCTCCCAATATCCCTGCTTTTTTCCCTGCGCATCGGTTTTATTTTCCGCTTTAGGAGGTTGCGCAGGTAATAAATTACTTAGTAATACACATACTATGAAAAGGCTTTTTTTCATCCTGCAAAGGTACTCAAAAAAAAACCCCGCCAAACGGCAGGGTTCTTTATATAAAAAGTTACTTCTTAGAAGTACATATTGAAACGTAAAGAAGCTGAAGAACCGAACACAGTGTTCATGTTATCAGTATCTAAACCGAAGCTGCTACCTTTACCGGTATTAACAGTAGTGGTATTAGTACCATTGAAAGTACTGTTAACTGCTTCTGTAGTTGTAGAACCTTGTCCCACTGAAGTGAAACCTAAGCCCCAACCGAATTCACCGCCGATAGACATTTTTGGTAAAACAAAATACTCAGCTCCGATGAAACCACGAAGACCGAAAGTAAATGTAGAACCGAATTTCTGAGCAGTAGTACGAGAAGACATGTTGCTAGAGCCTGTAGGAGTTAAACCTGACCAAGTTGTAGATGTAGGAGCCCAAGGAGAAGCACCGGAAGCGCTGAAAGCATTACCATAAGTATAAGTATCGTGCTTGCCACCAAAGTAAATTCCAACCTCACCACCGTAGTAACCTTGTAGACGAGTTTTACCTTTACGCATTTCGATACCGCCGCTTAAACCAATACCTGAAGTACCTGTTGTTTTGGTGTCTTCTTTGTAAGCAGGTGTAGTAGAAGTGTTAGAGTTATCACTAACCATGTTAGAAGCTTTAGAAGAACCGAACCCTAAACGGACAGCTCCGCGGTATACAGTTTTCTCGTCAGCGAAATAACGGCCGCTGATAGTTTGGTTATTTGTTAAAAAATTCCATGTCGGAGCAACGTTATTGCTGGTTTTTCCGAACATGTTACCTGCATAATTTAAAAAGGGAGTAGCATCGA
>DATMMV010000184.1:0-11575 GCA_035569635.1 Bacteroidia bacterium | reverse complement strand
AGTTGTTTCGCCAGAAGCACCGCTGGGTAGCTATGTACGGATGAGATAAGCGCTGAAAGCATCTAAGTGCGAAACTCGCCTCAAGATAAGTTTTCTTTATAAGAGCCGTAGCAGACTACTACGTTGATAGGTTATAGGTGTAAAGGCAGTAATGTCAAAGCCAAGTAATACTAATTGCTCGTAAGCTTTCAAAACAGATAGTTTTAAGTCTTAAAGTTCCAATGTTTAAAGTGTAACAACTTTAGATCTGTAACTTCTAACTTCAAATCTGTCAACTGTAATTTTCTTGTGTCTCTTTTCAATTTGTTATTCATATTGAAGTCAAAAGTTCAAAGTCAAAAGTTTAAAGTGTAATACCTTCAAACTTGAAACTCCATAACCTGAAACTTCTAACAGTTTATGGTGTCTATATCGCCGGGGCCCACCTCTTCCCATTCCGAACAGAGTAGTTAAGCCCGGCTGAGCTGATGGTAGTTGGCCTAAAGCCCGCAAGAGTAAGTCGATGCCAATTTTAAAAATCCCCTCACAAAATGAGGGGATTTTTTTTGAACAAATACCGTATTTTTTCTTGCAATTTTTATAAATTAAAGAATAAACTTTTGCAAAAAATACAAAACTCAAAAGGTGATTGGTGAAAAATGCAATTAAAATAATTGCAACTATACTTTCCGAAATTTTTTTGCAACTATTGCCGCGCGCAAAAATCTTAACGCGTATATCCATTTTATTTTCCTTCTTTCTGCAAATACTTTAGCAGAAAAAAACTATGAAAAAACATGTACCAAACAAAAATTTAATTAACCGGAAACGTTATAAAAACCTATTTTCCGGATTGCTTATTTGCGGAACACTTTTATTAAATTCCGGATGCGATAAAACGGACAAGACAGGTGTTTCTCATCTTTATACGCCGCAACTAAATGCACAGGAACATTCGCTTGTTGGAAAGTGGTATTTAAAAAAATCAGAAGCCTATGAAGTGTTCGGAGTGGATAGTACAGGGCAATACATTTGTAATTTAATCGGCAGTTCAGCCAGTGCTTCGGTTTGTAAAATTGAGTTTAAGGCTGAGTATAAATTTCCTCCGTTCGGGCCCGATTTTACAGGTGCGGGAGATATCGGTGGTTGTGATTCAACAAAAACATTTATATGGAAATTAAAACAAGCCAATAAACTGGAAACAGGTTTCGGAAATTTTTACGATATAATTTACCTGACAAAAGATTCAACCGCTTTTTCGAAGATATACATAAAAGATATTTTGACATTAAAATCTGTATTTTATTATAAACGGAATTGATTTTGAAACAAATTTGTATTTGCGTTAAGGATTGCAGCGGAAAACCCGGAGCGCCGCCTTTGCACAATTTAATTTACATGACTTTGGCAAAGGCGGGGCGAGGATTTGTAGCGAAAAGCCTGACCCCGCGAAATTGATTTAGTAATGAAATTTATTAATGCGGGGAAACGCCCCCTCTGTCCTGCGCACACTTCCTCAGTGGATAAATGCGAAGTTATAGCAATGCCCACAAAGCGCTGTTAATAGCTTATAAATCAGGGCAAAAAAACACCCTCTAAATTCGTATCTTCGTTCCTTTATTTAGGCTATGAATATTATCATTCCAATGGCGGGTATGGGTAAGCGAATGCGCCCGCACACACTAACGATACCGAAACCTTTAATATCGGTTGGCGGCAAACCCATTGTGCAACGTTTGGTGGAAGACATTACCAAAGTTTGCGGAGAAAAAGTAAACGAAATTGCTTTTGTCATCGGGCCAACATTCGGCAAAGAAGTAGAAAAAAATCTTTTAAATATTGCATCGCAGGAAGGTGCCAAAGGCAGCATACATTACCAGGAACAAGCATTGGGAACTGCACACGCGATTATGTGTGCAGAAAGCGTTATCACCGGAAAAACGGTTGTGGCCTTTGCCGATACGTTATTTAAAGCCGATTTTGTGATGGATACCAAAAACGACGGAGTTATTTGGGTGCAACGCATTGACGACCCCAAACAATTCGGTGTGGTGAAACTGGATAAAGACGGAGTGATTACCGATTTTGTGGAAAAACCCCAAGAATTCATCTCTGATTTAGCCATTATTGGTATTTACTATTTTAAGGACGGAGACTATCTGAAAAAAGAATTAAAATATTTATTGGATAATAACATTCGCGATAAAGGAGAATTTCAGCTTACCAATGCTTTGGAAAATATGAAAGCTAAAGGCACGAAATTTACTCCCGGTAAAGTAACTGAGTGGCTGGATTGCGGAAATAAAGATGCAACGGTGTATACTAACCAACGTGTGTTGGAGTTTGATAAAGGAAAAAAAGGAATGCAAGCTTCATCTGCCAAAACAGAAAATTCCAGAATTATTGAACCTTGTTTTATTGGCGAAAACGTTATGATTACCAATTCAACCGTTGGCCCGCATGTCTCTTTAGGAGCAGGCACAAAAATTGAGAAATCTACGATAAAGAATTCCATCATACAACAAAATGCAAAAATTGTTTCTTCTGAAATTTCAAACTCAATGATCGGAAGTTATGCCGAATTATGCGATGCCAAAGGCGATTTTAGTTTGGGGGATTATTCGGTCATTAAAAAAATTTAATGCAAACACATGCGTGTATAAAAAATATTTTTTCTATCGCTTTAACGGCTTTAGTTATTTTTTCCGCATGCGTATCTAAAAAAAATAATTCTTCGGTAAAGGAAAAACCTGATGTAAACGCAGTTGCGGCTGTGCGCAAAGGAGAATTACCTCCGGAAATGAAACTTAAAAGTTATTTTATTGACGGCTGCCGCGAAAAAATAAAAGGCAACATAGAGATTGCCGAAAACCTTTTTAAAGAATGCCTGAAGATAGAGCCGGGTAACGCCGCAGTAAATTATGAACTTGCAAATATTTATCGTTTTACAGGTTTGTACGGACAAGCTTTGCAATGCGCCAAGATAGCTGCTCTCTCAAACGTAAAAAACGAATGGTATAACTTACTTTACATAGAATGCCTGCATAACAAGCGTATGTATGCCGAAGCTATTTCACGGTATGAAGTAATGATTGATGCCAGTCCTTACCGGAGTGATTTTTACCAGGGCCTCGCTTCTGAATGCACTTATGCCGGAAAACCCAACAAAGCCATACAGGCGTACAATCGTATGGAAGAAAAACTGGGTTCTAATCCCGAAATTTCATTGCGCAAGATTAATTTGTACAAGCAATTAAAAAAATGGGGAGACGCCGAAGCGGAATTAAAAAAATTAATTGTACAAGACCCGAAGGAAGCACGATACTATACTTTTTTGGCAGAATTATACCAGGATATGGGCCAGCCGCAGAAAGCGATGGAAACATATACTGAGATTCTAAAAACAGAACCGAACAATCCTTACGTTCATTTGGCGCTTGCGGACTATTACAGGCAGCAAAAAACGGATGACGAGTTTTTCAGCGAAATAAAAACTGCTTTTAAAAGCCCCGAACTGGATATCGACAACAAAATAAAAATTCTTGTTTCTTATTATACGATTACAGAGCAAAAAAATAAATATTTAAATCAGGCTTATGAATTGTGTAAGTTGCTGGTTGATTCAAATCCTGATGAGCCGAAAGCGCACAGTGTGTATGCGGATTTTTTATACCGCGATAAAAAAATACGCGAGGCGAGCGTAGAATTATTAAAGGTTTTGAATTTTGACAAGAGTAAATTTGCTGTCTGGAACCAATTATTGATTTGCGAATCGGATTTAAATGAGAATGATAGTTTGGCAAAGCACAGTGCGGAGGCAATGGATTTGTTTCCCAACCAACCCGTAACTTATTTTTTAAACGGCGTTGCTTACATGCGCTTAAAGCAATATAAAAAGGCGGTTGTACCTTTTTCGGAGGGCAAACAATTTGTTTACGAAAACCAGATGCTTCAGGTACAGTTTTGTTCTAACCTGGCGGAAGTATATAATAATTTAAAAGAGTACGAAAAATCGGATAAGGAATTTGAAGAAGCCATAACGGCCGACCCGAACAACGGCTTTATTTTAAATAATTACGCATATTATCTTTCATTGCGAAAGCAGAAACTGGATGTGGCCGAAAAATATTCTAAGCGCGCGCTGGAAACAAATCCGAATAATGTTTCCTACCTTGATACTTACGGATGGATTTTGTTTCAACAAGGGAAATACGAGGAAGCAAAAACATATTTTGAAAAGGCTTTAGACAAAGGCGGCTTTAACCGCCCGGCTATTAACGAGCATTACGGCGATGTCCTTTATAAGCTGAATCAAAAGGATAAAGCGATGGAATACTGGAAAAAATCGAAAGAGCAGGGAAATAACTCGGAGTTGCTGAACAAAAAAATTGCTGAAAATAAATATTTGGAATAATGAGCCGGTTGATTTTAAAAATATTTTTTTTAATGCTTTTGCCGGCAGTTATACTTTCTTGTAAACATAAAAAAGAAATCGTAAAACAAAACCCACCGATAACCGTTGTAGATTCTACCAACGAGAAATGCCGTATGGATTTTAAAAACGGCCGCGCCTTAAGCAAGCGTATGTATGAAAACGAGTTGGATTATATTTATGCTTCGGCAAAATTTAATTGCGAATTAACAATAGATGGTGAAGAACATTCGTTTAACGTATCGGTGCGTACCCGTAAAGATAGTGTAATTTGGATGTCGATATCAAAATTAGGCATTGACGTGGCTCGCGTACTGATAACAAAAGACACCGTTAAGTTTACCATGGGCCTTACCGAGAAAAAATATTTTATAGGCGATTTTTCGTATATAAACGAAGTTTTGCATGCCGATTTGGATTTTGACATGTTGCAAGGGCTTTTATTCGGGAATAGTGCTGAATTTTATGATGAAGATGAAAAACTGAAACCGGGCCGCGACAAAAGCAATTGCCAGTATTTTTTAAGTACTACCCGTAAACGCCATGTGAAACGCATTATAAACGGAGAGGAACAGCCAAAAGAATCGTTTCAGACAATATGGCTCGATCCTCAGACGTTTAAGATTGTGATGATGGAGTTTGATGATGTTGAAACCAAACGAAAGTTTAACGCCTGTTACGATGAGTTTAAACCGGTGGATAAATACCTGGCACCTTTTAAATTGTTGTATAACATTACTGCCGAAAAAAATATTAGGGCAGAAATAAAATACGCACGCATCGGCATTAATGAACCGCAGAAATTCCCATTTAACATACCCCCCAGCTATGAGCGCATTGAGTTTAAAAAATAAACTCCTTCCCCTGCTGAAGCAAACTTTTTTTATAGTGCTGTTTTTGTTATGCGTGCCTGTAGCTTTTGCGCAAAAGCATAGTAAGAATGACCTTGAAAACAAAAAGAAAAAACTGAAGGAAGAAATTAATACCATTAACGAGTTATTGCATGATACCAAGAACAGCAAAAAACTTTCGATGAACCAGGTGGCTATTCTTAATAAAAAAATAAATGTACGTGAGGAACTTATCGCTACCATCAGTTATGAGATTAAACTTATTAATAAAGAGGTTGCCGAAAATCAAACGAGTATAAATAATCTTAAAACAACGTTAGAAAAATTAAAAAAGGATTACGCAGCTATGATTTATTTTGATTATCGGAATAAGGATGAGTACAGCAGGCTGATGTTTTTATTTGCTGCGGATAATTTTAACCAGGCATATCAGCGTTATAAATATTCGCAACAAATTGCGGAGTATCGCCGTAAAAAGGCAGCTTCTATTATGGAAACGCAAACTTCCATTAATGTAAAAATAAACGAACTGAATAAACGAAAAGAAGATAAAAGGCAATTGCTTACTTCTGAAGAACAGGAAAAAACGGATCTGGCCAAAGAAAAAACCGAACAGGAAGGAAACCTTGCGCAATTGCAGGAAAAAGAAAAAGAACTTAAAACAGATTTGGATAAAAAGAAAGAGGAAATTGAAAAACTGAACGCGGCAATTAAAAAATTAATCCAGGAAGAATTAAAGCGCCAGCAGGAAGAAGAAAAGAAAAAAATACTTGCGATTAAAAACCGTAAAGAGGAAAGGGCGAAGAAACAAAAAGAAAGAAAAGAAAAATTGACGAAAAGGGAAATTGCCGAAAATAAAGCTATCGACGAGGCTGACATGAAAGAAACTCTGGAAGCGGAACAGATGTCGGAAGATTTTGCTTCTAACAAGGGAAAACTCCCGTGGCCTGTTGCAAAAGGTGTCGTTACTATCGGCTTTGGGGAACAAGAGCATCCAACCATTAAAGGTTTTATGATAAATAATAACGGAGTTGAAATAGCCACAGCCAAAGGTTCATCGGCGCGCGCCGTTTTTGAAGGCGTTGTTACCGGAGTGACTTCTATACCCGGGCAGGGAAAAATTGTTTTAATTCGTCATGGCGAGTACGTAAGCGTTTATTCGAATATGGAAGAAGTTTCTGTTAAAGTAGGAGATAAAGTGGCGCTTAAACAAAGTATTGGCACCGTGGCCTATGATAGCGAGGATAGCAGGAGTAGTATCATGTTTCAGATTTGGAAAGGGCAAAAAATATTAAACCCTGAAGAGTGGCTTTATAAATAAAAAAATATGACACAGTTTATAGAAGAAAATATTATCAAACTGGCGGTATCTCTGCTGGCAGGAACCATTATCGGCGCAGAGCGCGAATACAGAAGCAAAAACGCGGGCTTTCGCACAATCATTCTTATAACGTTGGGAAGTACTTTATTTACCATTATCTCCTATGTAATGGCCGGCAATTACGATCCGGCGCGTATAGCGGCAAACATTATTACAGGCATCGGTTTTTTAGGTGCGGGAGCAATTTTTAAGGAAGGGCTTACTGTTAAAGGCTTGACTACCGCAGCGGTAATATGGGTTTCGGCAGCTATTGGTATGGCAATCGGTATCGGGCAATACGAGTTTGCTTTTGTAGTGTTGTTTTTTGTGATGCTGATTATGTTAGGATTTCCATATCTGCAACGTATCATTGATAATTTTAACAGCGAACGAATTTATAAAGTAACTGTTTATTGTAATACCTTTAATATCGGCGAGCTTCATAAAATTTTTGAAAACTGCAAATTAAAAAGCAAATGTATAAGCCAGATTAAAAAGCACGAAACGGTTACACTTACATTTGCCATTAGCGGTGCCGACAAAGGCCATGTCCAACTGATAAAAACGCTTCATGAAAATACACACATTATCGAGTTTGAGACTTAATATTTTCTTTGGTAAATTTCTCGAACACACCAAGACCGAAGAGAGAAAAATCGTATTTCACGGGATCATTTTTATCAAATATTTTTAAAACAGTAGTAATTTCTTCTACTGCCTGCCAATCATTTTGATTTCGTTTTAATAAGCCTAAAGCCCGGCTTACATTTCCGGTATGTACATCAAGCGGTAAACACAACTGTGATGATTTTATATTTTTCCAAATACCAAAATCTACCCCGGTTTTATTATTCCGCACCATCCATCGTAAATACATGCATAGCCTTTTTGAGCTTGAATTTTTTTCGGGATTGGAAACGTGTTTTTCTACTCTTACAGGATGTTTTAATGCAAAAAATTCCTTTCTGAAATTTATAATTCCGTTTTTTACATCTTCACCGGGTTTTTTGAAGCCGTTTAAAAAGGGTTTTTCCAGCGAATCATATTTTGTGTACAGGCTTTTAAGCGATTGCAAAAAGAAGATACAATCATTGCCGTTAAAGGTACGATGCACAAAATTTGTAAATGGTTGCAGGTCTTTTTTTCCGGCATTCGTAATAAAATCATGTGGTGCAAAATCCATGAATTGCATTAGTTTGTTTGCATTGGTAATAATGTTTTTCCGGTTTCCCCAGGCAATGGTCGCGGCTAAAAATCCCGCAATTTCAATATCTTGCTTTTTACTGAATTGATGCGGAATGCTGATCGGGTCGCTCTCAATAAAATTTTTACGGTTGTATAAATGATATTTTTCCTCTAAAAATTCTTTCAGAAATGAAAATTCGCCCAGTTTCATTTATTTCCAGGTTAGAACAAGCAGGCCGCCTAAAATCAAACAGCCACCGATGACTAATTTTGGCGTAAGAGGCTCTTTTAGAAAAATAACCGACAATACAATAGTAAGTACAATGCTTGCTTTATCGATGGATGCAACCATAGAAACATCTCCTACTTTAATGGCTTTATAATAAAACATCCAGGAAAATGCCGTGGTTAAACCCGATACAATCAGGAAAAGATAGTGTTTCAGCTCGGGCTGCGCGTTTGTTTTGTCTTCTGAAAACAGGAAATAATTAAGCCATACAATAGCGAACACTATACTGGTGCGCACGGCGATACCAAAATTCACGGGCATCTCCCGAAAACCGAATTTTGCCAATACCGAAGTAAGCCCTGCAAAAAAGGTAGAAAGCAATGCGTAAAACATCCATGTTTTCATGATCGTTTAATTAAGGTTTACAAAAGGATTATTATATTTTTCTTCTCCGATACTGGTCGCCGGGCCGTGGCCGCAATACACAACAGTTTCTTCCGGCAACGTATACATTTTTGTTTTAATGCTTTGTTCCAATGTGTCAAAATCTCCGTAAGGCAAATCAGTGCGTCCTATACTTCTGTTAAAAAGCACATCACCGTTGATTACAAATTTATTTTCTGCATTATAAAAAACCACATGCCCCGGTGCATGCCCCGGAGTAAATAATACTTTAAGTTTCGTATTTCCGAATGAAATTAAATCACCGTCTTCAATGAATTTTTCGGGCAGGGGAGAAATTTCGCAGTTTAAGCCATACATATCCGAAACTCGTTTCTGCCCTTCCAAAATCACCAAATCATTTTTATGAATTACGGGGAGTAATTTATAAGTGTCGTGCACAAAAGCATTTCCCGAAACATGGTCTACATGGCAATGCGTATTTAATAAATAAACAGGTTTCAGTTTTTCTTCTTCGATATACGCTTTGAGTTGCATTTGCTCGGAAGAAGTATAACAACCCGGATCAATAATTACACACTCATTACTTGCATCGTGCAATACAAAAGTATTTTCCTGAAAAGGCCCGAAAGTAAATGATTTAACAGTCACCATAAATTATCTTAAAATTTTGCGTACAAAAGCTACTGTAAAGTAACTCATTAAAAACACTCCTGTAAACCCTTCAAAAACTGCAACGGGTTTTAGCACACCTGAGGCAAAATAATCGCCATAACCTACTGTAAAAAAAGTTATACCACTATAGTAAAGGCTGTTTCCGAAAGCTTCGAGAATGGTGAGGTGTGAATCATTCAGAGGTAAAGTTCCTGTGCCACCCGCAATAACGTGGCCTATTTTTTCAAGCCGGTCGGAGATACTGAAAACAAAATAAATCAGACTAAATCCTACATAAGCTAAAAGCATATTGGCAAGTACGCGAATGGGATTTGTAGCATATCTTCCGATAAAATCAAAAACATAGCGTTGGAAATAAAAATTTATATAACCGAGCGCGGCATTTACCGCACTCTTTGCTTTAGATTCTTCCAATTGCGCTTTTGATTCGCAACGTTTGAATTCCAGGTAAGCCGCATCTTCATCCTCATATTGTCCGTTATTTCGGAAATTTTCTTTTAAAATCCGGAACTGCTCTGCTTTTTGGAAGAGCGAAGTTTCTTTTTGTCCATAAATTAAATTGTGCACATTGTTTGCACGCCAGTCAATAAAAATACGACCCAAAATCCGCATACCGGAAATATTAAAGACTTTCACATCAACCACTTCGTCGGCGGGTTTTAAATCTAATATATCGCGGACAATGGTATTACTCAGGTTTACTTCTTCGCTTTGCGAAAAACGTAAATCCATGTAACAATTCAATGCGCAACCTTTAAATGAAATTTCGGCCACTTTTGCTTTATCAAAACTAACAGAGCCGGAACCGAATTCGGTAAGGTCAAACTGAGCATCGCCCTGTGCAAAATCGGCTTGCTCAAAACTTTTTTGTCCGTGGCCAAAATGCGCGCTGCGGAACGATACTTTTCCATTTCCGAATTCCACACCTTCAAAAGAAACATCTCCGTCGTTAAAATCAACGCGCCTGAAATCTACTTTCCCTCCCCCGAATTCTACGTTTTTAAAATCCTTTTTTCCTTTTCCGAAAGAGGCTCTTTCAAACAATACATCGCCGCCGGCAAATTTTGCGAACTTAAAATCTATATTCCCGTCGCCGAAGTAGGTTGTTCTGAAATCCACATTACCATTGCTGAAATTACAATCCACAAAAGATAAATTTCCCGTACCGAAACTGGTACTGTTAAAAGAAACCACTCCTTCACCAAACTGCACGCTCTGAAAATTGGTTCCGCCACTGCCGAATTTTGCTTTTTTAAAACTTACGTCTCCGTTTCCGAAATCGGAATTTGCAAAGTTATTAGTACCGTTTCCGAAAATGGTTGATTCAAAAATAGTTTTATCGCCTTCAAAACGAGCGTAACTGAAATCGTTGGAAATATCACAATCAAAAAAAGTTTTTTTGGCCGAAAAATTTTTAAGAGCCACATAAACACTATCGTCAAGGCCTTTATCAACGCGATAATCTGTAAGTGAGAAATTGAGCACATAGGCGTTATTCAGGTTAATATCCTCTCCGGCGTCAATTTTTGCAAAAATCTCTTCTTTGCTTAGAACCCCGTATTTATAAACTACAACTTTTTTATTATTCTCGTCAAAAAAACCGATTATGGCGGTTTTGCTGAAGCCGCGCATGGGTTTATCCTCAATATCCACCTGGTATCTTAATAAATGATGTTCGTGTAAGGGTGATTCAAGCATAGTTTCTTATTTTTGGGACATAATTGCAGAAACGAATATAGTAAAAAAATGAAGATAGTAATTACAGGTTCTAACGGGCTATTGGGACAAAAACTGGTATATAAATTACGCGGTAAAAGGGGGTTAGAACTTATTGCTACTGCCCGCGGAAAAAACCGGTTGATTGAGCAAAGCGGTTACGTATATGATGAAATGGATATTACTAATGAACAGCAGGTAAAAGAAATTTTTGCGAAACATTTACCGGATTGTATTATCAATACCGCTGCTACAACGAATGTTGACGGATGCGAACTGGAACCCGGGAGTTGTACTTTAATGAATGTTACCGCAGTGCAATATATAGTAAACGCGTTAGAGGAATTGCAATCAAAAAATAAAAATTACAAACCGCAATTAATTCATCTCTCAACCGATTTTATTTTTGACGGCACACACGGCCCGCTTACCGAAGATGAAAAACCGAATCCGCTCAGTCATTACGCACGCACCAAATTGCAGGCCGAAAATATTGTAACAGGCAGCAAATTGCACTGGGCTATTGCAAGAACGATGTTGGTTTATGGAATTGTGGATAATGCAAGCAGAAGCAACATTGTATTGTGGGCAAAACAAAATCTGGAGCAGAAAAAAAATATTAATGTGGTGGATGACCAATTCAGGACTCCCACTTTAGCGGAAGATTTAGCAGATGGTTGTATTTTAATTGCAGAAAAAAAAGTGCACGGGGTTTACAATATTTCCGGAAAGGATTTTATGAGCAT
>DATMMV010000183.1:0-10891 GCA_035569635.1 Bacteroidia bacterium | reverse complement strand
AATTCTTCTTTTTAACCGTTGTTTTTTTCTTCACCGCTTTCTTTTTCGCGGATTTTTTCTTCGCATGTTTTTTAACCGAAGATTTACTTTTTTTTGGTTTGCTTTTTTTTGCAACACCAACTCTCTTGCCTGATAAAGCAGGTTTAGTTTTTTTCTTTTTTGCCATAACCGAAATTTTATTCTTTAATAAATTTACCTTCACCGATTAACGTAGCATTACGTAAAATCTTATACAAATATAAACCTTGCGGCAAATTACCGACGAAAACAGGAAGATTTTTTTGGTCAGCATGAATGGTTTTTACTTCGGCACCCAAAACAGAGTATAATTTTATATCAAATGCGCCCGGTTCATTGGTAAAATTAAACTGAATCTGGCCGGTGGTTGGGTTGGGGAATACCGTAAGCTCCTCGTAATTATAGTTTTTTACAACACTACTGCCGCATAACATAGCGCTATATCCGTCTAATTTACCATAGCCCCAACTGTTATTGGGCAAACTGTTTCCTGTAAAATAGTCCCGTTTGGCACAACCTGTTATTGCATTTTTTATCTGAATATTGGTAGCGGTAGGGTTTTTTTGAAGATAAAGTGCCACAAAACCCGCAACCGAAGGAGCGGCTGACGAAGTGCCTGAAAAAGTCATATGCATGGTATCTTCGGCAATGATTTGATTGGTTGCCGGAAAGTTTACAGCCAGATAATGACTCCAATACAAAGTACCGGTTGTAACAATATTATCGCCTGTTGCAGATATATCAGGCTTCGTTCTTAAATCACGCGTAGGGCCGCGACTGCAATAATACAAAAGCGTATCATAAGGGCCTGGCATCGGATAAAAAGTATGTTTACAACTGATATGCCCTCTACGTTCGGTGTAATTCGCCACAGTTATCACCTGGTTGCTGCATTGAAAACTTGTGCAAATGGTTTGAAGTGTATCCGGTAATTTATAATAAGTCATGCGTGGTAATGTACCAACGGTTGGCAGCGGCTTATATAAAAAATCAAAATTCCAGGTATCAAAAGTGCCGGTGCCGGTATTTTCCAAAGTCCAGAAATAACCTAAAGTATCTGCCACAATATTTATAAGTAATTCGTAGGTATTTCCTTGAATATTTGCTGCAGTTTGCACATAACCTAACCTCTTGCCGTTACTGTTTTTCAGGGTATCCGTAATTGTAATGCCCAAACAGGAAGAAATAGTTCTGAAGCCAATATTTCCTTTATATCTAAGATTTGTAGAATCATATACTCCTATCGTATAATGCGCCTGTTTAAAATTATTAGTGTCAGCGTAAAGCAAAAACTGCGATTGAGGATTGGATTTATTTCTGATAAATGTAAAATTGGTATCCGCACTCAGAGTGTATTCTAAGTGAAAAGGGGCATTACCCGCATTTCCTGCCGCAGCAACAATACTTCGCCCGGGTATATTGGCAAATAACGCATCAATGGCTTGTGCCTGCAAATCCTTCCCGTCGTGCGAACCATAATAATCACCAATGCTCAGGTTTAAAACAAAGGGTTGACCAAGGGTATTGGCTTTTGTTGCGAGGTAATTAATTCCGTCTAAAACCAATGGGCCTGTACCGTTATAATCAAGTGCCACGCAAATAATATCGGCCTTAGGCGCATGCCCTTTATAAATAGCGTTGGTATTTCCGTTTCCTACAGCAATTCCCGAAACTTTTGTTCCGTGGCCAATATCATTTATATCCACATGCGTACAATGGCCACTGTCTATCTGAACATTGTTCCATTCCTGCCCGTAACCATAAGGCATAGGTTTTACCCCACCTGTTGTAAGTGCCTGGTCCCATATCCATTTAATTCTTGTTTTTCCGGTTGCGCTATCCTTAAAATCCGGATGTTTAAAATCGATTCCTGTATCAACAAGGCCAAAAGTAACACCCGCACCGTTATAAGCCTGGGGTAAGGGCGTTTGTCCGTTATGAATTTTAAGGATGTTATTTTTTACAATGGAAGAATCGTCTAAAGGACGGGGAATTTTTTCATAAAACTCAATGCGGCTGATTACTTTAGACTGAGCTAATAATTTCAAATCATTTCCCGTTAATATAACAGAGCTTATATCACCACAATTATATTTAAACAAACCGTGGTGCGAATCAGTAAATTGCTTTACATAAGCCACATTGCCTTTTACAAGCACCGCATAGTTTTTTGCAGCATCTTTATCCAGAGCTTTTAAAAGGAATCCGTTCATTTTAGTGTTTTGCGCAAAACAGCTGACTGTAAGAAGGAGTAAAATAATTATTCTCATAGTATGATAAAATTACAAATTTTAACTGAACTTTGTGTGATTTAATTAAATTAAAATAAGATTATGAAATTTATAGCAAAAATCATTGTTACCACCCTGGCCGTATTAATAACTACGTGGTTTTTACCGGGCGTTACCATTACCGGAGTTAACGATACAGATAAATTACTTACCGCGTTAATGGTATCGGTGGCATTAGCCTTTCTGAATACGGTTCTAAAACCCGTTTTAGCCTTTTTAACATTACCCATTACTATACTTACACTCGGGTTATTTTATTTGGTGCTTAACGCGATAATAATTTTACTGGCGGATAAACTTGTGGCCGACTTTCACGTAAAAGGTTTTTTAACCGCGCTTTTATTCAGCATCATTCTTTCTTTGGTAACTTCGGTACTTGAGGCCATTTTAGGCACCAATAAAAAAGACAGGGAGAGAGATTAATGAAAATCCTATCGGCACAGCAAATACGTGAAGCGGATACCTATACAATTGCACACGAGCCCGTTTCTTCTATTGATTTAATGGAACGCGCTGCCAAAGCTTGTGCTTTACGTATTGCCGAAATTACTCATCCGGACAGCATCTATCTTATTTTTTGCGGAAAAGGAAATAACGGAAGCGACGGCCTGGCTATTGCAAGGTTACTTGCCGAAATGAAACGCAAAGCGGAAGTTTTTATAATTAATCATAACGATAATGCTTCTGAAGATTTTAGTACAAATTTAAAAAGACTGGAAAAACACGGATCGGTTAAAATCCATAATGTAGAAGGTCATGCTGAACTTGTTTCAGCATCTGTTTCCGGTCGTATAGAAAAAAACATTTTTATAATTGATGCATTACTTGGCACTGGGCTCAATAAACCCGTTGAAGGGCTTTTAGCAGAAACAATCGAATTAATTAATTCTTCTGTCCTATCCGTTGTTGCAATAGATATTCCAAGCGGATTATTTTGCGATGAAAAACCAACACACAAACGTATTATACGCGCAGGCAAAACATTAAGTTTCCAGAGGCCGAAATTTACTTTTCTGTTTAATGATTTTGCACAATACGTCGGCGAATTTGAAATTCTAGACATCGGGCTGAATGAAGAGTTTATTGAATTGCAGACAAGCGATTATTTTTTTCTGCATAGCGAAGATATACATGCGCTTCTGAAACCGCGACAAAGATTTTCGCATAAAGGAAGTTACGGCCACGCTTTGTTATTAGCCGGTTCAACCGGAAAAACCGGCGCAGCTGTTATAGCAGCAAAAGCCTGTTTACGTTCGGGCGCGGGTTTACTTACGGCTCACCTGCCCTCCTCTGCCTGCGCCATTATGCAAACAGCTTTACCTGAAGCTATGGTTAATGCCGATGAAAACGCAGATATCATTTCTTCACTTCCAAAAAATCAAAATTTTTCGGCAATCGCGATGGGCCCCGGTACAGGTACATCAAAAGAAACCGCGCAGGCATTAAAACTTTTAATACAAAATGCTCCCGCGCCTATGGTTTTAGATGCGGATGCGCTAAATATTCTTGCCGAAAACAAAACGTGGGTTTCTTTTTTACCTCCGGGAACTATTCTTACTCCGCATCCGAAAGAATTCGACCGTTTGTGCGGCGCGCATACTTCTGATTTTGAACGTTTGCAAACGGCAAGGCAATTCGCACAAAAAAATAATTTAATTATTGTTTTAAAAAGCGCTTTCACAACAATTGTTTTGCCGGATAAGAAAGTTTTTTTCAATTCAACCGGTAACCCGGCTCTTGCAAAAGGCGGAAGCGGCGATGCTTTAACCGGAATTATTTTAGGATTGCTTTCTCAAAGTTATTCACCCGAAAACGCCGCTATCATTGCCGTTTTTATCCACGGTTATGCTGCCGATTTATATATTCAGAAAAACAGCGCACAAAGTATGCTGGTAAGCGATTTAATTGAATTACTACCCAAAGCTTTCCTGTTGTAAAATACTTTCCTACATTCAGGTACTGAGTTTTGGCATAAGAGTTTAAACGATTTAAAATATATTCGCATAAAACCGGTACATTTGCAATCTCTATGCATCCTACAAAAATTCCCGCCACCGATTTTAAAATGATTGCCACTACCTTCTTTGGTTTAGAAGAGGTGTTGGCCGCCGAACTCCTAAAATTAGGCGCCAAAAATATAGAAGCTCATAATCGCGCTGTTAGTTTTTACGGCGACGAAGGTTTTTTATACAAGGCAAATATTTGTTTACGCACAGCATTACGGGTTTTAAAACCTATAGGTTCAGCAACAGTTTTTAACGATGAAGAATTATATGATGCGGTTCAAAAAATTAATTGGGATAAATTTTTAAGTGTTGATCAAACCCTTGCTGTAACAGCCGTATTGAATACGGAAAACTTTAATCACAATCAATATGTGGCACAAAAATGTAAAGATGCAATTGTTGATCAGTTTCGCGATAAATATGATAAACGGCCATCGGTGGATAAAGACAATCCCGATTTCAGCCTTTATGTTTTTATTTTTAAAGATGAAATGCAACTTATGCTGGATAGCAGCGGGGTGCCTCTATACAAACGCGGATATCGACAAACCGCTGACCTTGCCCCATTAAACGAAGCTTTGGCAGCGGGCATGGTACTTATCAGTGGATGGGATGCACGTTTATCCGCACTATACGACCCGATGTGCGGAGCAGGCACTATTTTAATTGAGGCTGCTCTTATTGCCGCAAATATTCCTCCCGGTTATTACAGAAAAGATTATAGTTTTATGCATTGGCCCGATTTTAACGAAGAACTTTTTGAGAAAATTTTTGAAAGTGTTGTGGCAAAAATAAATAACGTGCCCGTTGATATTATCGGCACCGATATTTCGCCCGTAGCCATCAGCAAAGCCAGGGAAAACGCCAAAGCCGCCAATGTAGATGATATGATTCGTTTTATGCAGGCTGATTTCTTTGAAACCTCGTTCGGCCTTGAGAAAAAATACACGCTTATTACCAATCCGCCTTACGGCGAGCGGCTTAAAAAAGACGATATTTTCGCTTTTTACAAAAAAACAGGCGATACCTTTAAGCATAAATACAAAGGCTCAACCGCATGGATTATAAGTTCGGGCAAAGATGCAATGAAACATGTAGGCCTGAAAACATCACGCAAAATACCACTTTTTAACGGCGGACTCGAGTGCCGGTTCTGCAAATACGAGATGTATTAGCGTTAAGCATGTTTAGAGGGTTAAAAAACAATAAAAACCCTCAACAATAACACTTTTATCTAATTGGTGCTTTTTACATCAAAATATTTATAAATTTGTAGGCTACATACACTTAGCATTTTATATGAAAATTAAACATTTGTTAATTGCAGCGGGTTTCACAGCTTTAATGCTGTCCTCTTGCGGTGGAGATAAAGACAAGCACCTGACATCTGAAGCCAAAGGCGGCGTGTTTTACGGTGGTGTTTTCAGGATGAATGAATTGGAAGATTTTAAAAATCTTTATCCTTTATCCATTATTGATGTTATTTCTCAACGTATTGCCAACCAGGTATACGAGGGGATGGTAAAACTTTCACAAGCCGATTTATCGGTTATTCCCGCACTGGCTTACCGCTGGGAAACAAATACAGATGCTTCGGTATGGACTTTTCATTTGCGTAAAGGCGTAAAATTTCATGATGACGCGTGTTTTGCTGATGGTAAAGGCCGCGAGCTTACTGGCGGAGATGTGAAATTCTGTTTCGATAAATTATGTGAAGCAAGTTCTAATAACAATGCTTACGACATCACTTTTAAAGACCGTGTGGTAGGTGCCAGCGAATACTTCGAAAAAAGCAAAAGTGGAAAAGGTCCTGAAGGCGGAGTTCCCGGTATAAAAGCTTTAAATGATTCAACCGTTGAAATCAGTTTAACAAGCCCTTTCTCAGGTTTCTTAAATATTTTAGCGCATACTGGTTGCTATATCTATCCGAAGGAAGCTTTGGATAAATACGGAATTGATATGCGTACCAAATGCGTTGGTACAGGTCCTTTCCAGGTAAAAACCATTAAAGAAGGGGAAACCGTTATTTTAGAAAAAAATCCAAACTACTGGAACATTGATGAGTTTGGCAATCGTTTACCTTACCTTGATGCCATAAAATTTACTTTCATTAAGGAAAAGAAAGCCGAAATGTTAGAGTTTCAGCGTGGAAACTTAGACATGGTTTACCGTATTCCTATCGAGATGTATAAAGAAATTATGGGAAGCTATGATAACGCTAAGGCCCGCCAGAACGATTTCGAAATTCAAAACGTACCTGCCCTTTCATGCCAATATTACGGTATGCTTAACACTGGAGGTGTTTTCAATAAAAAAGAAGTAAGGCTTGCGTTTAACTACGCTATAGATCGAAATAAAATTGTAGATTATATTTTACAGGGCGAAGGAGAACCCGGTATTTACGGTGTCGTTCCTCCTGTTGAGGCTTTCAAAAAAGGTGGTTTTGATTTCAGCGTCCTTAAAGGCTACAGTCTGGATGTTGCTAAAGCAAAAGAATTAATGAAACAGGCCGGTTATCCTGATGGAAAAGGATTTCCTAAAGTAACTCTTACCATTAACGCTGCCGGCAACGAGCGTAACGGCCAAATTGCAGAAACTATTCAAACCATGCTTAAAGATAATTTAGGTGTGGATGTAAGTATTAACGTAATGCCTTTTGCCGAAGAGATTGACGCTTACCAATCCGGTAAACTTGATTTCTTCCGCACAGGTTGGATTGCCGATTACCCGGATCCTGAAACTTTCTTAACTTTATTTTACAGTAAACACATTCCCGCAAACGCCGGCGAGAAATCGTTTATTAATACCTGCAGGTTTACAAACGCGCGTTTCGATTCTTTATTTAAAGCGGCTTTAAAAGAACCCGATTTAACCAAACGTATGAATATGTACATGCAGGCCGACCAGATTATAATTAATGAAGGAGCCTTTATGCCGATTTTTTATGATGAGAACGACAGGCTGGTACAAAAAAATGTACGCAACTTCCCGGCAAATGCAATGGAGTATCGTGATTTAACAAGGGTTTATATTGTTCCGAAAGAAAAAGCTAACGGAACGGACAAAAAATAATCAGTGATTTAAAAAGAAGAATACTCCGCAAAACGGGGGATTTTTTTTGATCAAATTCCTTCGGGGTTTTTATTTTACAAAACGGCGCATTTGCAATACGCCCCAAAAAGCTTCTTTAAAAATACCGGTACTCATTTTAGAAATGCCTTCGATACGGTCAACAAAAGTGATGGGAACCTCAACCACTTTAAAGTTTTTCTTTATCGCGCGGTATTTCATTTCAATCTGGAAAGCGTAACCCATAAAACGTACCTGTTCTAACTCAATTGCTTCCAGTACTTTTTTGTTATAGCATTTAAAACCTGCAGTAGTATCTTTTATGTTTATCCATAAAACAATACGCACATAAACCGAAGCAAAATAACTCATTAAAATTCGCCCGATAGGCCAGTTTTTTACTTTGCCGCCTTTGCAATAGCGCGAACCGATGGCCACATCGGCGTCTTTTTGGCAAACATTCAATAAACGCGGCAAATCATCCGGGTTGTGCGAAAAATCGCAATCCATTTCAAAAATAAAATCGTATTTTTTTTCGAGTGCCCATTTAAAACCTACAATATATGCCGTGCCCAAGCCTTGCTTTCCGCTGCGCTCAATAAGATGCAACGCAGTATATTTTTGCTGCATTCCTTTTACAATTTTCGCGGTTCCGTCGGGCGAGCCGTCGTCAATAATCAATAAATCAAATTCCGGTTGCAGTGAAAAAACTTTACGGACCATCTTTTCGATGTTCTCCTTTTCGTTATAAGTAGGTATGATAACTAAGTTTTTACTCACGGCTTTCGGTGCGAATATACAATAATTCGTTTGTTGAATAAGTTGTTTTTAAAAAGGTAAAGGCCTCTGTTTTATTTGTTTTACTAACAATTCGGGTGCTCAGGGTATACGGAACGGTAGGGCCTTTTATTTTACAATTAACATTTATTTGTAATTATTTCAGAAAGGGCGCCCTCTTTAAGAGCGTAAGACGAAACTTTAAATTGATCGATGCCGGTTTCTTTTACCACAAAATCAATCAGCAAATAGGTTAAAACAATCATATCACGCCGCATGGGTATCAGTCCTATCATGGTTTCGCGTTGAGCAGCGGTGGAATGAATCGTTTTTTTGCTTATCAAAAAGTAATCGTTTAAATCAATTACATAGCAATGTTTAGCGGGTATTACGTGTTCTTTATTAAAAGCCGCACCAATCATTTCCACCACACTTTCAAAACCACCGGATGAACCCACCAGGCAATTTACTTTATGATTTTTAAGTGCAGAAATAAGTGGTTGTAACATCTCTTTTAAATATGTGTTTATCTGTTCAAGGGTATCTTCAGTTATAGGATCTTCGGGTTGAAATTTTTCCAGCAAACGCGCTACACCCAGTTTAAAACTTTGTTTCCAGAAAATTTTTTGGTTGTCGGCAATGATAAACTCGGTGCTCCCTCCTCCTATATCCATAATTAAATGGGCCCTATCATCCAGATTTACGGCAAGACGGTTGCCCAAATAAATCAATTCTGCTTCGCGGTTACCATCAATAACTTCCACTTCAATACCGGTAAATTCCTTTATTTTCTTAATAAAATCGCTTCCGTTAAGCGCTTCGCGGATAGCAGATGTGGCAAAAGCTTTAATTGTAGTTGCGCTTTTTTCTCTTATCACCCCGGCGTGTTTAATAAAAGCGTCAATCCCTCTCTTAAAAGCGGCTTCGCTGATTTTATTTTCGTTAATACTTTTTTCGCCCAGTTTAACCACTTCGCGCCCTGTGTATACTACTGAAAATTTTTTTTCTTCTGCATCGGCAATGAGCAGGTTAAACGTATTGGTACCTAAGTCAACAATGGCAACGCGCATACATTATTTTTTAACGGGCTCTGCGGCAACAATACTTGCCAGTTTACTTTCAAGTTCGAATCCCCTTAAATTTCTTCCTAAAATAACGCCTCTGCCATCAATTAACCAATTGGTGGGTATGGATTGTACTCCGTATGTGGCCCCGGCTTCAGAACTCCAGTATTTTAAATCGGATACATGATAAGGCCACTCTAATTTATCTTTCGTTATTGCTGCTATCCAGGCAGGTTTATTTGCATCCAATGATACGCTATAAATGGTAAAGCCTTTTTCACCCCCCTTAAAGGTTTGCGATTTGTATTTTTGATACGCAGCCACCAGATTAGGGTTTTCCATGCGACAGGGCCCGCACCAACTTGCCCAAAAATCCAGCAAAACTATTTTTCCGTGCAATGATGAAAGCGCTATAAGTGAGTCTTTAGGATTTTTATACACCAGCTCAGGAGCCTTATTGCCTGAGTTTAACCCTTCCATAGCTTCCTGCGGTGTTTCCCAAGATTGCCGACTATTGGTTTTGGTTCCTTTTTTAGAACTTGTGCAGGAAATCAGTAATACGAGGAAAGCGTTTATATAAATAAGGTGTTTCATTTCAGGCTTTTAATTTACAAATATACTTTTTAACGGGGTAACGGCAGTTTTATTTGGAAAGCAATAATTCAAAAATTATTCCGTTTTTAAAAAAATAGGTATATTTACAAAGCAAGCTCCTAATTTAAAGATTGAAACAGTGAAGATACATCCTACCCCAGCAAGCGAACTGGCAAAACTTATCAACGCCAAGGTAATCGGCAGTTCACAAAAAAATATTTCAGGTCTCAATGAAATTCACCGCGTAAACGAAGGCGATATGGTGTTTGTTGACCATCCCAAATATTTTAAAAATGCGTTATCAAGCAAAGCCACAGCAGTTATTATTAACCAGGAGGTAGAATGTCCCGATGGTAAAGTGCTCTTATTGCATGAAGAACCCTTTACAGCCTACAATCAATTGGTAAGACATTTTCAGCCTTTACAATTCTCTAATGCAGCTATAAGTCCAACCGCGCATATTGGTGAAAACACGGTAATTATGCCCGGGGTTTTTGTTGGCCACGAAGTGATTATCGGTAATAATTGTATTATTTACCCTAATACCGTTATTTATGATTATTGCCGGATAGGTGACAACGTTATTATACACGCAAACTCGGTTATTGGCAGCGATGCTTTTTATTTTAAACGTCGTTTAAGCAAACTCGAAAAATTAGAATCCTGCGGAGATGTTATTATAAGCGATAATGTAGAAATAGGCGCGGGTTGCACGATTGACCGCGGCGTTTCTGACTCTACTATAATTGGCGAAGGAACTAAAATAGATAACCTGGTACATATCGGCCACGACAGCACCATCGGTAAACATTGCACTATTGCCGCCCAGGTGGGTGTGGCCGGAGTAGTAGATATTGGTGATAATGTGATTTTATGGGGACAAGCCGGCATCGCTAATGATATCACCATACCCAGCAACGTAGAGGTTTACGCACAAAGCGGTGTAGGTAAAGACCTTGAAAGCGGGAAGGTTTATTTCGGCAGCCCCGCAGCCGAGGCCCGGGAAAAATTCAAGGAACTCGCCTATCTGAAAAAACTGCCCTCTTTTATTGAACATATCAAAAATAATACT
>DATMMV010000182.1:0-49403 GCA_035569635.1 Bacteroidia bacterium | reverse complement strand
ATAAGCACAACGAGTTATTTGAATTTGCCCCCGCGTTAAAAGACAACGAAACTGTTTTACGTGTTATCGATACTTTTAAAAAACCGTAAAACGTATGAAGTATAATGTAGACTCTCTCAATTTACCCAAACGTTCAGAAAGGCCACGTAACGCGGGAATCACTATGGTGATGGATAAAGGCCTTTCTCTTCGTCAGGTAGAAGATTATTTAAGTACCAGTGCCGATTTTGTTGACTTTGTAAAACTGGGTTTTGGTACATCTGTTATTACTAAAAACCTGAAAGAAAAAATCAGTCTGTACAAACAAGCGGGTATTAAAACCTATTTGGGCGGAACACTTTTTGAAGCTTTTTTAATTCGTAAAAAATTAGATGAGTACATAAAATTTGCCGAATCGCTTAAATTAGAAATGGCCGAAGTATCGGACGGTTCCATTGTTTTGGCACATGATAAAAAATGCGAGCATATTAATAAACTGTCTGAACATTTTACTGTTTTATCGGAAGTAGGTTCAAAAGAAGAGGGCATCATCATTCACCCCGCTAAATGGATAAAAATGATGACCGCCGAATTGGAAGCAGGTTCTTTTAAAGTTATTGCAGAAGCAAGGGAAAGCGGAAACGTTGGTATTTTTCACCGTAACGGAAGCGCGCATGTAATGCTGATTAATAAAATTACCTCTAAGGTACCGGCCGATTCTATCATCTGGGAAACTCCGCAGAAACCGCAACAGGTTTACTTTATTAAATTAATGGGCGCCAATGTTAATTTGGGGAACATTTCTTTTGAAGAGGTTATTCCTTTAGAAACCCTGCGTTTGGGCCTTAGGGGAGATACATTTTTCACCTTTCTTGAAGGCGATAAATAGCGGGGGCATTTCGTCTAAATATCTCTTTTTAATTTACCTAATTGTTTATATTTACACCCTTTAAAAATAAGGTATAAAATGAAAGAAGTTACGGTTCAGGAACTGAAAGCGATGAAAGACAAAAAAGAAGACTTTCAGTTAATTGATATACGCGAAGAATACGAATTTGATATTTGCGATTTGGGCGGAGAATTAATTCCTATGGGCGATATCGTTGACCACCTCGATAAAATCAACAAAACAAAAAAAGTTGTGCTGCATTGCCGTACTGGTAAGCGTTCTGCTTCTGTTTTACAAATGTTAGAGCAGCAACATGGTTTTACAAACCTCTACAATTTAAAAGGAGGTATCATGGCCTGGGCCGAAGAAATTGACCCCGAAATGGCTAAATACTAATCTGTAAAACTTCCATGGAATTATTTAAACACATTTTACATTTAGATTTTGACTGGCTCTTTCAGAACTACGGAGTATTTATTTACGCGATTTTATTTATAGTAATCTTTGTTGAAACCGGTTTGGTGGCTATGCCTTTTCTACCGGGAGATTCGCTTTTATTTACTGCGGGGCTCTTCGCGCACTCGGGTCATTTAAATCTTGCATACGTATTAATCCTGTTATTTATAGCAGCTGTACTTGGCGATAATGCCAATTATTGGATAGGAAGAAAAATAGGATTAAAAGTTTTTCATTTAAAATTCAGGGGCAGGGTTTTGGTAAAAGAAGAGTATCTTAATAAAACGCATGCTTTTTACGAAAAGTACGGAACCAAAGCTATTATCATGGCGCGTTTTGTTCCCTTTGTGCGCACCTTTGCCCCCTTTGCTGCAGGCGTTGCAGAGATGAACTATAAAAAGTTTTTTGGTTTTGATGTACTTGGCGGCGCCCTTTGGATCGGCTCTTTAACTATTGCAGGTTATTTGTTGGGGGGAGTAGAATTTATCCGGAAGCATATTGATTTGGTTTGCCTCGGAATTATCCTGATTTCTGTTCTTCCTGTTGTGTTCGCAGCCCTTAAAAATCGCAAATAATACCGTTTGTCCACACTTTAAACTGATTTTTAACAAAAATATCTAAATCGTTTTAATATTAGGAAATAATTTGTATATTTGACTTAATTTTTGTAGCTTCACTCGTGCCAAAAAATAAACTGATAGGTTTTTTAATAAGCGTAACAATTTTTGCAAATACGTTTGCGCAAACCTATTCGCCAATCCCGTCAACCGGTTATAATATTGACGCTATTGCTGAAACAGCACCTAACTCGCAGGCATTAACCACACAATCTTTAGATGCTTCAAACAACGTAATGTACAGTGCAAATTTTGCTGCAGGAATGGGTTGGCCCGGAGGCATTATTAACAGTGGCACAATTGTAAGCGGAACCCGTACTTACCAATTACGTGCTTTTAATACAACGAATGCTTTATATGTTGCAACAGGAACAACAAAAGTTTTAACTGTAACAACTCCTTCACAGTTTTCAAAAATCAGTTTACTTATTTTTTCTACCGAAGGAGCCAGTAACATTAATATAACCTTTACTTATACAAATGCTACCACCACAAATTTCGGTGCGTTTAACATCGCGGATTGGTTTGGCGGGGCAGGCTCTGTGTATTG
Organism: Bacteroidia bacterium; assembly: GCA_035569635.1. Taxonomy (GTDB): domain Bacteria; phylum Bacteroidota; class Bacteroidia; order B-17B0; family Aurantibacillaceae; genus PALSA-968. Next base: position 46,912 of record DATMMV010000182.1, on the reverse strand, counting down.
TTGTTTCGGAAGATGTACGCGGGTAACAGCAGGTGCTACACAAGACGGTACTCCAACCGATCCGAATTTTTATTCGCTTGATTTTTCTTTAAGCTGTGCCGACCAACAAAAAAGTTTGCAATCAATTACTATTAATACAACTACGGGAAACCAGGGCGCATATGTGATGGCAATTTCCGGTGTAGCGTTTACACAAACAAATACTGTTACCCCTGTTGTAAATGTAAGTTGTAACGGGGGCACTAACGGAAGCGCTACCGCAAGCATTACAGGAATAAATTCTCCTTTTACTTATTCCTGGAATTCAGCTCCTGTACAAACTACGGCGACCGCTTCAAATCTTCCTGCGGGAAATTATACGTGTACAGTTACAGACAATAAAGGTTGTACAAGCACTACAACTGTCACCATTACACAACCACCGGTATTAACTTTAGCTTTAACACCAACTAATGCTTCCTGCGGATTAAACAACGGAAATATTTCTGCAGCGGGTGGAGGAGGTACACCGCCTTATAACTATTCAATTAATGGTGGTGGATTTTCGGCAGCATCAAGTTTTCCAGGACTTGGAGCGGGAACATATACGATTGCGGTAAAAGATAATAATGGTTGTCAAACTTCTGCTACTGCAAATATTACTGCAAGTGCTTCTCCTAACGTAACAGTTAACTCGGCAACTATTTGTAACGGCAGTTCAACAACACTTACAGCAAATGGTGCTACAACTTATACCTGGAGTCCTGCTACAGGATTGAGTTCTGTAAACGGAACAACAGTCACCGCTAATCCGGCAACCACAACGGTATATACTGTTAGTGGCAGCACAGGTGCATGTTCAGGAACAGCTACATCAACGGTAACTGTAAATCCTTCTCCAATAGTAACTGTAAACAGCGCAACACTTTGCGTCGGAAATTCGGCAACACTTACTGCTAACGGTGCCGCAACTTACTCGTGGGCGAATGCAACGGGTTTAACTGCAACAACAGGAAACAGTGTTACTGCAAATCCGGGTACTACCACTGTGTACACAATTACAGGAACAATAGGAACTTGTTCATCAAGCACAACATCAACTGTTACTATCAATCCCTTGCCAACTATAACTGTAAACTCCGCATCAATTTGTTCCACACAACAAACGGCAACATTAACAGCGGGTGGAGCGAATACCTATACATGGAATTCTGGTACCGGCTTGAGTTCAACAACCGGAGTAAGTGTAACAGCCACACCGACAGCGACGACAAGTTATACGATAACGGGAACAGATGTGAACGGATGTGTTAGTACAGGGACATCGACTGTAACGGTGAATGCCTTGCCTGTTATAAATTTAACCAATGGGTTTATCTGTAACGGAAGTTCAGTTACATTAAATGCCAACGGAGCAGTTACGTATACCTGGAGCCCTGCAGGGAGTTTGAGCAGTGCCAATGGGAATAATGTTATAGCGAGTCCTGTAGCAACGACAAATTACACAGTAGTCGGAACGGATGCTAACGGATGTTTTAATAGTGATACGACGAGAGTGACAGTGGTGAACAATCCTACAGTAACGGTAGCAAGCGCGACCTTGTGTGCAGGAAGTAGCACTACACTTACTGCTAATGGTTCAGTTACTTATGTTTGGGGACATGCTGCGGGATTGAGCGCAACGAGTGGGACAAGTGTTACGGCGAATCCTGTTACTACGACAGTATATACAATAACAGGAACGGTAGGAACCTGCACGGCGGTAACAACGGCGACTGTTACTGTAAATAATTTGCCTGTTATTACAGTAACCAGCGGAACCATTTGCTTAAGTCAACAGACGGCGACGCTGACGGCGACGGGTGCGAGTAGTTATAGTTGGAGTCCTGGAACGGGCTTGAGTTCAGTGAATGGGTCAACTGTCAACGCTGTCCCGAATGTTACGACAAACTATACAGTTACGGGCACGGATGTTAATGGTTGCGTGAATACGGCTACAACGAGTGTAACTGTAAACGCATTGCCGAATATAAATGTAAACAGCGGACTTATTTGTAATGGCGGTTCTTTGGCATTAAATGCAAACGGAGCGAATACATACACCTGGTCTCCCGGAACAGGACTTTCCTCTACCAACGGAAATTCTGTAAATGCCAATCCAATTACTACTACAGTTTATACGATTTCAGGAACGGACGTTAACAACTGTACTGCAACAGCGACAAGCACCGTAACGGTGGTAAACAATCCAACGGTGAGTGTAAACAACGCGAGTATTTGTTCAGGGCAGCAAACTGCTACACTTACGGCAAGTGGTGCTACAACATATAGTTGGTCTCCCGCAAATGGGTTAAGCGCTACCACCGGATCAAATGTAAATGCTAATCCGAATGTTACTACTTCATATACTATCACAGGGACTATCGGGACCTGTACGGCGGTTACTACCTGTACAGTACAGGTAAATACGCCTCCAACAATAACAGCAAGTTCTACCGTAATCTGTAATACAAGCTCTGCCACCTTAAATGCAAACGGAGCTGCCACGTATACCTGGAGCACCCTTGCCACAGGAAATTCTATAACAGTTTCTCCGAATACAACAACAACTTATTCAGTAGCGGGAACAGATGGTAACGGATGCAAGAATTTTACAACCGCTACCGTAACCGTAAATCCCCTTCCTAATGTAATGGTAAACAGCGGAGCTGTCTGTGCGGGTAATCAAATCATACTGAATGCAAACAATGCTGTGGTTTGTACCTGGAGTCCGGCCACGGGATTAAGTTCCGCCGTCGGAAACTCTGTAAATGCAAATCCCAATACCAGCACGCAATACACCGTAACAGGAACCGACGGCAACGGATGTTCCAACACCGCTTTGTCTACTGTAACCGTTCATCCACTTCCAAACGTAACCGTTAACTCCGCTACTATCTGTAAAGGCAAAAATGCCACTCTTTCTGCAAACGGCGCCAATAGCTATAACTGGAATCCCTCAACAGGCCTGAGCAGTTCTACCCAACAAAGCCCCACGGCAAGCCCGAACACAAGCACAACGTATACTGTAACAGGAACAGACATCAACAATTGCCGTGACACCGCCGTAACAACCGTAACGGTAAATCAACTTCCTGTTGCGTTCGTAACTCCTCCGCAAACATCAGGCTGCGTGCCGCTTTGTGTGAATTTTTCCAATAACGGCACAACAAGCACAAGCGCTACTTATAACTGGAACTTCGGCAACGGCACTACTTCAACAAGCCAGGCTGCTCAGTCCTGTTATGCAAACGCGGGGACATACACAACCACACTTCTGGTAACCGACAGCAATGGTTGCAGGAACACAAGTTCAGCCATCGTAACAGCTTATCCCATACCAAAAGCCAATTTTTCTTTTTCTCCCGGCTCCACCACCATCCTCAATCCTGAAATACAGTTTTACGACCTGAGTACAAACGCACCCATCAACACCTGGCAATGGTATTTTGGAGATGGTGATTCCTCGCACATACAGAACCCGCAGCATAGTTATGCCGACACGGGCCTTTACTACCCGCACCTCACGGTATTCTCCATCAACGGTTGCTGGGATATCATCTGGGAAACACTTTACATCGCTCCTGAATATCTTCTCTACGTCCCCAATGCTTTTACTCCCAACGACGACAACACCAACGACATCTTCTTACCTAAGGGTGAGGGCATCACCGAATATACGCTGCTCATCTTCGACCGTTGGGGAAATCAGATCTTCAAGTCCACCGACATAGGCACGGGCTGGGACGGAAAGAAAAACAATGAATACGTACAGCAGGATGTTTACGCCTGGAAAATAGAAGTCCGTAACATCAAAGGTGAACCAAAACATCTCGCAGGAATCGTTAGTTTGTTAAAATAAAAAACGCGGATCAAAACTAACCCGCGTCTTATTCAAAATAAAAAATTTAATTATACTTTTTTCCACTTAATCCCGCAACCGATTGCTTTGGTTGTTTCAGGAGTAACAGGTTTGCCGGCTAAAATATTTTCGATAGCGTTCTCTACATATTTTTCTTTCACCACTTTTTCATCATCGGCATTATCATCAATTGCGCCAATGTATTTTACGATATAGTCTGATTTTTCTTTCAGCAAAATATAAACGTGCGGAGTTTTTGTTGCACCGTAAGTTTTTGCAGTCTCCTGAGTTTCATCAAACAAGTATGGGAAAGAATATTTTTTGTCTTTCGCCAGTTTCGCCATATTTTCAGGACTATCATCAGAAACAATCGTCGGGTCATTAGGGCTGATTGCGATTACCGGAAAACCTTTTGCTTTAAATTTTTTATCCAGGTTCATAATGCGGCTTTCGTATTTTACTGCAAAAGGGCAGTGGTTGCAGGTAAACACAACGATGATTCCTTTGGCATCTTTATAATCCGCCATTGAAACCATTTTATTATCAATTGTGTTTTTTAATTTAAAGTCGGCCGCTTTATCGCCCACTTTATATCCTCCTTCTGTAAAAGAAGCCAATGTAATAATTGCTGCTGCGGCAATCAGGTTAATTGTTTTTTTAATTTTCATGTTATTTTAGTTTAAGGTTGATAATAGAGTCGAGTTCGGCTTGTGTAAATTCTCCTTCTTTAAAAAATAGTTTTTCCTTTTGTTTGTACATCACCGTTGCCGGGATTGACCCTCCCCAAACCGGATCCACTTTATCAATCCAAACATTCGGATTTCCGGCGTTCAGTAAAAAAACATCCTGTTCAATTTTTTTATTGGTAATAAATTTTTCTACCAAAGCACTTTCTTTCAACGCGTTTAAACTTACAAAAACAACTTTTACTTTTTGCGCTTTAAATTTTTTCGCAGCATCAAAAAAACACGGCATTTCACCAACACAAGGCTTGCACCAGGTAGCCCAATAATTTACTATATATAAAGTGTCATTATTTTTGCGACAAATACTTTCTAATTGCTCATAATTTACTTTGGGCACGGGTTTTGTAGTAAAGTTAAACGAAAGCAAAAGGAGATAAAAAGGGCTGTATTTTAAGACTTTCATCGGGCTGTAAATGTACATTAATATTCATTTAAACGCTTGTTTATCAGTTAATTTTAACAATTGGTCTATAAGTAATTAACCCTTTTGTAACATTATTTTGTTTTGAGTTAATATTGGCATAATTTTGCGCCCTTAATAACGTTCTTTAAATAGATTTATACCTTATATATAGATGAGACAGTTAAAGATAACCAAATCGATTACCAACCGTGAGAGTGCATCTCTCGACAAGTACTTACAGGAAATTGGACGTGAAGAATTAATTACCGCCGAAGAAGAAGTTCAGTTAGCAAAAAAAATACGCGATGGAGACCAACGCGCCCTTGAAAAGTTAACACGTGCCAATCTGCGTTTCGTAGTGTCGGTTGCAAAGCAATACCAGAACCAGGGATTAAGTTTACCGGATTTAATTAACGAAGGAAACTTAGGCTTGATTAAAGCCGCAAAACGTTTTGATGAAACACGCGGTTTTAAATTTATCTCTTACGCCGTATGGTGGATTCGTCAAAGTATTTTACAGGCTTTGGCAGAACAATCACGTATTGTGCGTTTACCTTTAAACCAGGTAGGTTCATTAAATAAAATAAACAAAGCATATTCTAAATTAGAACAGGAATTCGAACGCGAACCAAGCGCCGAAGAATTAGCAACTATTTTGGATTTACCCGAAGATAAAATTGCTGATACAATGAAAGTATCGGGCCGTCACGTTTCTATGGACGCTCCTTTCCAACAAGGCGAAGAGGGATCTTTAGTGGATGTGTTGGTGAATCATGATTCTCCCCGTGCTGACGGACAATTAATGAACGAATCTCTTTCTAAAGAAATTGACCGCGCATTATCTACTTTAACCGAACGTGAGCGGGATGTGATTAAATTATTTTTCGGTATCGGAATTCCTCACGGATTAACACTGGAAGAAATCGGGGCGAAATTTGATTTAACCCGTGAGCGTGTGCGCCAGATAAAAGAAAAAGCGGTACGCCGCCTGCGCCACAGCAGCCGAAGCAAATTATTGCAACAATATTTAGGTTAGAAAATAAAAATAAAACCGTCTGCGCATGCAGGCGGTTTTTTTATTTGAGTTAATTTAAGAATGAACAGTATGGAAACCTTAGAAAAAGTGAAATCAAACTACGAAGAACAATTAAACGACTGGGTGCAGCACGAACGCGCAACCATTGATTTAATCAGCGCCATCGGAAAATTATGGTTCGAAAAATCTATTGAATTAGTATTGTTCCGCAATCAATTGGTTGACCGTAGCGCCAGCGAGTTAATGAAGCTGCATTTGTATGCTAACGACATCGTTAAAAAACCGATAACAGTTAAGGATACGGTTATGCTGGCCAACGAAATTTACAAAGCGGATATTTGCCCCTCTAAAATTGATATCGGAAAATTAGCTTACGAATGGCACCAGGAACAAAGTAAATTTAAAAGCGCAGCCGATTTTATAAATAATAAATTAAAAGATTTTGTCGGACAAAAGCATACCATCACTCCTAAGGATGTAGTGCTGTTTGGTTTCGGGCGCATTGGCCGTTTAGCCGCACGCGAATTAATTTCTCAGGCAGGCAAAGGAGAACAACTTCGCTTAAAGGCAATCGTTACCCGCGGGAGCAGCAATGATGAAATTATTAAACGTGCTGATTTATTAAGAACTGATTCTGTACACGGACCATTTCCCGGAACAGTGATTGAAGATTTAGAAAATAAGGCGCTGATCATTAACGGGCATACTGTACATATGATTGATGCCGCTAATCCCGAAGATGTTGATTATACAAAATACGGAATCAATGACGCTTTGTTAATTGATAATACAGGCGCTTTTCGCGATAAGGCAGCACTCAGCAGGCACTTAAAATCAAAAGGAATTTCAAAAGTATTATTAACGGCTCCCGCAAAAGATATTCCGAATGTTGTGTACGGAGTAAATCATGAAACGGTTGACTGTAAGAAGGAAAATATTTTTTCTGCCGCGTCTTGTACCACCAATGCAATTATGCCGATTTTGTACGTAGTTGATAAAGGATTGGGTATCCAGCGCGGGCATATTGAAACGGTTCACTCTTATACCAACGACCAAAACTTATTGGATAATTACCACAAGAAATATCGTCGCGGAAGAAGTGCTGCGCTAAACATGGTAATTACAGAAACAGGTGCTGAAAGCGCTTTGAAAAAAGTATTACCGCAATTATCCGGGAAGTTTACCGCTAATTCAGTGCGTGTTCCTACACCCAATGTGTCGCTTGCAATTTTAAGTATGACTATCAACAAAGAAGTAACTAAAGAAGAAGTTAACGAGGTTATTAAAAGTGCCGCTTTAGAAGGCGCTCTGGTTGAACAAATTCAATATGCGTTTTCAAACGAATTAGTAAGCAGTGATATAATCGGTAATCCTTGTCCGAGTGTTTATGATAGCCAGGCTTGTATTGTTGGACCCGATAAAAAGAATATTGTATTATACGTTTGGTATGATAACGAGTATGGTTACACCCGCCAGGTAATGCGTTTCGCTAAGCAGATTGCTGAAGTGCGCAGGATGGTTTATTACTAGTTTTCACTCCGCTAAGACACTCAGGGCAATTTTAGTATTAAGAAAAAACTTTTTGCTTTTCGCCCTTCTGCTCTCGTATCTCGTTTCTCACACCTTGTCCCTTTATCTTCCCGCCATACCTTTTTGGTTAAAAACCATTTTGTATTCTTTACCTTTTATAGTGATAGTAATAAAAGCCGTAAAAGTTGCGGAGGGTTCGCTGACGTTACAATAAAAACGGTCTTCAACAAGAATTAATTCTTTGTCTTCTTCTTTGTTGTCGAGTTTCGGATATTTAATTTTTGCCTTGCCAACCGCTTTATCAGTTTTTGCTGCTTTGTAATTTGACTTTAATAACCAAATATTGAGTTTTTCCTCGGTAGAGAAAGGATCAAAAACCACTTCAATATAATATTTGCCTGCCTCTTTAATATCGCCACCATGCGGAGGGTCGTCTTTTTTAGAAGTATTACTGTTACCTGAGGGCATGTTTGCCATTTGCGGGCTCATCATTCCGTTAGGATTACCTCCCATACCGCCGCCAGGCATTTGGGCCTTACTTACGGTAAATGAAAGTAATGATATAACAAGGGCTAAAAAACGGAATTTCATGTTAAAAGCTTTGTAACAAAGTTACGTAAAATCTCACAGCAATTAAGGTTAAAAGATGCTATTAAACCCTAAACATCGTATATTTAAGCCTGAAATTTTGGAATATGGACTTAGAATTCAATAAAAACGAAGATAAAATGCGTCAGCTCATTTCACAGATGGAGCAGCGTTTGGGAAAAATTTATTTAGGCGGCGGAAAAGCACGCATTGAAAAAATGCACGAGCAGGGAAAAATGACTGCCCGCGAGCGGATTGATTTTTTATTAGATAAAGATTCTCCGCGAATTGAAATAGGCGCTTTTGCCGGTTACGAAATGTATGCCGAGCATGGTGGTTGCCCCGGGGGAGGAGTTGTTGTTATTATAGGATATATTTCCGGTAAGCAAGCAATCGTCGTAGCGAATGATGCAACTGTAAAAGCCGGAGCCTGGTTTCCAATTACCGGAAAAAAGAATTTACGTGCGCAGGAAATTGCCATGGAAAACAGATTGCCCATTGTGTATTTAGTGGATAGCGCCGGAGTTTATTTGCCTATGCAGGATGAAATTTTTCCGGATAAAGAACACTTCGGAAGAATTTTCCGTAATAACGCGGTGATGAGCAGCATGGGAATTTTGCAAATTGCTGCCGTGATGGGAAGTTGTGTTGCGGGTGGAGCCTATCTTCCTATAATGAGCGATGAAGCGATGATTGTGGATAAAACCGGAAGTATTTTCTTAGCTGGAAGTTATTTAGTGAAAGCAGCCGTTGGAGAAAATATTGATAACGAAACTTTAGGTGGTGCAACAACGCATTGTGAAATTTCGGGAGTTACCGACCATAAATGCAAAGATGATAAAGATTGCCTAACGCGTATAAAAAATATTTTCAGCAAAATCGGCGATTATGATAAAGCCGGCTTTAACAGGGAAAAAACAATTGAACCAAAAAAGAATGTAAAAGAAATTTTAGGAATCATTCCCGAAACACGCGATAAGCAATACGACATGCGTGAAGTAATTTCACGTTTAGTTGATGGAAGCGAGTTTGACGAGTACAAAGAATTATACGGACAATCTATCATTTGCGGTTATGCACGCATTGAAGGTTGGGCAGTAGGAATTGTTGCGAACCAACGAAAGGTTGTGAAGAGCAAAAAAGGCGAAATGCAATTTGGGGGCGTTATTTACAGCGACAGCGCCGATAAAGCTGCACGTTTTATAATGAATTGCAATCAGAAAAAAATCCCATTGGTATTTTTGCAAGATGCAACCGGGTTTATGGTAGGAAGCAGAAGCGAGCACGGAGGAATTATTAAAGACGGAGCAAAAATGGTAAACGCCATGAGTAATTCTGTGGTTCCGAAGTTTACAATCATTATTGGAAATTCATTCGGTGCTGCAAACTATGCTATGTGTGGTAAAGCTTACGATCCTCGTTTAATTGTGGGATGGCCAACCGCGCAGGTTGCCGTAATGGGTGGTGCACAAGCCGCAAAAGTTTTGGTGCAGATAGAAGTTGCTTCCTTAAAAGCAAAAGGCGAAGAAATTACTCCCGAAAAAGAAGCGGAGCTTTACAATAAAATAAAAAATCGTTACGACGCGCAGACTTCTCCTTATTACGCCGCATCACGTTTGTGGTTAGACGCTATCATTGATCCTGCTGATACGCGCAAGTGGGTAAGTTTAGGCATTGAAGCGGCAAATCATGCGCCTATTACCAAGAGATATAATGTTGGGGTGATACAAACTTAAATTTTCACCGCAAAGGCGCTAAGACGCGAAGGGAGAGTGTTTTATTCTGATCTTATTTTTTGGGTAGAGGTGAAATCATTCTACCGAGATGCCTCGCAGCTCCCCATTTCCCTCAATAAAAACCTTCATTGCTTTTTCAGGAATAATTTGTTTAGCCACATCAGGCCATTCTATAAAACAATAATTGCCGCTGTATAAATATTCTTCCATTCCAATATCAAGGCACTCCTCTAAATTTTTTACTCTGTATAAATCGAAATGGTAAATTATCTTTTTATCAGTTGTGCGGTATTCATTCACCAATCCGTAGGTAGGACTGCTCATAGAACCCGTAACACCTAATTGCCGGCAAATTTCTTTTATAAGGGTGGTTTTGCCGCTGCCCATCTCTCCATAAAATAAAAGTATTTTTTTTTCTTCTAAATAAGCAATGATGTCTTTTGCTACTTCATCCAAAACATCTAATGAAACCGAGGCGAAGGAGAGTTTATTCATTGCTAAATGACTGATAGCTTAATGTGTTTTATTGTTGGATAATTTATTCGACTTTAAAACTTCGTATCTCATGCCTCCAACCTCGTACCTTCTAATACATAGCGACGAGCAAATTAATATCCTTAAAGGGCATATTAAATGTTTCTGCCAAATATTGGTTGGTTAAAACACCGTTGTATAAATAAACTCCATTGCGTACTCCTGAATCTTTACGAACCAAACTTTCAAATCCGCCTTCATCGCCCAGCGTTAATAAAATTTGCGCAAACAAGTTACTGAATGCATAAGAAGCAGTACGCGATACACGCGAAGCAATATTCGGTACACAATAATGTATCACGCCATGTTTTCTGAAAACAGGTTTTGAATGATTTGTTACTTCCGAAGTCTCGCAACAACCGCCCTGGTCAATACTTACATCTACAATCACAGAACCAACTTTCATCTCACTTACCATTGCCTCAGAAATAATAATAGGAGCACGGCCGGTTTTACTTCTTACAGCACCAATAACCACGTCAGCAGTTTTTAAATGCTTCGCTAAAACTTTTGGTTGAATAATAGAAGTAAACACACGAGAGCCCAAATTACTTTGCATACGGCGTAAACGCGTGGTAGAATTGTCAAACACTTTTACGTAAGCACCTAATCCTATTGCAGCACGCGCGGCAAATTCAGAAACGGTACCTGCGCCAAGGATGACAACTTCGGTTGGGGAAATACCGGAGATACCTCCGAGTATAGAACCCATTCCGTTATTGTTATTTGATAAATACTCGGCGGCTATTAATATAGAAGCTCCTCCTGCAATCTCGCCCATAGCGCGCACAAAAGGTAAAATGCCCTGCTCGTCTGTAATCCAGTCGACAGCAACCGCGTTAATTTTTTTATTGGAAAGTTTTTTCAGAAACTCTTCGGGTTGTGTAGTGAACTGTAAAGCAGAAAACAAGGTTTGTTTTTGCTGCATCAATTCAACTTCCTCAGTTGTTGGCGGCGCTATTTTCACTACAATATCCGCTTTGTAAACTTCTTCCGCACTGTAAGCAATTTCCGCTCCCGCCTCGCTGTAATCATTATCTAAAAAATTGGCAGCTTTACCGGCGTTGGTTTCAATAACTACTTTATGTCCGTTGTTTATCAATAGCGCAACGGCATCGGGCACAAGTGGCACGCGATTTTCCTGGTAAGCAATCTCATTGGGGATGCCGATAAAAAGTTTCCCTTTTTTGCGGGCCACCTCCAGCATTTCTTCCTGGGGCATCATCACCCCTTTGGTGAGTGAATAAAGAGCTTCTTTTGAAATTACCATACCTTTTTTTTAATTTATCTTCCGTGATATTTCGGCGCGTTACAATCCAAATCATATGCGCCGATTCCTTGTTTAATCCTGTAAATTAATCCTACGCGTGTTTCCCAGGTACGGTTCATCGCCCAAATTTTATTGCTGTCCCTGGTATATTGAAACCAGGCATCCGGGTTATAATGCTCTTCGGCAAATAAACTCCAGTTGCCACGTAATTTAAATTCCATTCCGATTCCCAAATCAGGACTAACCCATAACTTTTTAAAATTACCGGATATATAAGAATAGGCCGGCGTGCTTTTTGAAAGATTATACTCTCCGCGAACTCCGATCATAATATAAGTCGGCCTGCGGAAACCAAGATTGATATAACGCTTTAAAAAATTGTTCCACTGAATATAAGTAAGCTTATTTGTTTTTTTTACCTGCTGATCCGTAATCCAGTTTACCAATTCATTTTCTTTAGAACCTTTGTTGCAATATTCTATTTCAGTTTGCCAACGCCACACATCACTGCGCAACATTTCTAAAAAAATTCCGGCACTCCAGCTTTCAAATTCACCACCTTTGTGCGAAGGAGGTTGCGCATGTAAAAAAGCAGGGTCGCTCTGAAAATCCTGCGGATATTTATTTTTATAACGATGACGCGAAGAAGTTTCTCCGGCAAATAAGCCCCATGCACGCAAAAATTGCGGAAATACAGTGTAAGGAATTGTAAACAGGGCAAGGACAAAAAATATTTTTCGGAAATGTTTCATACAACTTAAGCGCTCAGGGCCTCCACCTCTTTATTTACTTTTTTAATTAATCCTTGTAAAACTTTTCCGGGTCCCACTTCTGTAAAATGAGTGGCTCCGTCTTTCAGCATTTGCTCAACCGTTTGCGTCCAACGCACGGGTGCTGTAAGTTGCGCAATTAGATTCTTTTTTATTTCGTTCGGGTCGCTCACTGCTTTTGCGGTTACGTTTTGGTAAACCGGGCAAACAGGCGTATTAAAATTTGTTTCGTTAATAGCTTTTTCTAATTCAACACGTGCGGGTTCCATTAATGGAGAGTGAAATGCTCCGCCTACAGGGAGTACAAGCGCGCGTTTTGCTCCCGCGGCTTTTAATTTTTCACAGGCAATTTCAATTCCTTTTATACTTCCGGAAATAACTAATTGTCCGGGACAATTATAATTTGCCGCAACCACAACTTCTTCGGTAATGCTTGCGCAAACTTCTTCAACTTTTGCATCTTCCAATCCTAAAACAGCAGCCATCGTGCCTGGATTTATTTCGCAGGCATGTTGCATAGCCAGGGCGCGCTTGTAAACTAATTTCAGCGCGTCTTCAAACGATAAAGTTTTGTTGGCTACTAATGCAGAAAATTCTCCTAAAGAATGTCCGGCAACCATGTCGGGTTTAAAGTCACTTAATGTACTGGCCAAAACCACCGAGTGTAAAAAAATGGCGGGCTGTGTAACGCGGGTTTGTTTTAATTCTTCATCTGTTCCGCCAAACATGGTATCTGTAATTCTGAAACCAAGTATTTCATTGGCTTTTTCAAAAAGATTTCCGGCTGTTGAATTGCTTTCGTAAAGATCTTTTCCCATACCTGGAAACTGCGAACCCTGACCCGGAAAAACGTATGCCCTCATAATACTAAAATAAAGCTATGAAAGGTAGGGCTTTTAGCCGAAAAACCAAAGGCTTGTTATTCAAAGTAATTAACCAGAATATGTGGATAAGGCATGATTCCGGCATCTCATATAGCAAAGCCCTGTGAGAGTACGTTTATCTTATTTTTGGTAACTTTACAAATTATATGCAAAAACTTGTTTTAAGCATAACATTTACTCTTTTTTTAAATCTCTTTGCCTTTGCGCAGAATGAGGAAGAAAAGAAAAGTGAGTGCCCGCAACCCGAGGATAAAAAAGTAATCGACTTATATAAAAAAGGCACTGACAAAAAAAAATACCATAAACCCGAACGGTTAAAATTTTTAGAAGAAGCGCTTAAGATAGATCCCGAATATGCCGAAGCAAACATGGCTTTGGGCAACGAAATAATTGTAAAGTGTAAACTTGATAACCTTCCTTTTGCAACTGCTCGCCCGCAATTTTTAGCTGCAGTGAGAGCATGTCCTAAAATACATTCGGAGCCCTATTATTTTATCGGCTTCAGTTTTTATGAAGATGCCAAAAACGACTCGGCTATAAAATACCTCGACTTATTTTTGAAATTTACGGATGATGACGAAAAAAAATTCGGGAAGGATTATCAGTTTGAACAATATCAGGCCAAAGAAATGATTAAAGCCGCGAAAAAAGAAACCGAACTGAAAAAGAAAATCGTTCCTTTTAATCCGAAAGTGCTTGCAAATATTTCTACCGGAAATAATGAATATTTGCCGTATATCTCTCCGGATGAAAGCATTATTCTTTTTACGCGTACGATGCCGAATCAAAGCAAGGATAAAGTGTATCAAACGGATAAAGAAAAGGAAGTCTTTATGATTTCACACAAGCAAAAAGACGGAAGTTTTGATAAAGGCGAGCCGATGGAATGGCCTTTTAATGAAAACAGCAATGAAGGTGGCGCTTGTTTAACGGTTGATAATAAACATTTGTATTACACGATTTACAAAATGGAAGGAGGCACACAGCCCAATGCGGATATTTATTACAGCGATTTGATTGACGGTGCGTGGAGTGAAATAAGAAAAGTACCCAACATAAACGATCCGGTATATTGGGATTCGCAACCTTCCGTTTCTGCGGATGGAAACTCAATTTATTTTGCGAGCGATCGCCCCGGCGGATATGGCAAAGTGGATATCTGGAAAACCGATCGCGACCCCGTTACAAAACAATGGAAAAAACCGGTGAACATGGGTCCGAAAATAAATACTCCGGGAGTAGAAAAATGTCCGTTTATTCACTCGGATTCGGAAACTTTGTATTATAGTAGTGATGGCTTGTATGGTTTTGGCGGACTGGATATTTTTTATGTGCGCAAAGATGAAAAAGGGAATTGGAAGGAGCCTGAAAATATCGGTTCTCCGATAAATACAGAGGGTGATGATGCCGGATTTTTTGTGAGTGCGGATGGATTAAAAGGATATTTCTGCTCGTACAGCAATGAAGGTAAAGTTCGCGGACAAGGAGTTGGAAAATACGATGTATATTATTTTGATTTGTATAAGGAGGCGCGTCCGGAAGAAGTAACTTTTATCCGCGGACAAATAAAAACTCCTGATGGAGAAATCCCGAAAGTAAACGCGGTGATTGAAATTAAAAATGTTAAAACACATGAAAAAACTCAGGCAGTTTACGATTCTACCACCGGGCATTATGTTGCCGCAGTCAATTTAAAGAAGAATAAAGAAGGAGTAGTGGTTACTGTAAAAGCACCGGATTATTCATTTACTTCACAAAAAGTAGAAGTGAAGCAGGCAAGTTTTATAAAACCTCCCGATTCGGTAAAACTGCAGATTGAAAAAGTAGAAACCGGAAAATCATTTGTAATAAATAATATTTTGTACGCAACCGGCGCTGCCGAATTATATCCCGAATCATTTGTTACATTAGATGAATTTGCCGAATATCTGAAAGAAAATCCATCTTTTAAAGTGGAAATACAGGGCCATACTGATAATGTGGGAAAAGAAGCGGATAATATCATGCTCTCGCAAAAACGTGCCGACAACGTAAAAAAATATTTGGAGACGAAAGGAATTCGGGCTAACCGCGTTACGGCAAAAGGTTACGGAGCAGGTAAGCCGATTGCAAGTAACGCTACGGTTGACGGTAAAGCAAAAAACCGCCGCACCGAGTTTTTAATTTTAGATAAATGAGATAAATATAAAAAGTAAAATTACCGTCACCCTGAACTTGTTTCAAGGCCGCACCAAGCCATAAATTAGAGTGATACTGAAACAAGTTCAGTATGATAAAAATAAAAAACAGAAAGTGAAAAAAAACAAATTCAGCGATTTTAAAAAAATTGTATCCAAAGCGAAGAACATCTCCATTCTTACACATACTAATCCTGACGGCGACGCGATGGGTTCCTCTTTAGGTCTGTATCATTACCTGTTGAAGAAAAAGAAAAATGTAAAAGTTATTATCCCTAATAAGTTTCCCGGATTTTTAGAATGGATGCCCGCTGCCAAACAGGCTTTGGTGTTTGATGAAAACATGGCGAAAACACAAAAGCAGATAGAAAAATCGGATTTGCTTTTTATTCTTGATTTCAATAATTATTCTCGTTTGGATAAGTTGGGCGAATTTTTAAACCATAGTAAAGCGCCTAAAGTTTTAATCGACCATCATCGCCAACCTGACACCTGCTTTGATTTTTATTTTCATGATGAACACGCAAGTTCTACTGCGGAATTGGTTTATGATTTTATTTGTGGAATTGACTCGCAAAAAATGATTGATAAAAAGACGGCCACTTGTTTATTTACCGGAATTATGACCGATACGGGTACTTTCCGTTTTCCCGGTACTACCGAAAAAACATTTCATATTGCAGCTTCTCTTGTAAAAGCAGGCGCCAATAATGCAACTATTTACAATAATATTTACGACGATTACAGCTCGCAGCGTTTAAAATTATTGGGTTATTGCCTCTCCGAAAAATTGGTTTTCCTTCCTGAATACAAAACGGCATATATTGCCATCAGCGAGGAAGAGTTAAAGCGTTTCGATTTTAAAAAGGGCGATACGGAAGGAATCGTAAATCAGGCTTTGTCGGTTAGGGGAATAAAATTCTCAGCCTTCTTTTCAGAACGTGAAGGAGAAATACGAATCTCTTTCCGCAGCCAGGGGAAATTTGACGTAAATAAATTCGCGCGCGCACATTTTGGCGGAGGTGGACACGTAAACGCTGCGGGAGGAAAGAGTGTAACTTCCTTAGAGGCTACAGTAAATAAATTCCTTTCTATTTTACCCGAATACAAATCTGATCTGGTAAAATGAAGTTGCGCTTAATCTTATATTTCAAATCTTACATCTCAGGTATACTGTTTCCTGGTTTCTGCTTCTTTCTTCTTGTATCCTGCGGTGAAAGGCCAAAGAAAGAACTAATTATTATAGATAAACAAAAACTGAAAAAAAATATTGAAGATGTAAACAAGCCTGCGGTGGTGATGGAAAAAGACGAGATTGATGCGTGGATTAAATCGCATGGTTACCCGATGAAATCAACCGGAACGGGGCTGCGCTATTTTATTTTTAAAGAAAACAAAAAAGGAAAAGAAGTAAAAACTAAAAGCGAAGTACAAATTAAGTACAAAGTTTCTTTGCTTGACGGAACAGAATGCTACTCATCAGAAAAAAACGGCCCGCGCATATTTATGGTAGGTGCCGATAACGTAGAAAGCGGATTACATGAAGGCGTGCAATTAATGAAAGAAGGCGAGAAATCTATTTTTGTACTGCCCTCGCATCTGGCTTTTGGTTTGGTTGGCGACAGGAATAAAATTCCGCCCAAAACGGCAGTAGTTTATGAGATTGAAATTTTGGAAGTAAGATGAAGAATATAATTATTCGTTGTTTGGTTAAAAGTTACTGTCTCCTGCAAACTATTTTCTGCCTACTTGTATTTTTTTCCTGTTCAGAATCCGAAACCTTCAACGGCTATTCTAAAAAAAACAATTTTTATTACAAACTTTTTTCCATCGGCGACGGGAAAATAAAACCCGATACCTCCGAAACCTTGTGGATAGATGCAAAATGTCTTACCTTAAAAGATTCGATTTTTTGGGATACAAAACACGAAGCTTTTCAACGATTTTTTATAAAGCGGAATTCATTTTCTTTTGCCAGACAAATTTTTACCTGGTCTGAGGGCGATAGTGTTCAATATTTAATTCCTTCCTCAACCTTCTTTAAAGAATTTTTTAAACTACCTGTTCCTTTCTTCAGTGAAAAAGACAGTGCCGTTAAATTTTCCGTAAAAATTATGCGAATTCTCAATACAGATGAATTAGCGCATATCAGCGATAGCCTCACGGCCGTTTCGCTTCAGCAACAAAATGAGGAATACGCTCAAATTAACAATTATGTCACCCTTAATTTTAAAGGCTCCCTGCAATTCGGCCCGGATGCCTTTATGCAAATTACACGAACTACCAAGGGAGATTCCGTCAAAAAAGGCCGTAAACTATGCCTTTTGTATAAGGGTTTTTACCTGGACGGCCGTTTGGCCGATTTTACCCCCGATAACAGGCCTTTTGAGTTTACCGTTGGGCAGGAGGGACAGATTATAGAGGGTTTACGCTTAGCGCTTTATCGCTTAAAAAAGGGCGAAAAAGCAAAAATTATATTACCTTCGCGCCTTGCTTTTGGCAGCCGGGGAAGTTCTAACGGAAGCATTGCTCCCTATACTCCCCTGTTGTACGAAGTAGAAATATCAGATGTAAAAAAATAAACTATGAAAAAAACACTATTTATACTGGCAGTCGTTGTATTGGCCGCATCATGTAAAGACAACTCTAAATTCCCCGGTTATGATGCAACCGAAACCGGAGCTTTTTTCAGAATGGATAAAGCCAGTGACGAAAAAGCCGAAATTGCTAAAGGGGATGTAATTTTTATGCATCACACAATGACTACCGATAAGGATTCTCTTTTATACGATTACAAAACAATGACGCGCCCCGGGCAACCTTATGCGATGCGTTTATCTCCTTCTGTTTATAAAGGCGATATGTTTGAGATGATTTATAAATTGCATAAAGGCGACAGCGCTTCTTTCGCTTTGCGTATTGACTCTATGTTTGAGAGATATTATCATCAGCCTATTCCAAAATTTTTGGATGCGAAAGGATATATTATTTATCATGTTAAAATTGACAGTGTTTATTCTTCTGCAAAAGTCGATGAAATCGAAAAGAAAAATAAAGTCATGCAGGAAGCTTTTATGGAAAAAGCAAGGTTGGCCGAAGACAGCACGATGAGCAAATATATTGCCGACAATAAAATTACTGTGAAACCAACTGAAAGCGGTTTATATATTGTGATTAAAGAAAAAGGAAAAGGCGCCAAAGTTAAAGCTGGCGATAATGTTGAGGTAAATTATAAAGGAATGCTTACTAATGGTCAGGTGTTTGATGCTTCTGATAAACATGAGCAGGCTTTTGTTTTTCAGGTTGGTTCACAAGGTATAGTTCCGGCATGGAGTGAAGGTATTACAGGCATGACAGTTGGGACGAAAGCAACTCTTGTTTGCCCTTCTAAATTAGGTTGGGGACCGCAGGGTTCAGGGCCGATTCCTCCTTTTGCCGTAACGGTTTTTGAAATTGAGGTAATCGGTATAAAAGCAGCGCCTCCCGCAGGACCAACAACTCCAGGTAAATAAAAATAATTAATAAAAACTGAACATGAAAAAAATAATTTTAGCAGCGTTGGTGGTTTCTTCGCTTGTTTCATGTAAAACAAAGAAAGATACCGCGCAAACAACAACTAAAGCAGCACCAAAAAAAGAACAAAAACTTTCTCAAATGGACAAAGATTTTTTAAGCAAGCAGGCCGACGGGCTTTATGCAAAAATGAGCACCAACCGTGGTGATATTTATTTGCAACTGGAATTTGAAAAAACACCAATGACCGTTGGTAATTTTGTGGGATTAGCTGAAGGAAAAGTAAAAAATACAGCTAAAGCAGAAGGAGTTCCTTTTTATGACGGATTAAAATTTCATCGCGTAATTCCAAACTTTATGATCCAAGGTGGAGATCCTGCCGGTAACGGTTCAGGCGGCCCCGGTTACAAATTCATGGATGAGTTTGATACAACTTTAAAACACACCGGCCCGGGAATTTTCTCGATGGCAAACGCAGGCCCCGGTACAAACGGAAGCCAGTTTTTTATTACGCATGTAAAAACTCCTTGGTTAGATGGTAAACATACCGTTTTTGGCCATGTAGTAGAAGGACAAAATGTTGTGGATGCCGTTCAACAAGGCGATACACTTAAATCCGTAATTATTTTACGTAAGGGAAAAAAAGCAGAAGATTTTGACGGTGTTAAAGTTTTTGTAAGTGAACAGGCAGGTTTTGCAAAAAAACAGGAAGAAAAAGTAAAAGCTGCCAAAGAAACTTTTAAAACAGAAATGCTTGCTAAATTTCCCAATGCTAAAATGACCAATACCGGGTTAATGTACATAATGGAAAAAGAAGGAGACGGAGCTCAGCCTGTGGCCGGTAAAACCGTTAAGGTACATTACACAGGCTATTTTTTAGACGGAAAGGTGTTTGACTCTTCAATAAATTCAGGGCAGCCTATTGAATTTCCCTTAGGGCAAGGATATGTGATTCCGGGTTGGGATGAAGGTATTGCGTTGATTAAAAAAGGCGGTAAGGCTAAATTAATTATCCCTTACTATCTTGCTTATGGAGAAAACGGAAGGCCTCCGATGATTCCTCCAAAATCTCCTCTGGTTTTTGATGTTGAACTCATAGATATCAAATAATGTTAAAGAGCCCGCATATAATCCTGTTTATTGCGGGCTTTTTTTTTCTTTTTAATTCCTGCAAAAAACAAAATATGTGCGACTGCTTCAAGCCGCGCGGAGAAACCGTTATTGAAACGCGTACAGTTTCTAATTTTAATACCTTGAGAGCTTACGATAAAATTGATGTTTATTTTACTCAGGATTCTACTATTACAAGCCCAGTAATAAAAGTAGTAACGGGTAAGCACCTTGTATCAAGTGTCATCACAGAGGTAAGCGAGGGTGAATTAAAAATTCAAAACACAAACCGATGTAATTTTGTACGTGGTTCGCATAATGATGTAACTGTTTACGTTACTGCCCCTTATGTAAAGTATTTTATACAGGACGGTGTGGGCAATATTTTTGGCACAAATACTGTAATACAGGATAGTGTGGATTGCAATATCAGAAATTCGGGGGATATTCATCTGGATGTAAAAACACGCAGCGTGGTAGGGCATATGCACGGTATAGGCGATTTGTATGTGAGCGGAACTGCCAATAGTTTTTTTACCAATACTGTGGGACAAGGTTTTATATATGCACAGAATTTTAAAGCTTCGTACGGGTTTATTTACTATAAATCAAACGGGGAAGCGCGTGTAAATATTACCGGTCAGCTGGATGGAGAAATCGCGAGTACGGGCAATTTATACTATACTTCTAATCCGCCTCTTGTAAATGTAAAAATTACCGGCAGCGGAAAACTGATTAAATTTTGAAATCAATTCATATATTATTAAAGTGTCATGCAGAGTCCCTGAAAGGGTGCGGCTCACGAAGTACCCTGCTGTTTATTTTACTGGCAGTTTCTTTTTCTTTGGCAGCGCAGGACAAAAAAAAAACCGATGAGGAAGATTACGTAAGTTCAAACCAATTGCGTTATGAAGATTGGGTATATAAGCCCAATATTAAAAGTGTTCTATTACATGAAATTTCCTGGGAGTTATCGCCGCCCTTAGTTGATTTTGACATGGGTCAGCAACTTGAATTAAGTTTTGATGATTTGGATGGCGACAATAAAAACTATTGGTATACTGTAATTCATTGCGACGCGCTCTGGAAACCCAGCGATTTAATGCCGCAGGAATATTTAAACAGTTACGTGGAAGAACAAATTACCAATTATGCATACTCCGCAGGTACTTTGCAAAAATACACGCATTACAAGTGGGTTTTCCCCAATAGCAATATAAAGCTTACCAAAACCGGAAATTATATTGTAAAAGTTTATACTGCAGAAGAAAAAGATAAGCCAGTGCTAACACGCCGTTTTATGGTTTTCTCAAATAAAGTAACTATAACCGGTAATGTGCACCAGGCGGCCGGAGCGGATGATTTTATGAACAGGCAGGAAGTTGATTTCAGTATACTCTATTCGGCTTACAATCTTACCAATCCGTTTACCGATTTAAAAGTGGTGATTCAACAAAACAACCGCTGGGACAATGCCATTTATGATATAAAACCAATTTTTACAAAACCCAATGAGCTGACTTATGATTACGACGATGGCACAAATTGTTTTGAAGGCGCTAACGAATATCGTTATGTAAATTCTAAAAATTTTAAATTCATCACGCAGTTTACTGATAAAATTTACCGCGATTCAGCTTTAAACTGGCACCTGGATCAAAAACCGGAGGAAGTAAAGGAATTTAAACGTTACTGGCAGTACCAGGACAATAACGGGCGTTTTTTAATTAAAGCAGAAGAACGGGATAATAGTGAAGTAAATGCCGATTATTGTTGGGTGCATTTTTTTGTACCATATGATTACCCGATGAGCGAAGGAAATTTTTACCTGATGGGAAATTTAACAGATAACCGTTTTACAAAACAAAACAGGTTAGACTATAATTATTTCAAAAAACGGTACGAAATAAGTTTGTATTTAAAACAAGGGTACTACGATTACCAGATTGGTTTTTTGGAAGACGGTAAAACCGCCGCCAATATGAATTTTATAGAAGGCAACCATTGGGAAAGCGAAAATGATTACACGGTTTACGTATACCACCGCCAACAAGGCACTTATTACGACCAATTGATTTGTGTACGCAAATTAAATTCGGTTCGGAAATAGTTTAATAAAAGCTTATCTTTGCTTCACTACAATAAGCTTATGATTTTAATTGCAGATAGCGGATCAACTAAAGCACATTGGTCTCTTTTGAATAATGATAACAAGAGCACAGAAGCTTATACACAGGGACTGAATCCGTATTTTCAAACTACGCGTATTATTGAAGATGCTGTGCGCAATGAATTGCCCAAAGAAATAATGAGCCATGCGCAAAGCAGGGATTTGATAATTTATTATTACGGTGCAGGTTGTTCTGCTCCCGAAAAAGTACAGATTGTAAAAAATGCCCTGAGTAAAATATTTATAAATGCTAAAATATTTGTAGAGCATGATCTGTTGGCAAGTGCCCGTGCCTTATGCGGAAGTAACCCGGGTATTGCCTGTATTATTGGCACAGGCTCTAACAGTTGTTACTACGATGGTAAAGCGGTAAAAGAAAATATTCCTTCGGTTGGTTATTTTTTCGGCGATTACGGAAGTGCCGGCCACATTGGGAAAAGTTTAATACAAGCGTATTTTGACGATAAACTTCCGGATGATTTAAAAAAAGAATTTTCTTCTTTACACGACTTTGATCGTGAATATATTTTAGATAACGTATATCAAAAACCAATGCCGAACCGTTTTCTGGCTTCGTACGGTAAAATGTTGGCGGAATACATAGATCATCCATATGTTGTATCACTTATCAAAAAATGCTTTGCCGATTTTTTAATTTACCAGGTGGAAAAATACAGCAGGCATACACAATTGCCTATTAACTTTGTGGGCTCTGTAGCTTTTAATAACAAAGAATTATTATTAGAAGTTTTATCCGAACGAGGTTTAAAACCCGGTATTATTTTGCAGTCTCCTATGAGCGGACTTGTAAAATTTCACGAGCCGAAAGGCGGCCGGCCCTTGCAGGCTTAATTTCAGAATTAAAAAACTCTCGCAAGTTACGGGCTATTGCCGCAAAACTTTACTTTCTATTATTTTTGTAATTTTTCTAAACAACATTTCACGCCCCGAAACAAGATTCCATTTCAATTTAATTAATTGCTGTAATTCCTTTTCCCCTATTTTATCAGATTTAACAGTTTCTTTTAAGTGTTTTATTATAACAATCTTATCATGCCATTTTCCTAACAGTTCCTGAAAGTTATCCATTTTTACTTCATTTTTATGAGATTCCTTGCCGCCAAGCATTTTAGTATTATAAAAAAACTCCTTCAACTTTTTTCTTAATTCATGAACTTTCTTCTGTTTTACTTTTTTTCCACCGAATAACGTTTCAATTTTATTTTTTCGCACTCTTAAGTAATTGACAGCATCTTCTTCTGTTGCTTTATTCAATACTTTCAATACTTGCTTATGAGACTTTTTTATCTCACCGGTGAATTTTCCCTTTATTTCTTTCTGAAAAACAATTTTCTCCTTTTGTTTTAATTCTTTCAATCGTCTGGAATAGTCCTTTAATAAATTCTTACTTTTACTTTTCTTTATGAAATCTTCTTCTAATTGAAACTCTCTGATCTTTCCAGCTGTCTTGAATATATTTTTATAATTCTTTATAAAATGTTTCTTTTTAAAATCACTTTTATAAAAATTGATAAATTCCAGAATCGCGTTTAGTTTTTTTATTTCTATCCTTAAACTATGATAATCTGAAGGCGTAAAAGAGTGCGTCGCTTTTTTCTTTAATAGATTAATAGTATTGATACGTTTTTGAAAATAACTTCGAAATTTTTCTTTTCCTTTCATTACTTATTTTCAACAATGTAATTATTCGCGCAATTTATTCAGGGCATTACCTCAATCTATTACTTGCTTCAAAAAGGCATCTGCTTCCCGTTGCAAATAATAGGGCTGTTATCAATGCTAAAACAAATGTCGCTAAAATTGCCATAAGCTTGTTTTTAAAAATTATTTCTCAGTACAGATACTAATGGTGATGTCCTTCTTACCTGCTAAAACTTTAAGCGAAAGTATTTCAACCTTTAAAACAGCCCTTTTTTATTCGTTTAATTAAGACTAAAGATAGCCAGGAAGGAAAAATAATGAAGTTTATGTATATAAAACTTAGATAGATAAGATTATCAATTTATTTATAACGGATCTGCGCATTTTCCAGATTCATTTTAGCCTGATCATGAATCTTAATGCGCAAAATGTGCTCCGTCTCGTTAAAACTAATTTTTGCAAGCGTATAAAAATCGGATTCATATTGAAGGATAACTGCTAAAGTCCTGTATTTAACTATTCAAAAGGCGCTTTCAACGTTTTCAATTATTTTTTTCGCTTTTATATAATAGGTTTAAAGCTAAAAAACCAGTGATCCTGAAAATTCGTGCAATTAAAGGCGATTCGGCTAACCAAAGATCATCAAACTATTCAGTTAAGCTGTATCTTCAGCGTGATTTAAAATTACCAATACTGTAAAAGCCGAGCTATGAATTGGAACAAGTATAAAATAAAACCTAATAAGAACTTTAAACTCGCTAAAATTGATACACACCCAGGTGTTAGTCAATACAGCGATAAGGAGTTAAAAGAATTAAAAGTAAATCTGTCAAATGATATTGAAGAAATAGCTAAACTACAGAATAAGTTATTTGCAGAGAATCGTCAATCTTTATTGATTATATTACAAGGTATGGACAGTGCCGGTAAAGATGGGACGATTAAGCATATAATGAGCGGAGTAAACCCTCAGGGGGTACTGGTACATAGTTTTAAACACCCGTCCGCAGTGGAATTAGAGCATGATTATTTATGGCGTCATGCTCAAAAATTACCTGGACATGGTCAAATAACTATTTTCAATCGTTCCTATTACGAAAATGTACTTATTTCAAAAGTACATCCTGAAATTGTTTTAGCCGAACATCTGCCGGGCATAGATAGAATAAATAAAATTGATAAATTGTTTTGGAAAAGGCGTTATAAGCAAATAAATTATTTTGAAAAAAATACAGCACAGAACGGCACACATATTTTAAAACTTTTTCTTCATTTGTCAAAACACGAACAACGCAACCGATTCATAGAAAGAATTGATAGCAAAGAAAAACATTGGAAATTTTCTACAGACGATATTACAGAGCGTGAATTTTGGATTAATTACCAGGATGCTTATGAACAGGCTTTAAAACATACAAGTACAAAAATCGCTCCCTGGTATATCATACCTGCTGATGATAAATTATACGCCCATCTGTTAATCGGCAGAATAATTTTAAAAACATTAAAAAAAATGAACCCTTCATTTCCCCCGTTTGATCAAAAGGAAAAAAAGTTGATGAAACAGGCAAAAGAGAAATTAAAAAAAGAAAAATAAGCAGGCATAAAATACAACGACTTTTAACTGAATCTATTTCTTTTCTTCCTTTTTAAAATATCTTCTGAATAAAATGTTGTGCTTTAATGCCTCGCTTTCTTTATCTATATTATTGGTTCCTGCTTTAAGATTTTGGATACTTTCTTTCAGATTTTTTGCAAAAGCGGTATCCATTATCAATGTGCCGATAGCTCCCTTTCCCTTGTTTATTTTATCCGTGATGTCATATAAGTTAGTTGTTATCGCAGCCATATTATCATTGGAAGATTTTAATTTTCGCGTAACATCCTCCATATCGATGGGATAGGAGGTTTTTAAAACATCGTTTTCTTCAATATTTTTGGAAGATATATTTTCATTGCGAATGTTCACCATTTTGTTGCCCATTAAACCGTCTGTTACAATACTTGCAATGGCACTTTTTTTTACATAGGGCTTTATTTTTTCTTCAAATATCATAAGTACATTTATCGTTGAATCATTTAATACAGTTATCTCTTTTACAGTTCCGATATTGATTCCGCGAAACCTTACCGCATCACCGGATTGAAGCCCGTTCACATCGCTGAAACAGGCACTGATATGAAAAGTTGCGGTAAACATGTTTTTTTTGGAGCCGATTAAATAAACTGCAATGATTAACAGAATTAACCCCATACTGATAAATACTCCCAGTTTGAAAGTATTACGCGTTTCCGGACTCATTTTAGAATTATTTTTCACTCGAAAAAGGGTTTTATTTTTTTATCTTTTGATTTTTCGAGTTCTTGATAAGTCCCTTTGGCATAAATCAATCCGTCAACTAAAACCAACATTTGATCTGCTGTTAATTTAGCACATTTCATATCATGGGTTATAATTATAGAGGAGCTCTTGTATTTTTTTTTCATGGCAACCATAAGTTTGCTTATTTCCTCGGCGGTAATAGGATCTAATCCTGTAGTAGGTTCATCATACAGCATAACTTCGGGATTTACCATTAAGCAACGGGCAAGACCGATCCTTTTTCTCATGCCTCCCGAAAGCTCAGAGGGCATCATATCTATCGTATTTGTTAAGCCTACATTGGCAAGTGCTTCTTTAACGCGTCGATCAATTTCAGGTTGTCCCTCTTTTTTCACATCCCTTCTCAACGGAAATTCTAAATTTTTTCTAACCGTCATCGAATCGTATAGCGCATTACTTTGAAAAAGGAATCCGATCTTTTCTCTTACTTTGTCCAACTCATTGCGATTAAGCTCTACTAACGATTTTCCGAATATTTTTAAATTTCCGGAATCGGGCTTTATTAAACCCACTATACATTTAATAAGAACAGATTTACCGGTTCCCGACTTCCCTAAGACAACTAAATTTTCACCTTTCCCAACGGTAAAAGTAACGTCTTTTAATACGGCGTTATCTTTAAAGGATTTTTTAAGATGCGTAATTTCAATTACGGCGGATTCACTTTTTGCTGTATGTGGCTTTACGGAATTCATCTCATTACATAAACGCATTAGTTATTTGTACAGCCAGCAAATCAATAACAAAAATCAATAAGGAAGAAATAACTACCGCTGAATTGGCAGATTTCCCTACACCTTCAGTTCCTTTTTTAGAGTTATATCCTTCGTAACAACTTATAAGCCCGATTGTAAAACCAAAGAAAAATGCTTTTATAAGAGAAGGAACAACATCTAAAAACACAAGTTTTTCAAACACCTGGTTAAAAAATAAAGAGAGACTTATTTCTCCTTTTATATTGGCTGCCACGAAAGACCCGAATAATGAAAGCGTATCTGCAAATATTACCAAAACAGGAACCATAATTGTTGTGGCCAGTATACGGGTAACCGCAACGAACTTAAAAGGATTTGTACCCGAGACCTCCATCGCATCAATTTGCTCGGTAACTTTCATGGAACCGAGTTCTGCACCTATATTTGAACCCACTTTACCTGCGCACATAAGTGCTGTTACTACCGGGCCAATTTCTCTTACTATACCAACAGAAGCCATTGCGGGAAGCCAGGAACCTGCTCCGAATTGTACCAGGGTGGGTCTTGATTGCAATGTAACAACTAAACCCATTATAAAAGCTGTAATACCAACTAACGGAATTGATTTGCATCCCACATTATAACACTGTGCGAGAAATTCTTTGAACTCATAAGGAGGGGTAAAAACTTCTTTAAAAAAACGAAAGGCAAACCTGGAAGTTTCCCCTGTTTCTATGAAAAAATCCTGAAAATATAACCGGACACTCATTTCTTATTAAATGAAGGTTTAGCATTTTTCTTTTACATATTTACCCGGAGCGCGCTCAATTGTTTTATATTTTTCGTTACCTGGACGTTTCGGTGCGGGGATTTTATTTCCCGAATTTTTCTCCAATCTTTCACTCCATGCTGTCCACCAGCTTCCTTCAAAAAAATGAGCAGTTTTTTTCCATTCGTCATACCCGTAATTTAATCTGCCATTCAAATAATAACCGTATTTATTTTGAGAAGGCGGATTTGCAACTCCCATTACATGTCCCGAACCGCCAAGAATAAATTCTACCGGGCCGCTTACTAATTCAGTTGTTGCGAATGCGGTTGCGGGAGGAGAAATATAATCTTCTTTCATCCCGACAACAAATACCGGCGCTTTTATTTTACCAATGTCTATCGGAGTATCGCAAATTCGTAATGCATTTTTTCTGCTTAATTTATTTTCCAGGATCATTTGCCTCATATAATAAATATACATTTCTGCGGGCAGATTAGTATTATCATTCGTCCAATAAATGACATCAACAGGAGGCGGTGTATTTCCTTTCAGGTAATTATTAATTGTGTACTTCCATATCATATCTTTTGCTCTTATTAAATTAAAAGCCCTTTCCATGTCATGGCCATGCATCACTCCGTTTTTCAATAACTCCCCGCGTTCAAGTTTGCTTACTAAGGCTTCATTAATAACATCGCCCATTGGGCCTATGTCGGAAAAATCGACCATTGATGCCAAAAAAGTTATTGAGTTTATTATTTCCTTTTTTTGAGCAGCTAAGATTGAACAGGTTACACTTAAAAGAGTTCCTCCCAAACAATAACCTAATACATTTATTTTTTCTGCCCCTGAAATATCTTTTGTAATTTCTATTGCTTTTAAAGCTCCTTTAGAAACATAATCTTCAAAAATAAAATTGTCTGTTCCGGGAACCGGATTTTTCCAGGAAATTATGCAAACAGTAAATCCACTGTCCACCAAAAATTTTACAAATGAATTTTCCTGTTGAAGATCAAGAATGTAGTATTTGTTTATCCAGGGAGGGATAATAAGTATTGGAATTTGATATACGTTTGTTGTATTGGGAGAGTATTGTATTAATTGTATAAGTTCGTTCTCATAAATAACAACACCCGGAGTAACAGCGATGTTTTTACCGATTTCAAAAGCAAACTCGTCAACCTGCGAGATTCTTCCCTGCTTTATATCATGAACTAAATTGATAAGTCCGTATAATAAATTTTCACCTTTTTTTTCTATTGTAAGCTCCTGTATTTCAGGATTTGTAAGAAGAAAATTTGAGGGGGAAAACATATCGGTATATTGCTGCGTGTAAAAATGAAGTTTTTTTTTGATAGGCTCTCCCATTTCAACTTCATCAATAATTTGTACCGACAATTGTTCTGTGAGCCAGTAATTCTGCTTAATAAAACTGAAATAAGGATATTTATCCCATTGCGGAGCGGTAAAACGTTTATCCTTTTTTTTAATAATAACAGTTTTATCTGCTTCCGGCGCATTATCCTCATGACATTCATTAATGAAAATAGTTTTATAAAGCGCCTGTTGCTCTTGAGAAAATTCAAGTAAAAAATTCCATACCTTTACCAATTCATTTGGTTCGGAAAATAATTTTGTAAAAAAATATGAATATGTCAATACTATATCATGAAGATCCCTATGATACCCGGAAAAATTGCAGCAATAATTTTTAATAATTTTTTGATTTGCTTTTACAATGTAATTGAATAACTCTATTGTGCTGATTTGTTTTGGATCATACATGATTTATCGCCTGCAAAATGATAAATATTGTTTTTTGAGCGTATTTAGTGTTGCACAAGTTCTGTTTTATTGTGCTTTTTTGATTGCCCGTCTCTGCGTTCAGATTCATTCTCTTTTTCATTCCTTTCTTTCGTCTGGTAGTTTTTTATGAAATCAGACCAGGATCTTTTATTTCTGGTTATAGCTATTTCAAATTGATTATTCATTTCCTGTAATAATTTTTTATTGAATTCCAGAGAAGAATTCAATCTTTTAGTATAAGCTTCTATAATAGAACTACCATTGCTTTGCATATGTTTCAATTCTTCTTCGACCATTTTGCCAAATTC
Source organism: Bacteroidia bacterium (assembly GCA_035569635.1). Lineage (GTDB taxonomy): Bacteria > Bacteroidota > Bacteroidia > B-17B0 > Aurantibacillaceae > PALSA-968. The sequence goes on along the minus strand of DATMMV010000182.1, from coordinate 16,939 downwards.
ATTCCAATTGGTCTGGCTGTTTTTAAATTCTTCCTGAAATAATTCTGCCAGGCGCTCATTAAGTTTATGTATCTGCTTATTTACCTCTTCAAATTGAGAAGTGAAGGCCTCCGCAAAATCAGTATCTTGGTTAAAAAATTTAAAAGGATTAAATATTGACTGAAACAACTCACTTCCTTTAAAAAACAACGGATTAAAATGTAGATGACTATACTCGTTCCTGTTTGTTCCCGAAAAGGAATTGTAAAAGTTGTTGTAGAAATCCAGGGTTGTTTTTAATTGTTTGTCGTAAATATTTGACATAACAGAACATGTGTCTGCTAACCATTTATTTGTGATTTTTGTCGTTTCGTCAAACGTGTTGGCGGTTTTGTTAAAATTTGTTTTTTCCATTTTCCATTTTTTTAGTAAGAGTTGTTGTGATGTTAAAATTTACTTTTTTTAATTAAATCCACCAGCTTTGAGCTAATGTATTATTGTAATTTATAGTTTCCGATTCTTCAGACAAATCAAGAGAAAAAAAATAACTATTATTTTCTGGTAAATTAACATACCATTCATGATCAATTTTTAGTTTTTTGCATATGACATCAATATCAATGTCATTCCTCCGATTTTCTTTAATTTCCATCTGATTATTTCTATATTATTTTATTAGACTCAAATATATTAGTACCGGGAAAAATCTCCCGGGAAATTCGGTGAAAACCGTTTTACAATAGCCAAAGGAATGAAATTCATATGTACGATATGTTAAAATCCGGTATGGCGGGTTCGTCTATTCGGAATAATATTCGGTATTTCAAGTCAGAACGGTTTTATCCGTCAAAAAATCGCCTTTTAGGCGAGCAATTTTTAACATATCTATGTATGGGGAAGGTTTTAACATTTGAATCTTCCGCCTGACATGAATTATTAATTGAAGCGGCAATGTATAATAAAAAATGCTGTCACGTTAACCGGAGTCGAAACGCGCGTAAAATGTTTCAGATACTCATGAGATGCTGAAACCAGTTCAGCATGACGGTTACTAAAGAAGATTTTTGTAGATAGCCACCATTTGTCCCAGGTTTTTTTTCCAGTCGTAATTTTCCAAGACTCTCTTCCGCGCGTTATTACCTGTTTCAACAGCTTTTTCCGGGTTTTGTAAATACCGGTTAATAGCAAGGGCAGCTTCTTTAAAAGTGTTTTTAGGAACTAATATTCCGCAATTTTCCCCACCCAAAACTTCTTTAAATCCGTCTACGTCACTGGCTACAACAGGTTTTCCGCATGACATGGCTTCTGCAAGCGACACGCCAAAACTTTCGCTGTCTAAAACGGAGAGACTTACAAAAATATCTATTTGGCGGTGATAGTTTACAGTTTCGTTATGATTAACTCTTCCTGTAAAAATTACTTTATCGGAAATCCCTAATGTTGAGCAAAGCTTTTGGTATTCGGATTTTTTAGAGCCGTCGCCCACAATTAGTAATTTTAATTTTTTATCGGGATTTATTTTCAGAGTTTCGTGAAAGGCTTTTATTAAGAATTCGATCCCGTATTTTTTTTCGAGAGACTTAATAATACCAATGGTAATTTCTTTTTTGTGAGAGAAATCATTGTTTGCGGGAGTAAATAAACCTGTATCCACGCCAAAGGGAACCACCTCTGTTTTTTTAGAAACATATTTCAGGGTTTCTTCTTTCATGCAATGGCTGGTAGAACAAATAACATCTGCTTTGGATAAAACACTCTTCAGTAATTTTTTATGCAACACCGAGCTCTGTGGAAAATCATACACGTCAGAGCCCCATACCGAAATTACCAAAGGATGAAATTTTGTTTTAGCCGCGAGTAAACCGTAACTGGTAGCGTAATGTGCATGTAAAATATCGGGCTTAAAGTTTGCCAATTTTTTTTTGATAACGCCCGTGTTCTTTAAGTAAGAAATTTTTGAAATCAAAGAGCTTGCTTTGCGCGAATCGGGATTGTTTAAAGAAGAAAATCCTTTAAGACCCTTGTAAAGAGTTTCATCAAAATGGTGCAAACTGAAAAGGCCCACTTCTATATTATGTGCAGCAAGTCCGCTTACCCATTTCTGTATGTGCGATGAGCCGCCGTCGCCCAGCATAAAAATTTTCATCTTTACAAATGTAAGGTTTTATCAGGCATTTGATATCCGCACTAAGGCGCTAAGTCGCAAAGGTTCAGAAAACTTGGTGTTGCTTTGAGACTTCGTGCCAGTTATGGAAACGTGGCGAAATATTTAGTTTAGAATAAATTTCCTGCTGAGTTATTTCTTTAACCGTTCCGGGAGTATATGATTCTAAATGCAAATCTTCAATACTCACTCTCAATAACCGTAATACCTGGTGATTTATTCCGGCGCACATTTTACGTACCTGGTGAAATTTCCCTTCTGAAAGTGTTAATTCTAACCATTCGCTTATTAACTCTGTTTTTACGGGCCGTCTTTCTCTTATTGGTAAATTCTTCGGCTCTTCAATTATTTTTGCCCTGCACGGTTTTGTTACATAATCACCCTTTTCCAGCTGTATTTTTATCCCCTCTTCCAGCATTCTTAATTCTTCATTCTTAACTTTGAATTGCACCTGCACCCAATATACACGCTTATGTAAATTTTCGGGTTTTAACAGAAAGTGATTGAGTTGTTTATCCGTGCTTAAAATAAGCAGGCCTTCGCTGTTTTCATCCAAACGCCCAAACGCGTTGGTGCCTTGAGGAAAATTAAAATCCAGGTCAGCAAGGCATCTTTTTTTAGGCATACGCATAAATTGGGAAAGCATTTTGTAGGGTTTGTAAATAATAAAATAGCGCTCCATCTCTCAACAAAAATATGTGAATAATTATCAATTACTAAGCTTTCACAATAATTTATAAAACCCGTACTTAGAATAATGAAAATTCATTTTATTGCTATAGGAGGAAGTGTGATGCACAACATGGCCCTTGCCATGAAAAATAAAGGATATATCGTCACCGGTTCGGACGATGAAATAAATGAACCCTCGCGCAGTCGCTTACAAAAGCAGGGATTGCTCCCCGATAAAATGGGTTGGTTCCCCGAAAAATTGGATAAAACCTACGACGAAGTTATTTTAGGAATGCACGCCCGTGCCGATAACCCTGAATTACTGCGCGCGCAGGAATTGGGATTAAAAGTTTATTCTTATCCCGAATACATGTACCAGCAAACAAAAGATAAGATTCGTGTAGTAGTGGGGGGCAGTCATGGTAAAACAACTATTACCTCCATGATTTTGCATGTATTAAAACATTGCGGAAAAGATTTTGATTATTTGGTGGGCGCGCAATTGCAGGGCTTCGATACGATGGTAAAATTAACGAAAGAAGCCCGGGTTGCCGTTTTTGAAGGAGATGAATACCTGGCATCACCGATCGACCGCCGCCCTAAATTTCATTTGTACAAACCTCATATTGCAATTGTCAGCGGTATTGCCTGGGATCACATAAATGTTTTTCCTACATATGAAAATTATGTAGAGCAGTTCGAAAAATTTATTCATTTAATAGAACCTGGAGGAAATTTAATTTATTGTACTGCCGACAGCGAATTGAAAAATTTAGTGGAGAAAACAAATTCACCTGTAACAAAAATTCCTTACGCGGTACCGGCAAATGTAATCGAAAACGGAATTACTTTTCTTGTTGAAGGAGGAAAGAAAATTCTGCTCAAAATTTTTGGCGAACATAATTTGATGAATTTGCAGGGAGCGAAATTGGTTTGCGAAAAATTGGGCGTGAGTGCTGATAAATTTTACGAAGCCATTCAAAGTTTTACAGGTGCGGCGAAACGTTTAGAGCCCGTAAAAATCACAGGCAATTTCGCTTTCTATAAAGATTTCGCGCATTCTCCTTCTAAATTAAAAGCTACTATCGATGCGATGAAAGGACAATTCCCAAAAAGGCACCTGGTAGCTTGTATGGAGCTGCACACCTTCAGTAGTTTAAATGAAGTTTTTTTAAAAGAATATAGGGGTTGCATGCAGGGAGCGGATGATGGCATTGTATATTTTAATCCGCATACCATCGAGCATAAAAAATTGAAATCCATCAGTATTGAGCAGGTGCAGGAAGCTTTTGACGATAAAAAACTAAAGATATTCACTCAATCAAAACAAGTGAGCGATTATCTTAAATCGATAAAGTGGGCTGATAAAAACCTGTTGATGATGACCTCCGGTAATTTTGACGGAGTTGATTTTATAAAGCTTGCCGACGAACTGAATTAAAACGGAATAAATAAACCGTTTTTTTTATCCTTTAACTTTTTCAATGTTTTTAATGTTTCAGACAATGCTTCAAGGAATTTTTTTTCCTTTTGGCTGTCCAGTCGCTCGATATCCATTACGATGCGAATATCTTTTTCACGTGTTTTCATAAATACAAAGTAAATATATAATTGTTAAAAAGGCAAATAAAAATGTACTTTTTTATATTTAAAACATACTATTGGTAAATTGCAGGGTGATTAGTGTTGTTGAAATTTGCGGGGATGGCAGTAAATATCGGAGAGAAGATAAAGCAGCGTGCTAAAGAGTTGCGTATTGGCCCAACAGAACTGGGTAAATTGATTAATACATCCAAACAGAACGTTTATGGCATTTATAAGCGGAAGAGCATTGATACAGAGATGCTTCGTAAACTTTCAAAGGCGCTTAACTGTGATTTCTTTCAGTATTATTATAATGAAAATTTAAGCATAGTAACTGAAAATGCTCCTTCATACGGGAAAAAAAATAAAACAACCGGTTCGAAGGAAGAAATATTGAAAATAAAAAAAGAACTGGAAGACCTGAAAGAAAAATATGAACTACTGAAAAAGGTCAACAATCTCCTTGAAAAACAAAAGGGCAAATAACCTGTCTGCTTGTTGAAATCTTCCTTTTCTTCTGCTTTAAAAATTTCCGATATTCGTTACCGGCATGCTGAAACATTTGCAAATAAAAAACTACGCCCTTTTAGAGGAAGTTAGCATTGATTTTGATAAATCCCTGACGGTAATTACGGGCGAAACCGGTGCCGGCAAATCAATTATGTTAGGCGCATTGGGCCTGGTTTTGGGAGAACGTGCTGACATGACCGTATTGCGTGATAAAGAAAAGAAATGCATTATTGAAGTAACATTTATAATTGATTCTTATTCGCTTGAGAAATTTTTCAGAGATAATGAATTGGATTATGAAAAAGAAACAAACCTGAGAAGAGAAATTTCTCCCGATGGAAAATCCCGCGCTTTTATAAATGATACACCCGTTAATCTTACAACCTTAAAAGAACTCGCGCAATATTTAATTGATATACACTCGCAGCATGAAACACTGATGCTCAATCAGGCTTCGTTCCGTTTTACAATGGTTGACGCGTTTGCCGGATGCCTTGAAGACAGAAAGCATTTCATTTCGTTTTATAACCGACTTAAAGAAAAAGAAAAGAAACTTGCCGAACTCAGTGCTTTTGAACAGCAGGCAAAAAAGGATTCGGATTATTTTCAGTTTCAGTTTAATGAATTAGAACAGGCCAATTTACAAAAAGGTCAATTGCAGGAATTGGAACAAGCTTATGATACCCTGAATAATGCCGAATTTATAAAGCAAAATCTCGGCAATGCCACACAAAGTATTGATGGTGGTGAGGAAAATATTTTATCAAAAGTGGCGGCTCTTAAAAATATATTATTGCAATTAAGCCGTTACGGTAAAAATTACGAAGAGCTTTCTTCAAGGATTAATTCGGTTTATATAGAACTGAAAGATATTGGCGCGGAACTCGATGGCGCAAACGATAAAGTAATTTTTGATGATAATAAATTGGAATTAATTACCGGTCAGCTGGATTTGTTGAACCGTTTATTGAAGAAACATGCGGTTGCCGATGAAGAAGAACTTTTGAAAATCAGGAATGAAATAGAAGAAAAACTGCAACAATTCGGCTCGGTAGAAGAAGAGATAAAAAATCTGCAGGCCGAAATAAAAAAACTCAACGAAAACGTTTGGACCAAGGCTAATAAACTTTCTGAAAAGAGAAAAAAGACAATTCCTTCTATACAAACTTCCGTACAAAAAATGCTTTCAGCACTCAGTATGCCGAATGCGCAACTGGTAATTAATTGTAAAACGCAGGAAAGTTGTAATCAGTATGGTTGTGATGAATTACAATTTTTATTCTCTGCAAATAAGGGACTTCCTTTAAGTGAATTACATAAAGTAGCTTCGGGCGGAGAACTTTCCCGATTAATGCTTTGCCTGAAAGCACACCTGGCCGAAAAAACTTCTCTCCCAACCATTATTTTTGATGAGATTGATACAGGCGTATCGGGCGATGTGGCGCATAAAATAGGCAGCATACTTTTAGAAATGGGTAAACACATGCAGGTAATCGCTATCACGCATTTACCGCAAATAGCATCTAAAGGCAAGCAACATTTATTCGTTTACAAGCGCGACGTAAAGAACCTTACACAATCGGAAATTAAAACCTTAACCGGAGATGAACGTGTTGTGGAAGTTGCGAAAATGTTAAGTACCGGTAAGCCAACAGAAGCGGCCCTGTTAAACGCTAAAGAACTACTCAAAACCCCTTGATTAATGGGGTTTCGGCCAATTTTATAGTATCGCGTATTTTCCGTACATTTGTTTGATAAAAGTAAGAAATGTATAAACTTTTGGTGGCGGATAGCAGCGTTTTAATGCGCGAGGGATTAAAGTCACTCATTAAGGCCATTCCTTCGTGCGAAGTAATTGAAGTAACTGAAAGCAAAATGCTATCCGGATTAATTAAAGAAAATAGGCCCGAAGTCTTGGTTATAGACCCCGTTTCTTTTGAGATAAGCCACACGAATATTGCATCCCTGAAAAAAGAATTTAAAAATTTGCAAATTCTTGCTATCACCAACCCTTTGTCTAAAGAAGAAATTTCTTCGTATCTGAATTCCGGTGTTACCGGCTTTTTATTGAAAGATTGTGATAAAAACGAAATTTGCGAGGCGATAGAAAGTACACGTAAAGGTGACCGTTTTTTATGCGGTAAAATAGCCGATATATTGATAAATAATACGCAGGTAAAAATCACAGCGGTATCTTCAAAAAAACTTTCCTGCGAAGGTTTTGTGGTTTCTGAACGCGAAATAGAAATTATAAAACTGATTGCACTTGGTTTGTCCAATAAGCAAATTGCAGATAAACTTTGCCTGAGTCTGCATACGATAAATACACATCGCAAAAATATTCTACAAAAGTTAAAAGTTAATAATACAGCAGGTGTGGTTATGTTTGCCGTAAAAAATAACCTCCTTGCCGAAGAGCTTCACGCTAACTAATGAAGACGTTTCAGATTCCTGAATTTTACCGTAGCCCTCTTATTTCTAAAATTAAAATCCGCCAGCGTGTTAACGATCCGCGTAAGCAAAATAATGCGCCCGCTTACATTGATTTTGGCCCCGTGGCTTTTTACATTGCCCGTCATTTTGGTTTTTGTTACGGTGTGGAAAACGCTATTGAAATTTCTTTTAAAGCATTGGATGAAAACCCGGGAAGGAGAATTTACCTTTTAAGCCAGATGATTCATAATCCGGAGGTGAATAAGGATTTAACCGAGAGCGGTGTACAGTTTTTGCAGGATACGGAGGGAAAACAATTAATTCCTTTTGATACGTTAACAAAAGAGGATGTGGTAATCATTCCTGCTTTCGGTACAACAGTGGAAATTGAGAAAAAATTGCAGGAGAAAAATATTGAAATAAAAAAATATAACACTACATGCCCGTTTGTGGAACGTGTTTGGAAGAAGTCGGAGCAAATAGGTAAGGAGGAGTATACCATCATCATTCACGGAAAATATAAACACGAAGAAACCCGCGCTACTTTTTCCAGAAGTGTTTTAAACGCACCTTCGGTTGTGGTAAGAGATTTGGAAGAAGCAAAAAAACTGGGGGAGTATTTAACAGAAAAAAAAGGTCCTGATTTTTTTTACGAAGAGTTTAAAGAGAAATATTCTGAAGGATTTGATGTAAACAAACATTTGCAGCGCGTCGGTGTAATTAACCAAACCACAATGCTTGCAACTGAAACGCAGGAAATAGCCGATTACTTTAAAAATTTGATAAGCGAGAAGTACGGAGTCGAAAATGTAAAACAACATTTTGCCGATACACGCGATACACTGTGCTACGCCACCAACGAAAACCAGGATGCCACTTATGGCTTACTGGAAAGCGACGCTGATTTTGCAATCGTAGTAGGAGGTTATAATTCTTCTAATACCTCACATCTTGTTGAGTTACTTGAAAGAAAATTCAAAACTTATTTTATCTCTTCTGAACGGGAAATAGAAAATGAAAATTCCATTCATCACTTTGATTACCCGCACCAACAAAAATTAAATTCTTTTAATTTTATTCCAAAAAAAGAAAAAGTAAAAATAATTTTAACCAGCGGCGCTTCCTGTCCGGACGCAGCGGTAGAGCGGGTTTTGAGGAAACTGCTCGGATATTTTAAAGGTGTAAAAACCGACGAACAGGCCCTCTTGATTTACACATAGATGAAGTACAACCTGCTTTATGGCCCGATGCCATGATTAAGGAATGTAAAACCGCGAATATCGATTTACTGTAAAAAAGAAATAAAAAAACCTCTCCCACCACTTCAGGGAGAGGTTTTAAGTTGCTCATTGAACCTTGCCAATCAATAAGCAGTTTTCTTAATGTTTCACGAGTAATTTTATTATTGTTTAACAAAAATAAGCAATAATAAACTCCGGGCAATTCTAAAAAGGTGTTTTTATTGGAAGTCAGACGTAATTTAATTAATATCCATGTGAATAAAAACGAGTGTTTTTTATTGGAAATGAGAAAATTAAAAAAAAGGACTGCCCCTCATAAAATTTTAGAATCTAATCCGCTTAGCCGACGTTCCCTTACTCTCTTTTTGCTTTAACTTTAAATTGTTAATTTTACACGTTCTGAAAAAGCACTTTTGAATATGAAATATTGTAAGACAATCCTTGAAACCATCGGTAATACGCCAATGGTTAAAATCAATAAAATAACTGCTGAGATTCCCGCACTGGTTCTTGCCAAAATTGAAACCTTCAATCCGGGTAATTCCATTAAAGACCGTATGGCCCTTAAGATGATTGAAGACGCTGAAAAAGATGGCCGTTTAAAACCGGGTGGAACTATTATTGAAGGAACTTCGGGTAACACCGGAATGGGTTTAGCGATTGCCGCGGTTATTAAAGGATATAAATGTGTTTTTACTTCTACCGATAAGCAATCCAAAGAAAAATTTGACGCGCTTCGTGCTTTCGGCGCAGAGGTTGTTGTTTGTCCTACCAACGTTGACCCCGAAGATGAGCGTTCTTATTATTCGGTTTCGTCGCGTTTGGTAAATGAAATTCCCAATGCATGGAAACCCAACCAGTATGATAACCTTTCTAACTCGCAGGCGCATTACGAAAGTACAGGCCCAGAAATTTGGGAGCAAACAGGCGGAAAAATTACTCACCTCGTGGTGGGAGTGGGTACGGGCGGAACAATTTGCGGTACCGGAAAATTTTTAAAAGAAAAAAAACCTGACATAAAAATACTGGGAATTGATACTTACGGCTCTGTATTTAAAAAATACAAAGAGACAGGTGTTTTTGATAAGAACGAAATTTATCCCTACATCACGGAAGGAATAGGCGAAGATTTTTTACCTCAGAATGTTGATTTTAATATTATTGACCATTTTGAAAAAGTAACCGATAAAGACGCGGCAATTATGACTCGTCGTATTGCCCGCGAAGAAGGAATTTTAGTTGGTAATTCAGCGGGTTCTGCAATGGCGGGGATACTGCAAATGAAAAATATGTTTAAGAAAGACGATGTAGTGGTGGTAATTTTTCACGACCACGGAACACGTTACTTAGGCAAGATGTTTAACGATGACTGGATGCGCGACCGTGGGTTTCTGGATAACAGTAAACCGAAGGCTATTGATCTGATATCTTCACACTCAAGCAGAAAATTACTGACCATTAACGCCGATGATAAGATAGCGGACGCGGTGGCCATATTATCAAAATATAATATCTCGCAATTGCCGGTAAAAAAAGGAAATGAATTTGTAGGTGCATTAAACGACAGCCATGTTTTTACGAAACTTATTGCTGATGATAAATTAAAACAGGAAACAGTTGATAAGGTGATGCAAAAGCCCTTTCCTTTTGTAAATATGAATACAAGCATAGAAGAAGTATCTAAACTTATTACGAAAGAAAACAACGCGGTATTAATGAAAGACCGTTTGGGCGAAGTACATATTATTACCAAACATGATATAATTGAATCTATCAGCCGTTAATCAGATTAAACATGGCCGATGTAAAAGATTTTCTCCGTTCGCTTAAGGTAACCTATTCGGCTTACAATTTTTTGCATAAATCAGGTTTGGAACATAATCGTAGCCCGTATAAAGACGCGGGCATGCGTAAATTTTTGTTTCAGAGTATTTCTTCGAGGGATTTTGCAGGTTTACCGCAGGGAGAGATTCCGTGGATGGATAAAAATGTGAGTGAGGAAGAAATAAAAAATAAACTGGCTTCAAAAAATTTCTCTGAAGAAATTAAAAAATCTATTCTTGAATGGAAGGAGAACGGATATATCATTCTGCATAAAATTTTTGACGAGAAAACAATCGACTTAATTAATTTGGAAATAGAAAAGCTTTTAGCCGAAAAGAAAATTGAATTTACGCTGGGTAACAAAATTATGTTTGCCAATAAATCTTCTGAGTTTATCAGAAATATTACAGTAAATAAAAATGTTACCGATGTGTTGGATTTTTTATTGGGAAGAAAAGTAATTCCATTTCAAACTATTAATTTCATAGAAGGCAGCCAGCAGGAAGCGCATAGCGATTCTATTCATATGACCACTTATCCGCTTGGTTATTTGGTTGCTATTTGGGTCGCTTTGGAAGATGTTACTGAAGATTGCGGTCCGCTTGTTTATTATCCTGCCAGTCATAAACTTCCCTATTTATTAAATGATGGTTATGAGCGTGGTGGAAATGTTTTTACCGTTGGCGCCGACAGTAATTATTTAAAATACGAAGAAAAAATCGGTGAAGTGGTAAAAGAAAAAAAACTTCCGAAAAAAATATTTACTGCAAAAAAAGGCGATGTGCTTATCTGGCACGCCAATTTAATTCACGGTGGAGAAAAGATTACCCGCCCGGGTTCTACCCGTAAAAGCATGGTAGTACATTACTTTGCGGAAGATGTTATAAAATACCACGAAATTACCGAGAGGCCGGCGTTGCTTTAAAGGTAAGCCTTCCGGGTTCTGGAAACCCTAAAGGTTTACTTATTTCTTTGCATCCGCTAAAAACTGCGCCAAACCTTTATCGGTTAAAGGATGGTTCATTAAAGCAAGAATGGCGCTTAACGGGCAAGTAGCCACATCGGCACCTAATTTAGCGCAATCGATAATGTGCATAGGGTGGCGCACAGAAGCAGCTAAAATTTGAGTTTCGTAACCGTAGTTGTCATAAATAATGCGGATGTCGTCAATTAAACGTAAACCATCGGTACTTACATCATCTAATCTACCAATGAAAGGAGAAACATAAGTAGCTCCGGCTTTTGCAGCTAATAAAGCCTGGCCCGAAGAGAACACTAACGTGCAATTGGTTTTAATTCCCTTTTCAGTAAAATATTTTATGGCTTTAACACCCTCTTTTATCATGGGTATTTTTACCACAATTTGTTTATGCAGTTTGGCAAGCTCTTCGCCTTCTTTTACCATTCCGGCAAAATCAGTTGAAATAACTTCAGCACTCACATCGCCGGTAACGATATTGCAAATATCAACGTAATGTTTTTTTATGTTGGTCTCACCTTTAATGCCTTCTTTGGCCATCAGGGATGGGTTGGTGGTTACTCCGTCTAAAACACCAAGGTCCTGCGCTTCTTTAATCTGTTCGAGATTGGCTGTGTCGATAAAAAATTTCATACTGTTTATTTTGTGGCAAAGTTACTTTTTAAAGCTTATTACCGGACGATAGAATTTAACAACTTATTAAGGCTTTTAACTCTAAATGTAGGATTTTTTAAATATGAAAACCGCTCAGGTTGTTGTAGCTTTGTATAAAATACGGCAAATGAAAAAGTCTGTGAGTTTTTTGCTGTTTTTGACAATGTTATTGCCGAACCTCAAAGCGCAGGTAGACTCCGCTTTGGGTCCTCACGAAGGAAAGATTAAGATCTATGGCAATTACCGCGTTGAAGTAATCGGATGCAATGATTATCTTGAAATTTACTTCTATGATAAAAACCTGAATCCCATAAATAATGATTTTGGAATTGAAGGTGCCGCGAAATTCTTTTATTACAATGAAACTAATTCAACTTCAGCCTTTGTGCATTATGGCGCGGATGGTTTTACCGCAAAGATATCTACGCAGGACTATATGTATTGCCAGATTACCGCTACTATAAACGGACAAGTGATTACCGCAAAATTTGAAAATGAATGCCATGTCCCGGGCGGAAAGAAATAATTATTTCCTCTCCCAGGTTTCAAAAGTAAAATCGTACTTGTTTTTCTCGTCGGCAGTGTGTTTTTCGCTATGGGTTAAGGACCACTCTGATTTATTAAGTTCCGGGAAAAATGTATCGCCTTCAAAAGAGTGATGAATGCGCGTTAAATAAACACGGTTACAAACACCAAGCGTTTGCTTGTAAATTTCAGCACCGCCAATAATAAAAACCTCGCCCTCTTCGCTTTTATCTTTTGCAAAAGTAAGTGCCCCTTCTATTGAAGAAATTACAATGGCAAAAGGGGCGTGGTAATTTTTTTGACGTGTAATAACAATATTGGTACGATTAGGCAATGGCCTGTATTTTTCGGGAATAGACTCGTAATTTTTTCTTCCGGTAATTATAAAATGCCCGGAAGTTTTTTCTTTAAAAAATTTCATGTCGGCAGGTAAATGCCAAACAAGTTGGTTGTCTTTTCCGATTACATTATTTTCTGCTACGGCAACAATGATGGATAAAATCATAAATTTTTAAATCTCAATTTCTAAATCCTAAGCATAGTGAATTGCCGGTTCAAAAGTTTCTTCGTGGCTGTTCATCATATCTAATTCCCATCCTGCGGGGAACGGTGCTTCCAATAAAGCACTCTTCAATAAATAGGGATACATTTCCGCGTAAGTCTGAATCTGATTGGCGCTTACTCTCCTGTAAATATGCGAACGATGTAAATGATCCGGATGAGAAATTCCCGCCGCAGCCATCAGCTCAACTGCTGCTTTAATTGTTTCATGATGAAAATTTGCAACGCGCACGCGTTTATCTGCAACATCTAATCCTTTATATAATTTTGGGTCTTGTGTTGCAACGCCGGTAGGACAAGTATTTGTATTACACTCTAAGGCCTGAATACATCCCAAAGAAATCATCATGGCGCGCGCTGCGTTACACATATCGGCACCGAGCGCAATATTTTTTACCAAATCGAAGCCGGAATGTACTTTACCCGAGGCAATAATTTTTATATGTTTCTTTAATCCGAATCCGTGCAGGGTGTCATAAACAAAAGCAAGCGCATCCCGCAATGGCATTCCAACGGAGTTACTGAACTCCAACGGAGCAGCGCCCGTTCCGCCTTCGCCGCCATCAACTGTAATAAAATCAGGCTGAATGCCGGTTTTAAGCATCGCTTTGCAAATGGCAATGAACTGACTTTTTTGCCCGATGCATAATTTAAACCCGACAGGTTTTGCGCCCGAAAGCTCGCGCAATTTTTTTACAAATTGTAACAAACCAATCGGATTTGAAAACGCGGTGTGATAGGGTGGCGACATAACATCTTTTCCCATTTCAACCAAACGAATTTTTGCGATCTCGGCGGTAACCTTTGCCGCAGGTAAAATTCCACCATGCCCGGGTTTTGCGCCTTGCGAAAGTTTTATCTCAATCATTTTTACATTTGGCAACACTGCGCGTTCAGCAAAAGCTTCGTAATTAAACGAACCGTCATTATTGCGGCAGCTGAAATAACCTGTACCAATTTGCCAGAAAACATCTCCGCCCGGCTCCAAGTGATAGGGGCTTAATCCTCCTTCGCCGGTATTGTGTGCAAAGCCTCCGATTTTTGCCCCGCCGTTAAGTGCCATAATCGCATTTTTACTTAACGAACCAAAACTCATTGCAGAAACGTTGTAAATACTTGCCGAGTAAGGTTGTTTACAATCAGGCCCGCCAACAAGTACGCGCGGGTTATGATCTACTTTATCGTGTGGTAACGGAGCAATACTATGATTGAGCCATTCGTAGCCGGTTTGATAAACATCTAATTGTGTTCCGAAGGGAGTAGTATCATTTACTTTTTTTGCACGACGGTAAATCACATTACGGCTTAAACGACTGAAAGGTGTTCCGTCGGTATCACTCTCTACAAAATATTGGTACATTTTAGGGCGCAGCCACTCAGCCAACCAACGCATGCGGCCCACCACGGGGAAGTTGCTCATGATGGTGTGATGTGTTTGCATGATGTCGTATATACCCAATAAGAGGATTGGTACGATCAGCACAAACGACCAGATAAAGGGATGCCACAAATAAGTAACGAAACCTGCGGCTAAAATAAGAAACAGGCTGCCTAAAATAAATTGATTACGCATAGGGTTAATTTTTCACTAAGATAAAAAGATTCACGTAATTTCAATAATCTACAAAGCCCCTCGTTTTATCTCCTCCACAACAGCCGGGTCAAGCAGGGTAGAAGTATCCCCTAAATTACTCACATCACCCTCGGCAACTTTACGTAAAATGCGCCGCATAATTTTTCCGCTGCGGGTTTTAGGCAGGCCGCTTACTATTTGTATTTTATCGGGTTTAGCAATGGGGCCGATGACTTTGGTTACTTCAGCTAAAATTTCTTTTCGCAAAGCATCCGCATTTTTTTCTTTGTTGGTGCAAATCACATAGGCGTAAATTCCTTGTCCCTTTATATCATGCGGATAACCCACCACCGCGCTTTCCACAACATCAGCATGTGTGTTAATAGCGCTTTCCACTTCGGCAGTGCCAATGCGGTGGCCACTTACATTCATTACATCATCCACACGACCCGTAATTCTGTAATAGGCGTTTTCATCACGTTTACAACCATCGCCGGTGAAATATAAATTTTTGTAAGTAGAAAAATACGTTTGCCGGCAACGCTCATGGTCGCCGTACGTTGTACGAATAATAGATGGCCACGGAAATTTAATGCAAAGATTTCCTTCCACGCCGTTACCTTTTATTTCATTTCCTTTTTCGTCCACCAATAAAGGTTGCACACCGGGCAAAGGCAAAGTAGCGAAGCTTGGTTTTGTTTTGGTAATATTTGCCAATGGAGAAATTAAAATTCCACCTGTTTCCGTTTGCCACCAGGTATCAACAATAGGGCATTTTTCTTTCCCGATGTTTTTATGATACCATTGCCAGGCTTCTTCGTTAATCGGTTCTCCCACACTGCCAAGCACGCGCAAAGAATCCAGTTTGTAAGGATTTACAAAATCCAAACCTGCCGCTTCTAAAGAACGAATGGCAGTAGGAGCAGTGTAAAAAATATTGACTTTGTATTTATCAATCACTTTCCAAAATCTTCCCGCGTCGGGATAAGTTGGAATTCCTTCAAAAAGTACTGAAGTCGCTCCTGCCAAAAGCGGACCGTAAGTAATGTACGAGTGGCCGGTAATCCAACCCACATCAGCAGTGCACCAAAAAATTTCACAGGGATTATACTGAAAAACATTTTCAAACGAGTAACAGGTATACACCATATAACCACCGCAAGTGTGTACTACGCCTTTTGGTTTTCCTGTACTGCCCGATGTATATAAAATAAAAAGTAAATCTTCGCTGTCCATTTCCTCAGCCTCACAATTAGCAGAAGCATTTTTAATTTCTTCCTGCCACCAAAAATCTCTCCCGGTTTTCATGTTGACATTTGTGTTGGTGCGATTTAAAACCAAAACTTTTTCTACCGACGGACAAATTTCCAAAGCTTCATCAACAGTAGCTTTCATGGGAATGGCCTTATCGCCGCGAAATGCCCCATCGCTGGTCAATACAATTTTGCAATCGCAATCCTGAATTCTTCCCGCTAAAGAAGAAGCCGAAAAACCTCCGAACACAACCGTATGTACGGCACCAATACGTGCGCAGGCAAGCATCGCAACAACTGCTTCAGGAACCATGGGCATATAAATACAAATGCGGTCGCCTTTTTTTGTGCCGTGTTTTTTTAATACGTTAGCAAGCCTGCAAACATCTTCGTGTAATTGTTTGTAGGTAATTTTTTTTCCTTCTTCATCCGGATTATTCGGTTCCCAATAAAAAGCAATATCATTTGCCTTTTTTGGTAAATGCCTGTCGAGGCAATTTTCGGTAATATTTAATTTTCCACCAATAAACCAATTTGCTTTTGGTTCCGTGAAATTCCAATCCAAAACTTTATCCCACTTTTTTTTCCAGCTAAAGTGTTCTGCTTTCTCTGCCCAAAAATTTTCAGGATTCTCAACTGATTTTTTATGCTCGCTTTGATATTCTTCAAACGTGTTTATTCTGAACATTGTTATTTCTTTAAAAGTTTAAAAGCGTGGCTCCATTGGTTATTCAGCATTCCCGGAATGCACCATAAAATGCAAAGAGGCTCAATGGCGCGGGCTCCTTCGGCTTTGCCCATGTCTTCCACATCCCAATTGAATTTTGTTAAAATTTCAGTGACTTGTTTGTAAATCGTCAGCATAAAGTGGACTAAATATAATTAAAAGTTAGATAGTGTTTCCAAAATTATTAAATTTAAATAATCATGGAAACAAAGAAAAAACAAACCACCGAAAACTTCATTAAAGAAGTAAGAAGAAAAACA